>JAKLLO010000138.1 GCA_023150095.1 Zoogloea sp. | reverse complement strand
GGCGAGCTCGCGATTGAGGCCGCCAAGACCCAGCTCGTTGAGCAGGCCGTGCCAATCCACAGTGCCGGACATCGCCGGCGCCGGACGGGCTGCGGGCGGGGTTGGCCTGGCGGGTTCGGGCTCAGGTTCTGGCTGGCGGATCGCGGTGGGCTCGGGCTGCGGGGCGACGGCGACCGGCGGCGCCGGCTGGGGTGCGGGACTTGCCGGGGCGATCTCGTGTGCTTCCGGGGGAAGATCCTCCCAGGGCGGCACGCTGCTACCGTAATCCGGGCCGCTGGATTCGACGGGCTTGGCGACTTCTGCCGGCTTGGCGGGCTCGGGGGCACGAACCGGCGCTGGCGGCGGAACCTCGGCGCGGACGGGCGGCGGCTCGGGCGCACGCTCGGGTTCCGGTGCCGGAGCGGGTGCCACCACAGCAGCAGGCGGCTCGACCGGCGCGGCGATCGGCCGCGGCGCAGGCGCTGGCGCAGCAGGCGCTGGCGCAGCAGGAGCGGGCGCCGCAGGACGGGCCGGCATCGGGCGCGCCTGCCCCTGACCACCGCCACCGGCCATCACCGCGCCGAGCCCGGCGGGTTGATCGGGCCGGAAGGCAAACAGGCGCAGCAGGGTCATCGAGAAACCGGTGGTCTCGTCGGGCGCCAGCGGCAGCTCGTCGCGGCCGTGGATGGTGATCTGGTAGGCCAGCTGCAGGAACTCGGCGTCGAAGGCCTGGGCGTAGGGCGCGAGGCGGGCCGCTTCGAACTCGTCGGCAACCGCCGCCGGCGCCAGCTGGACCAGCGCAATGCGGTGCAGCAGCGCAGCCAGCGACTGCAGCGCGGATTCGAACGACAGGCTGCGCGCTTCCATGCCGTCGACCGCCGCCATCAGCGCGGCCACGTCGTTGGCGACCAGCGCATCCAGCACGGCGTAGAGGTGATCGTCGCCCACCGTGCCGAGCATGTCCTGCACGGCCTGCTCTTCAACCTTGCCGGCGCCGTGGGCGATGGCCTGGTCGAGCAGCGACAGGGAATCGCGCATCGAACCATTGGCAGCCTTGGCGATGTGGCGCAGCGCGCCCGGCTCGAAGGGCACCTGCTCGGCTTCGAGCAGCCGTGTGAGATGCCCGACGATGTGGCCCGGCGGCATCTGCTTGAGGTTGAACTGCAGGCAGCGCGACAGCACCGTGACCGGGATCTTCTGCGGGTCGGTGGTGGCGATGATGAACTTGACGTGCTCGGGCGGCTCTTCCAGCGTCTTCAGCATGGCGTTGAAGGCGTGCCCGGTGAGCATGTGCACTTCATCGATCATGTAGACCTTGTAGCGGCCCTGGACCGGCGCATACACCGCCTGGTCGAGCAGCGCGGCCATGTCGTCCACGCCCCGGTTGGAGGCGGCGTCCATCTCGACGTAGTCGGGGAAGCGGTCGGCGTCGATGGCCGTGCACGCGGCGCACTGGTTGCACGGCGTGGGCGTGACGCCGGTTTCGCAGTTGAGCGCCTTGGCGAGGATGCGAGAGATGGTCGTCTTGCCGACACCGCGGGTGCCGGTGAAGAGATAGGCGTGGTGGAGGCGACCGGTGGAGAGGGCGTGGGTGAGCGCACGAACCACGTGCTCCTGCCCGACGAGCGTCTCGAAACTGCGCGGGCGCCACTTGCGGGCAAGGACTTGATAGGCCATGGCGGAATTCTATCAGGCGCCGGCGCCAGGCCGACGGACTCGAAGGACGGCAGACGAATGTAAAAAGGGGCGTCCGCCTGGACGCCCCTCGAATTCGGGGTGGCGAGCCCGACCCCCGGCACTAGCAGGGAACGGCTGTGGCTGCTGCCTTCCGGCCCTGACCAGGTTCACCGCGCTGCTATGCGGGGAGACCCGCCACGGCGCGCATTCTAACAGCAGGCCGCGGCTGCGCCCAACTTTCTTTCAAGGCATTTTTTGCGCCGCAGCAGCGGAGCCGAAGGGCAGCACGATCTCCATCACCAACCCGCCGCCCTGGCGGTTGCTGGCCGCAATGTGCCCACCGTGAGCCTCCACCGCCCGCCGCGCGATCGCCAGCCCGAGGCCGAAGCCCCCCGCCGACTGCCCGGCCGGGCTGCGGTAGAAGGGCTCGAAGATCGCGGTCAGATCGACCTCCGGCACGCCGGGCCCGCGGTCGGCCACGGTGAGCACGAAGCGCCCGTCCGCGGCGCTGGCGCGCACCTCCACCACGGTGCCTTCAGCGGTGTATTTCACCGCGTTGCGGATCACGTTCTCGAAGGCGCGCTGGACGAGTTCGACCCGCATCTCGCCTTCGGCCTCGCCCTCGCCGGCAAAGCTCAGCTCGCGGCCACGGGTCTGGGCTTCGAAGCGGGCGTCGTCGGCGATGGCGGCGGCCAGATCGAACAGTTCGACCGGCTCGCTGCGGCTGTCGCGGGTGCCGGCATCCAGCCGGGCGATGGTCAGCAGCTGGCCGACCAGCTCGTCAAGGCGCACGGCCTCACGCTCGATGCGGTCGAGGGTCGCCTCTAGCTTGGCCGGGTCCTGCCGCGCCAGCCCGATGGCGGCCTGCAGGCGGGCGAGCGGCGAGCGCAGCTCGTGGGAGACGTCATGAAGCAGGCGGCGCTGGGCGCCGATGAGGTTCTGGATCTGCTGGGCCATGCGGTCGAAGTCGCCGCCCAGATCGGCGATCTCGTCACGCCGGGCGCCCATCAGCGGGCCGACGCGGGTCTCCAGCTGGCCATTCGCCACCGCGCCGAAGGCCCAGCGCAGGTTGCGGATCGGCCGCGCCAGATACCAGGCCAGGAGCGCGCTGAACACCACGCTGGCGATGAGCCCGGTGGTGATCGGCACCCACGGATCGGGCGGCAGCGGGCCGTGGCGGTCGAAGGGCGGACGGACGCCGCGAGGCGGCTCGCCCGACCTCGGGCCCGCGCCGGGCGGCAGGTCGCGGCGGGGCTCGAAGCGCGGCTCGCCGGGCACCTGGGGCACGAACAGCAGCAGGCGCTGGCCGTCCGGCGTGGTGGCCAGCCGGGCGGGACGACGCGGGTCGTCCGAGGTCGCCTTGGCGCGGGCGTCGGCCACCAGATCGGCGCCCACCTCGCGTCCGAAGACTTCGCGCCCGGCCTCGTCCACCACGAACATCCGTGGCATGCGCTCGCCGCGCCATTCGGCGACGAGGTCGCGCAGGGCCGGCAGGCCGCCGTGGCCGAGCACCGAGGCCGCCGCCGACAGCGCCAGCGTCACCCGCGGGCCGCCGTTCAGCAGCGGGTCGCGCTCGGCCTCGATGCGCTCGCGCTCCTTCTGCTGGTGCCACCACACCGCGCTGCCCACGCCGACCCCGGCCAGCAGCAGGGCCAGCCAGAAGGCAAAGAAGAACTTCCAGAAGAGCCGACCGAACCTCACGCTGCGCCCTTCACTCGCGGATCAGCTGGTAGCCCAGCCCGCGCACCGTCTCGATCCACGAGCGCCCGTCGGGCCGCGGGCCCAGCTTGTGGCGGATGCTCGACAAATGCACGTCGATGCTCCGGTCGAAGCGCGCCAGCGGCCGGCCAAGGCCCTGTTCGGACAGCTCGGCCTTGGTCACGACGCGGCCGGCGCTGCGGGCCAGCAGTTCGAGGAGGTTGAATTCGGTACTGGTGAGTTCCAGCGGCGCGCCCCGCCACTGGGCGCGGCGCATCTGCGGCCACATCTGCAGCGCGCCGGCCACCAGCGGGCCGCCGGCGGTGTCGGGCGAGGCGGCATCCTGGGTGCGCCGCAGGATCGCCCGCAGGCGCGCCACCAGCTCGCGGGGCGTGCACGGCTTGGGCACGTAGTCGTCGGCACCGAGCTCCAGCCCGACGATGCGATCCACGTCATCACCTTTGGCGGTGAGCATGATCACCGGCACCTGGCTGTGGGCGCGGATGCGCCGCAGGGCCTCGATCCCGCCCAGGCGCGGCATCATCACGTCGAGCACCACGATGGCGTAGTCGCCGGTCAGCGCGCCCGCCACACCGGCCTCGCCGTCGTGGGCCACGTCGGCCTCGAAGCCTTCCTGCTCGATGTACTCCCGCAACATCGACGACAGCTCCACGTCGTCATCCACCAGCAACACCTTGCTCATCCTGCACCTGCTTTCTCGAATACCTGCCGCAGATGATAAGGGCGGGCGGCCCGCGACGAAATTTCACGACCGGGCTTTTACCCGCCTTTACATGCCTTTACATGTTGCGAACCGGGCTTAACAGCGCCCTGCCAGAAGATTCCACCTGTTCTCGAGCTCAGCGCCCAAACCATGCCCCGAAGCCTCCGCCTGATCGCCCTTGCCACCGCCCTCGCCTGGAGCTGCGGCAGCCCGGCCATCAGCCTGCCCGATCTGGGCGATTCGGCCGAGACCGCCCTTTCCCGCCAGAGCGAAAAAGCCCTGGGCGAGCAGACCATGACCAGCCTGCGGGCCTCCGGCGCCATGCTGAACGACCCGGAGATCAACGCCTACCTCGACGCCCTCGGCCACCGGCTGGTGGCGTCCGACCCTGATCTGGCCGGCCAGCACTTCCGCTTCTTCGCGGTCGATTCCAGCGAACTCAACGCCTTCGCCCTGCCCGGCGGCTACGTCGGCGTGCATACCGGGCTGATCTCCGCCACCCAGAGCGAGAGCGAGCTCGCCTCGGTGCTGGCCCACGAGATCAGCCACGTCAGCCAGCACCACATCGCGCGGCAGATCGCCGCCCAGTCGAGCACCCAGGTGCTGTCGATGGCCGCGATGATCGGCGCGATCCTCGCCGCCGGCACCGGCAACGGTCAGGCCGCCATGGCGGCCGTCACCGGTGCGACCGCAGCCCAGCAGCAGAGCATGATCAACTACACCCGCGAGCACGAGCAGGAGGCCGACCGGATCGGCTTTCAGCTGCTGGTGCGCGCCGGTTTCGACCCGCGGGCGATGGCCAGCTTCTTCGAGCGCCTCCAGCAGAGCACCCGGCTGGTGGATGCCGGCACCACGCCGGCCTGGCTGCGTACCCACCCGCTCACCTCCCAACGGGTCGCCGAGGCCGAAGATCGCGCCTTCACCCAGCCCTATCGCCAGGTGCCCGACAGCCAGGACTACCACATCGCCCGCGCCCTGGCGCGCAGCTACGAAGGCCAGCCCCGCGACGCCGAGCAGCGCCTCGCCGCCGAGCTCGCCGAAGGCCGCTACCGGGATCGCACCGCGGCCCGCTATGGCCTTGCCGCGGCCCAACTGCGGGCCGGCCATTTCGCCGCCGCCGAAGCCACCGTCGATGGCCTCGCCCACGACGGCTTCCGCCACCCCATGCTCGAAGCCCTGGCCGGGCAGATCCTCAGCCAGTCGGGCCGCACCAACGCCGCCCGGGCCCGCTATGAAGCCGCCCTCAAACGCTATCCGGATCACCTCCAGCTGGTCTACGACTACCCCGCCCTGCTCATCAAGAGCGGTGACTTCAAGACCGCCGCCGCCTTCATCGACGCCCAGCTCCTCGTCCGCCCCAGCGACGCCACCCTTCACCAGCAGGCCGCCGAAGCCTGGGCCGCGCTGGGCAGCCCGCTCAAATCCCACCGCCACCAGGGCGAGTTCTACGCCCTGTCGGGCAGCAGCAAGGCGGCGATGGAGCAGTTCCAGCTGGCCCTCAAGAGCACCACGGGCGACAGCCCCGACGTGCAGATCGTCGAAGCCCGCCTGCAGGCCCTGCGCGCCCGCGAGCGCGAGGACAAGGCCGACGGCCGCGGTGAGGGGCGCGCGCGGGGTAACAAACCCGAACTTTCCCTTTACCCGCATTTACCCGCCGCCAACGGCCATTAACACGCCGACATGCGAAATTTCACCCCATCAGACGGGCATCGACGCCAGCCTGATCCGACAACCAAACCCCTGCAAGGAAACGCCATGAACCTCCGCAAGAAGATCCTGATCCCCCTGGCCCTGCTCACCGCCACCGCCGCCGCCCTCCCCTTCGCCGCCCAGGCCATGGACGGCGGCCCCCACTGCGACGGCCACGGCCCGCGCTTCGGCATGCGTGGCGGGATGGATCATTTCGAGGGTGGCATGCGCATGCCCCCGTTCATCCGTGAGCTCAAGCTGACCGAAACCCAGCGCGACCAGATCTTCAAGATCATGCACGAGCAGGCCCCGGCGATGCGCGAAAAGGCCAAGGAAGCCCACAAGGCCCGCACCGACCTGCGCGCCCTCACCTTCTCGGGCAACTACGACGAAACCAAGGTGAAAGCCCTGGCCGAGACCGAAGCCCAGGCCATGGCCGCCATGACGCAGATGCGCGCCGCCGGCGCCAACCAGATCTACCAGCTGCTCACCCCCGAACAACGCAAGAAGGCCGACGAGATGAAGGCCCAGTTCGAGGCCGACGGCCCCCGCCGCGCCGGCCCGCCGCCCGCCGACGCCCCTGTCGGCAAGCGTCGCTGATCCCAACCATCGGCGGGGCATGCCCGTGCCCCGCCTTCACCCGCCCAGAGAGCACGCCAAGCCCATGCGCCCCCTCGACCCCATCGACCGCAAGATCCTCCACGCCCTGCAACAGGACGGCCGCGTCACCATGACCGATCTGGCCGCCCAGGTCGGCCTGTCCGCCACGCCGTGCACCGAACGCGTCCGCCGCCTGGAGCGCGAAGGCATCATCTCCGGCTACCACGCCCGCGTGAATCCCCTCGCCCTCGGCCTGCGGGTGCTGGTGTTCATCGAGATCCGGGTGTCCAACAAGTCGCCCAAGGTGCTCGACGAGATCCGCCAGTCCCTCGAAAAACTCGACGAGATCACCGAATGCCATCTGGTCACCGGCGATTTCGACTACCTCATCAAGGCCCGCCTGGGCGCGCTGGAGGATTACCACGATCTGCTGTGCACCCTGCACAGCTACCTGCCCGGCGTGGTGATGCAGCGCAGCTACGTGGTGATGGAGGAGCTCAAGGAAACCCACTACCTGCGGGCCTGACCCGGCGCGTCAGCTCCCGTCCCGGCTCAGGCTCTTGAGGAGCACCGCGAAGAGCATGCCGGGCTCGAAGGGCTTGCTGAGGAAGTCGTTCATGCCGGCCTCGAAGCAGCGCTTGCGATCCTCCGCAAAAGTGTTGGCGGTCATCGCCACGATGGGGGTGTCGGCGCAGCCCGGCTGCTGGCGCAGGCGCCGGGTGGCCTCGAGGCCGTCCATGCGCGGCATCTGAAGATCCATGAAGATCGCCCCGTAGGGCGTCGCGCTGGCCTTGGCGACCGCCTCCTCGCCGTCCGCCGCCACGTCGACCTTCAGGCCCACGTCCTCGATGAACATCTGGGCAATCTCACGATTGACGGGCTCGTCATCCACCACCAGCACCCGCGCGCCGCCATGCAGGCGCCGGAGCGCCTCTTCGGCATCGGCCACCACTGGCGCCTCGACGCCACCCTCGACCACGCCCACCTTCAGGCGCGCGGTAAACCAGAACACGCTGCCCTTGCCGAAGGTGCTCTGCGCGCCTGCCTCGCCGCCCATCAGCTCGGCCAGCCGCCGGGTGATCGCCAGCCCCAGGCCGGTGCCGCCGTACTTGCGGGTGATCGAGTTGTCGGCCTGCTCGAACGACTGGAAGAGCTTGGGCAGGGTTTCGGCCGGGATGCCGATGCCCGTGTCCTCCACCTCGAAGCGCAGCAGCACGCTGCTGCCTTCGTCGGCCAGCAGCCGCGTACGCAGGGTGACCGACCCTGTCTCGGTGAACTTGATGGCGTTGGCGGCGTAGTTGAGCATCGCCTGCTGGAGTCGCGCCGGATCGCCCAGCAGATGGCGGGGCACGTCGGCGTTGTCGATTTCCAGGTGCAGCCGCTTGGCGCGCACCCGGTCGGCGAGCAGCGTCGCCACGTTGGCGGTGATCGCCGCCACATCCACCGGCGCCTCGTCGATGACGAACTTGCCGGCCTCGATCTTCGAGATGTCCAGGATGTCGTTGATGAGCTGCAGCAGGTGGTGGATGGCGGTGTCGATCTTGTCGAGCCGTTCGGCCTGCTGGGCCGACACGCCGGAGCGGCGGATCAGCTGCGCCATGCCATTGATGGCGTTGAGCGGCGTGCGGATCTCGTGGCTCATGTTGGCGACGAAGTTGCTCTTGGCGCGGCTGGCCCCCTCGGCAAGACGCGTGGCCTCCTGCAAGGTCTGCTCGGCCAGCTTCTGGCTGGTGATGTCGGCGTAGGTGAGCAGGGTCCAGCCGTTGTCGAGGGGCGTGCCCTGGATGCGCAGCGACCGGCCATTGAACTGCCGGCGCTCGAAGACCACCGGCAGGCGCTTTTCCATCGCCCCGACGAAGCGCGACAGCACATCCTCGAGGCGCTGGCCGGGGTGATCGCCCCGCTCGACGCTGATCCGGACGAAGTCATCGAAGCGCGGCGCGGCCGACTGCAGCAGCGCCGGCGGGTAATCCAGCAAGGACTGGAACAGCCCGTTGTGGAGCACCATCCGGCGCGCGTCGTCGTACACCACCAGCCCGAAGGGCAGGCTCTCCATCACCGCCTGCAGGAGCAGGGTCTGCTGGGCCAGACTGCGGTTCGCCGTCTCGGCCTCGCGGGTGCGCGCCTCGAGGGCGGCGTTGAGCACTTCCAGATCCTGCTGGATGCGCTTCAGGTCGGTCACATCCAGCACGAGCACGAAGAAGCCCTTGACCGTCCCGTCGACGATGTTCGGGACGTAATGCACCCGCGCGTGGGAAGACTTGCCGCCGGCGCTCACCAGCGCCCGGTCGAAACGCTGCGGCTCGCCGGCCAGGGCGGCACGGATCAGCGGCTCGTTCTGGGCGAACAGGTCTTTGCCGAGCAGTTCGCGGATGTCGCGGCCGAGGATCTGATCCTGCCTGAGCCCGAACCATTCCTCGTAGGCGATGTTGGCAAAGCTGCAGCGCAGATCGACCGTCCAGTAAGCCACCATGCCCGGCACCGCGTCGGCGATGGTGCGCAGGAAGTGTTCCCGCTCGACCAGCGCGGCCTGGGCCCGATGCCGGTCGGTCACATCGAAGAAGGCGGTCATGCGCACCCCGCCCACCAGCGCGCTCGAGATCGCCACATGGCGCGCGCTGCCGTCGGCGCAGGTGATGCGGTGCTCCACGGAGATCGCCAGCCGGTTTTCCACGGCCCCCGCCCGCACCGCGTCGGCGAGGCTCTGGCGGGCCCAGGCCCGGTAATCCGGATCGGGATAGGCCCGCGACCACCAGGCGTCCATGCTGTCGATGTCGGCGTCCGCGTAGCCGAAGAGCCGGGTGAACTGGTCGTTGAGCAGGCTGAACCGCCCACCCTCCTCCACCGCGATGGCCAAAGGCGAGCGGCGCACGAACTCCTCGAAGCGGTTGCGGGCGGCCTCGAGCTCGCGGGTGCGATCGGCAACGCGCTGTTCCAGGCCAGCGGTGGCAACCTGCAGCGCGTCACGCCGTCGCAGGAGGGTGTCCGTCATCGCCTTCAGGGAACCGGTCAGGTGCCGGACCTCGGTGGTTCCGGAGTCGATGTCCAGGGTCATGTCCTCATCCCCGTCCTGGATGCGGCGGGCAAAGGCGGCAAGGCGTTCGAGGGGGCGGGAGAAGTGCCGCGCCAGCAGGTAGGCCACCAGCATCATGATGAACGTGGTCAGCACCGCCAGCTTGATCAGGGTGCGCTGCAGACGGGCGATCGGCGCCAGCGCCTGGGCCGAGGGCTGACGGACCACGATCTTCCAGCCCAGGTCGATGGAGGGTTTGTCCGACAGCACCGCTACCGCGGTGAGGAAATCACCACTGGCGCCCCACCTCACCTCCGCGTGGCTGGCGTCACCCGGCAGATTGGCGGGCGCCGTCTCCACGCCGATGGCCTTGAAGGGGTGCAGGATGGAGTTGTCCTTGTTGAGCACGAAGACTTCCAGATCGGCGGACCCGGCCGTCTTGGGCAGCATCGAGTCGATGACGCTCTCGACCCAGCTCCAGTCCGAATGGGTCGCCAGCACGGCCCGCAGCCGGCCCTGCTCGTCAAAGACCGGGGCGGCGAAATCGAGAAACCGCAGCGGCTCGCCCTCCCGCTTGCGCGCCAGCTGCCGCGAAAGCATGACCGCCTCGTGGACATCACCGATGTAGGGCCCCTTGCGGCCGCCGATGAACCACGGGCGCTTGCTCACATCGGCGCCCGCCAGCATGCCGCTGGCCGAGTTGATCACCGTGCCGGACGGGCTGGCGAGGCCGATCCACGCGTAATACGGGTGCGTCTGCTTGATCCGCTCGAGAATCGCCTGCGCCTCCCGCGCCTCAAGGCTGCCCCGCACCATTGTGGGCGACTGCGCCAGGAGGCGGATCTCACGCATGCGTTCGAGGATGTTGCCCTCGAGCTGGATCGCGATCACCCGGGCCAGTTCACGGTGGGCGGCACCCCGCTCGTCAGCCAGATAGGCCGCCGTCACGCTCTCGAGAAACGCGACGATGCAGAAACCGATCAGCACCGACAGGCCGCCGAAGAGCAGCGTCAGGCGAAAACGGAAGGAATGGATCCAGGAGGCGTGGCGTTCCAACGGACGGCTTTCTTCTCGCGCTCGGTGCGGCAGGCGCAGGTTTGGAGGCAGGGACGAACGCACTGTTAACGTAAGCGACCGGCAGAATCTGAACGGATATTTCCGATAGATTCTGCCTCCGGCCGGACGCCGAAAAAATGACATTCGTTAAGCGCCGCGTCACGCTGTAGAACACGGTGTTCACCGCCAGTTCCCGGCACGCCAAAAACCGCCGCCGACGCCCTCGCGCCTGGCGCAGAATGCGGGCTTCAGCCGACGCACCACGCACCTTTGCCCCATGAACTACCTCGCCCACGCCTTTCTCGCCGGGCCGCTCGCCGCCGATCGCGTTGGCGGCGTGCTCGGCGACTTCGTCAAGGGCCCGCTCGACCCGCTGCCTGCCGGACTCGGCCCGGCGCTCGCGGCGGGCGTGAGGCTGCACCGCCGCATCGACAGCTTTGCCGACAGCCACCCGGCCTTCCGCCGCAGCCGGGCCCGGGTCAGCGACAACCGGCGGCGGGTGAGCGGGGTGATGGTCGACATGTTCTACGACCACTTCCTGGCCCTGCACTGGGGGCGCTTCAGCCCCCGGCCGCTCACCGACTTCACCACCGAGACGTACCGGCTGATCGAGGCATACCCCGAGCCGCTGCCGGCCAGCTTCGCGCCGGTGTTCGAACGCATGGCCGCCCACGACTGGCTGGCGAGCTACCGGGACGCCGCCAACGTCGCCCTGGCGCTCGACCGCATGGCGCACCATCGCCTGCGCCAGCCCAATCCTCTGGCTGGTGCAGGCGACGAGCTCCTGGCCCACTTCGCCGGGCTCGAAACGGATTTCTTCGACTTTCTGCCCGATGCGCTCGCCTTTGCCGCGCAGGTCCGGGCCGAGCGCTGAAGCGCGCCCTTCGGGCTGCCTGCGGTGGCCTCGCGCCAGCCCGACGCCGAAACCCCTAAACCTTTTGCCCC
>JAKLLO010000137.1 GCA_023150095.1 Zoogloea sp. | reverse complement strand
CTCAAGTCGCTGCCCGTGTCGGAGCTGAAGATCGACCGCAGCTTCGTGCGCGAGATCGGCCACGACGCGGACGACCAGAAGCTGGTGGAGACGATCATCGTGATCGCCCACCTGTTCGGCTGCTCGGTGGTGGCCGAGGGGATCGAGACCGAGGCGCAGCTGGACGTGCTGCGCCGCCTGGGCTGCGATGAGGGGCAGGGCTACCTGTTTTCGCCGCCGGTCAGCGTCGACGAGTTTGCCCGGATGCTCTAGTTTCCGAAGGGCGGATTTGATGCAAAAACAGCAACAATGATTGGCTCATTGTTGCTGTTTTTGTCTTGAAGGGGCGCCAGCTGGCGCCCCGGTTGAGGCTTACTGAGGCTTACTGCTCGCCGCCGCGCTTGCCCTGGTGTTCGCGGGCGAGGCGTTGCTGGACGTCGTTGGGCGCCGGCTCGTAGTGGCTGAAGGCGATGCTGCAGCTGCCGTCGCCGCCGCTGATCGACTTGAGGCGCGACTCGAAACCTTCCATCTCGGCCATCGGCACCTGGCTGGTGATCTCCGTCCAGCCCGGCTGCGGGCTGTCGGTGCCGGTGACGCGGCCGCGGCGGCCGGAGAGCTCGGCGCTGATGCCGCCGAAGTGCTCGTCGGCCACCCGCACCGTGAGGGTGATGAGCGGCTCCAGCACTACCGGGCGGGCACCCTGGACGGCTTCCTGCACCGCGTGGCGGGCGGCGGTGACGAAGGAGATTTCGTTGGAGTCGACCGCGTGGTGCTTGCCGTCGAACACCGTCACCTTCAGATCCTGTAGCGGGAAGCCTGCCATCACGCCTTCGGCGATGGCCTGGCGCACGCCCTTCTCGACGGCCGGCATGAAGTTGTAGGGGATGGTGCCGCCCTTCACTTCGTCGGCAAGCTCGAGGCCGGCGCCCCGTTCGAGGGTCTCGACACGCAGGGCGACCTCGCCGAACTGGCCGGCGCCGCCGCTCTGCTTTTTATGGCGATAGCGGGCTTCGGCGCTACCGGCGATGGTTTCGCGGTAGGGGATTGCTGGCGGACGGGTGCCGAGGCTGAGGTTCCAGCGGGTCTTGAGGGCTTCGAGCACGGTCTTGAGGTGCACGTCGCCGAGGCCGCGGATCACGGTTTCCTTGGCCTGGATGTTGTGCTCGACGGTGAGGCAGGGGTCTTCGTCGAGCAGGCGGTGCAGGGCTTCGGAGAGCTTCTGCTCGTCGCCGTGCTTCTCGGGCTGCAGCGCGAGGCCGAACACGGCCTGCGGGTAGCGCGGCGGGGCGAGGTGGAAGTGGTCTTCGTCGTGGGAATCGTGGAGCACGGCGTCGCGGTGGATGTCATCCACCCGCGCCACGGCGCAGATGTCGCCGGGGATGCCCATGTCGATCTCGGTCTGGGTCTTGCCCTGGACGCGCAGCAGGTGGCCGACCTTGAAGGGCTTGCGGGCGTCACCGATGAAGAGCTGGGTGCTCGGGGTGACCGTGCCCTGGTGGATGCGGAACAGGCCGAGCTTGCCGCGGAAGGGGTCGTTGCTCACCTGGAAGACATGCGCGATGACGTGCTTGTCGGCGTCGGTGGTGGCGGTGACGGCTTCGGCCGCCGGGCCTTCGCCCTTCAGGAACTGGGGCGGGTTGCCCTCGGTCGGGTCGGGCAGCAGGCGGCCCATGATGTCGAGGAGCTCGGTGACGCCAGCGCCGCTGCGGGCGGAGGTGAAGCACACCGGGATCAGGTGGCCTTCGCGCAGGGCGATCTCGAACGGGTCGTGGAGCTGCTCGGGCTGGAGGGATTCGCCCTGCTCGAGGTAGAGGGCCATCAGGTCTTCATCGACCTCGACCACCTGGTCGACGATGTGGTCGTGGGCGGCGCGGACGCTGGAGAAGGCCGGCTGGGCGTCGTAGTCGGGCTTGAAGAAGCAGTCGATGACGCGGCTGCCGTCGGCGGTGGGCAGGTTGATCGGCAGGCATTCACGGCCGAAGCTGGCGGTGATGCGCTCCATCAGCGCGGCAAAGTCGACGCCCGGTGCGTCGATGCGATTGACGACGATCATCCGGCACTTGCCGGCGGCGGCGTCCATCACTTTGCGGGTGACGGTCTCGACGCCGGCCGCGGCGTTGATGACGACCACCGCGGTCTCGACCGCCGGCAGGGTGGCCAGCGCGCGGCCGAGGAAATCGGGCAGGCCCGGGGTATCAAGCACGTTGACCCAGTGCTCGGCCCATTCCAGGTGGGCGAGGGCGCTGTTCAGGGAGTGACCGAAGGTTTTTTCCTGCGGATCGTAGTCGCTGACGGTGTCGCCCTTTTCGACAGACCCGGCGGCACTGATGGCACCTGCGGCGGCCAGCAGTTTTTCCAGCAGCGTGGTCTTGCCGCTGCCAGACTGGCCGAGAAGGCTGAGGTTACGGATGTCGCGGACCGAGGTGGGTGTCATGCTTGCTCCCTTTGCAGTTATTTTTGAAAGCCGAAACACGAGATTCCGGAAGTATCTGCCTGCAAGGCCCGTAGAACAACGATCCAGGTCAACAAAGCGGCGCTACCACTCGAAGCCGCGGCGCTGGGGGGCTTGCACAGCGTCGCCGCCGCTGAGGGCCGGGAGGAAGTCGCGCAGGACGTCGTCCTCGGTGCGATAGGCGGCGTGGGGGGCGAGGTCGTGCCACAGGCCGGTACGCTCCAGCACATCGATGACCTGCTTCTTGAGCCCGCAGCAGGCGAGCGCGCGGCCGTCGGCCAGCAGCTGTCGGCGCGCCCGGCGCAGGGCGTCGACCCCGCTGGCGTCGATGGCGTTGATGCCGGCGCCGGCCAGCACCAGCACCGCCATCTGCGGCTGCCCGCGGCAGGCGGCGAGCACGGCGTCTTCAAAGGTGGCGGCATTGACGAAATGGAGCGGGCCGTCGAAGCGCAGGATCGTCACCCGGGGGTGGGGCGGCGGCAGCTTGAAGCGCTCGGCATCACGCCAGGTGCCGTCCGGGTGGCGGCCCAGCAGGGCGACCCGCGGCGTCATGCTGCGGTAGATCAGCAGCGACAGCGACAGGAACAGCCCGGCCAGGATGCCGATTTCCACGTGGGGTGCAAAGGCCAGCGTCGCCACGAAGGCCACCGTGCCGGCCAGCCCGTCGTCGCGGCCGGCCTGCCAGGCTTCGCGCAGCTGGGCGACGGACAGCAGCTTGGCCAGGGTGACGAGGATCACCGCCGCCAGCACCGGGCGCGGCACGTGGGCGATGGGCTCGGGCACCAGCAGCAGCGCGCCCAGCACCACCACCGCGCCCACCACCGACGCCACCCCGGTGCGCGCGCCGGCCGCCAGCAGGAAGGCCGAGCGGCCGAAGGAGCCGCTCACCGGATAGGCCTGGCACACCGATGCGGTGAGCTTGGCGAGGCCCTGGCCGATGAGCTCCTGGTTGCCGTCCCAGCGCTGCCCAGTGCGCGCCGAGGCGAGCTTGCAACTCGACATGGCCTCGATGAAGCTCACCAGTGCCAGCACGAAGGCCGAGGGCAGGAGGTCGGTGATCTGCGCCCAGTCGGCTCTGGGCAGCGCGAAGGCGAGGGTCTGCTCGGGCAGCTGGCCGACCACCCGCCCGCCGGCGGCTTCGAAATCCGTCAGCCAGCCCACCGCGGCCAGCCCGGCCACCACCGCCAGCACGCCGGGGCCGCCCACCTTGAGGCGCTGGAGCACCAGCAGCAGCGCCACCGCCAGCCCGCCCAGCGCGGCGGAGGGCAGGTGCACGTCGGGCAGGGTGCGCACGATGTCGACGATCGCCTCGACGAAGGGCTTCTGCCCGGCCGAGGGCAGGCCCAGCAGGGTGGGCAGCTGGGCGGTGATGATGAGCAGCGAGCAGGCGTTGATGAAGCCGTGGAGCACCGGATGCGACAGCAGATCGGCGAAGTGGGCGAGCCGCAGCAGCCCGAAGGCCAGCTGCAGGATGCCGGCCAGCAGCGCCAGCTGCACCGCCAGCAGCAGCCACGTTTCTGAGCCGGGCAGGGCCAGCGGCGACAGGGCGGCGGCGGTGAGCAGGCTGGTGAGGGCCACCGGCCCGGTGTTGAGCTGGGCCGACGAGCCCCACAGGGCGCCAACGATGGAGGGCAGCAGCGAGGCGTACAGCCCCACGTAGGCCGGGAGGCCGGCGAGCTGGGCGTAGGCCAGGGCCTGGGGGATCGCCACCAGGGCCACCGTGAAGCCGACCACCAGATCATTGCGCACGGTGGCCGCGTCGAGTTGGCTGCGCCAGCCGAGAAAGGGCAGCAGACGGCGCAGCAGCGGGGGCAGGGCAGGGGGCATGGGCGTTCCGGGGCGGGCGGATCGGCGGGAATTCAAAAGTTTAGCGTGCTGATGTGGCGTCGGTCACGCTGCGGGGAAGCGCGCCGGCAGGCACCCGCGCTGCCACGCTAAAGAAAGGCACCTGCCGGGACGATAACCCGGAGGGTCGACGTATATCTTTCTGGGTAGAGTCGAACTTTCCCGATCCCCTGAGAAATTGAATGACTTACCCGGTGATCAATGTCATGCCAGTCCGGCTCCAGCAAGTCGTCGTCATCTGCCAGAAGGCGGTAGGCGCCACGTCCGCAGCGGGGGCGTGCGCGCATGCATAGCCGGATCATCCGCGTCGTCCTGATCTATGCGGTTTTCGCATCGGGCTGGATCCTGTTCTCGGATCTGCTGGTGACGAGCGTGCTGTCCGATCCGCAGATGATCCACCGGGCCAGTACGGTCAAGGGCTGGGTCTTCGTGGGGGTGACTTCGCTGCTGCTGTGGGGGCTGCTCCGGCGCCTGACACGCAACGCCCAGACGCCGGACGCCGTGCACGCTCCCCCGCTCAGGCCCGATCGATGGCGTTCGTTGGTGCTGCCGCTGGCGCTGCTGGCCGTCGGGGTGGTTGCCCTGGGCTATCTGAGCGCGCTCTTCATCGCGCGGGAGCACCGCGCCGAGGAAATCCGCCGCATCGAGACGATTGCCGACCTGAAGGTCGGGCAGCTGTCGCTGTGGACCAGCGAGCGGCAGAGCGACGCCCTGGCGATCGAGCGCAACGCAGGGTTGGGCATGCTGTTCGCCCAGTGGCAGTGCGAGAACGATCCGCGCGCGCGGGCGTCCCTGCTGTCGGCCGTCGAGGCGATGCGCAGCGCCTACCGCTACGCCCGGGTTGCGCTGGTGGATGTGGACGGGAAGGTGCTGCTGTCCGTTGGCGGCGAGTTCGTGACCACGCCGCAGATGCTGGAGGCGGCGCGCCGGGTGGCGCTCAATCACGAAGGAGTTGCGCCGATCCGTTTTTTTGGTGATCCGGGTGGCCAGGGCGCCCAGCCGGTGCAACTGGATTTCATCGCCCGTCTCAGCGTGCCTGGCGGCCGCCGCCCGGTGGCGGTGGTCCTGCGGGTCGATCCGGCCGCGTTTCTGTATGAAAGCCTGAAGCGCTGGCCCGTGCCCAGCGACTCTGCCGAGACTTTGCTGCTGCAGCGCGAGAACGGCAAGCTGCGGCTGGTTTCACCGCTGCGCCATCAGCCGGCGCTGCCTTACGGCCAGCAGATGCCGCTCGATGGCCGGGACGCCCTTTCGGCGCGCATCGCCAGCGGTTTGTCGACGGTCGGCGTGCCCGTCGAGGCCGAGGATTACCGGGGCGTGCCGGTGATCGGCGTGGCCCGGGAGGTGCCGGGCACCGACTGGGTGCTGGTGGCCAAGATCGACGTCAGCGAGATCAAGGCGCCGACCAGCGGCTACATCTGGTCCATCGCCCTGGCGGCGGGCTTCGCGCTGCTCAGCATCGGCGTGGCGGCGCTGCTGCTGTCCCAGCGCCGGGAGCTGCTGATCGCCCGGGAGCGCGACGAAACCCAGACCCGGCAGTTGCGCGAACTGCGCCTGCTCGACGCGATCGCCAACGGCTCCACCGACGCGATCTTCGCGAAGGATGTGGAGGGCCGCTACCTGTTTGCCAACCGCGAGGTGGCCCGGGTGATGGGCATCACGCCGGCGGCGCTGGTGGGGCAGGTCGATGATACGTTCTTCCTGCCAGCCGAAGCCGCGGCGATCCACCGCCAGGACCGCGTGGTGATGGAGACCGACTCGGTCGCCACCTGGGAGGAGACGCTGACCACCGCCAACGGTACGGTGGTCTTCCAGACCACCAAGGGCCCGCTCCACGACGACACCGGCAAGGTGCTGGGGGTGTTCGGCATCGCCCGTGACATCACCGAACTGCGCCGCGACGAGCAGGCCCTGCGCGAGCGCGAGGAGATCTTCAGCGCCATCGTCAGCCAGGCCGCGGATGGCATCGTGCTGCTGGACGCCGAGACCCTGCGATTCGTCGAGTTCAACGACGCCGCCTGCCAGGGCCTCGGGTATTCCCGCGAGGCCTTCGGCGCGCTCACGCTGGTGGATATCCAGGCCAGGCAGACGCCGGAGGAGGTGGCCGCGCAGGTACGCACGCTTGTCGAGCGCAAGGGGGCGTTCAGTAGCGATGACCAGCACCGCTGCGCCGACGGGAGCGTTCGTGATGTGGAGTTGAGCTACCGGCCCATCGAGATCCGCGGCCGCCAGTATCTGGCAGGCGTGTGGCGTGACACCACCGAGCGGCGCCACGCCGCCGAGCAGTTGGTCAAGCTGTCGCTGGCGGTGGAGCAGAGCCCGGCCAGCGTCATCATCACCGATACCCGCGGCTGCATCGAATACGTCAATCGCGCCTTCGAGCGGACCAGCGGTTACACCTGCGACGAGGCCATCGGGCAGCGGGTTGGTTTCGTGAAATCCGGCCTCACCCCGCCAGAAACCTACACCGCGCTGTGGGCCGCGCTGAAGGCCGGCCAGCCCTGGGAGGGGGAGTTCATCAACCGCCGCAAGGATGGCCAGACGCGGGTCGAGTTTGCGCGCATCTCGCCCATCTTCCGCGACGGAGGCGAGGTGACCCACTACCTGAGCATCCAGCAGGACATCACCGAGCGCAAGCACGTCGAGGCCGAGCTGGCGCGCTACCACGACCAGCTCGAACAGCGGGTGGCCGAGCGGACCCGTCAGCTCGAAGAGACCAACCTGATCCTGTCCCAGCGCTCCGCCGAACTCGAAGAGGCGAAGGAGCAATCCGACGCGGCCAACCGGGCGAAGAGTGCCTTCCTCGCCAACATGAGCCACGAAATCCGCACCCCGATGAACGCCATCATCGGCCTGACCCACCTGCTGCGCCGCAGCGTGGCCGACGAGGAGGCCCAGGGGCGGCTGCAGAAGGTGAGCGACGCGGCCGGACACCTGCTGACGATCATCAACGACATCCTCGACCTGTCGAAGATCGAAGCCGGGAAGCTGACCCTCGACGACGTGAATTTCCGCCTCGAGGACGTGGTGCGCAAGGCCTGCGCGCTGGTGGCCGACCGGGCCCACCAGAAGGGGCTCGAGCTGGTCGTCGACATGGTGGACGTGCCCGACCGGCTGCGCGGCGACGCGACCCGGCTGGGGCAGATGCTGCTCAACTACCTGGGTAACGCGGTCAAATTCACCGAGCACGGGGTGATCCTGCTCAGCGCGCGGATCGAGGAAGAGGATGCCGAAACGGTGCTGTTGCGCTTCGAGGTCATCGACACCGGCATCGGCATCGAGCCGGAAGCCCGTCGGCGTCTGTTCGAGCCCTTCGAGCAGGCCGACGGCTCCACGACCCGCCGTTTTGGTGGCACCGGCCTCGGCCTCGCGATCACCAGCCACCTGGCCCGCCTGATGGGCGGCCAGGCCGGCGTGGAGAGCGAACCCGGCCGGGGCAGCAACTTCTGGCTCACCGCCAGATTCATCAAGGGCGCCAGCAGCGTGTGGCGCACCCGTCCCCTGCCTGCGCTCCACGCCCTGGTGGTGGATGATCTGGCCGCCTCCCGCCAGGTGCTCGGCACCATGCTCACCACCCTCGGCATGCGCGTCGCCACGACCGACAGCGGCGCCGACGCCCTGACCCAGGTGAACAGCGCCGTGGCCGCCGGCGACCCCTTCGATCTCGTGCTGATGGACGATGGCATGCCGGGCATGGACGGCAGGGTGGCCGTGGCGCAGATCAACCAGCTCGGTGTCGATCCGGCGCCGCACTGCATCCTGCTCACCGTCGGCGACAACCTGGGCAAGCGCGAGGAGGCGCTGGCCTGCGGTGCGTCCGGGGTGATTGCCAAGCCGGTCAGCCTCTCCGATCTCCACGACGCGATCCAGGCCAGCTTCAATCATGTATCGGCCCGCGTGGCCATGCCCCTAGACCAGTTGCCCGGCGAGCTGACGCTGGCCCGCGATCACGCGGGCGCCCGCGTGCTGCTGGTGGAAGACAGCCTCATCAACCAGGAGGTCGCCCTGTCGCTGCTCGAAGGCGTCGGCCTGCGGGTCGACGTGGCCTGCAATGGCGCCGAGGCCGTGGCCAAAGTGGGCCGGGACGCCTACGACCTGATCCTGATGGACATGCAGATGCCGGTGATGGACGGGGTCGAGGCCACTCGCACGATCCGCAGCGCCGGCTATCGGGATGTGCCCATCGTCGCGATGACCGCCAACGCCTTTGGCGAGGATCGCCAGCGCTGCCTGGACGCCGGCATGAACGACCACCTCTCCAAGCCGGTGGACCCCGCTGCGCTGTACACCACGCTGATCCAGTGGCTGCCCCGGCATGCCCCGGCGCCCGCTCCGGCTGCGCAGCCGGAGCCTGCGTCCTCCGCACCCGCTGCCGTGCCGGCACCGGCCGTGCCCGACGGCCCCGAACCCGACATCCGCACCCGCCTGGAGCAGGTGCCCGGGCTTGACGTGGCCTACGGGCTCAAGAACCTGCGCGGGCGGGTGTCGAACTACCTGCGCCTCCTGCACAAGTTTGCCGACGGCCACGCGGACAATCCGGCGCGCATCCAGGCCGAACTGGAGGCCGGCAACCAGCCGGAAGTCCGGCGTCTGGCCCATTCCCTCAAGGGGGTGGCGGGGATGATCGGCGCGGTACGGGTCCAGCAGCTGGCCGCGGAGCTGGAAGCGGCGATCCGCGAAGAGCAGGATCCGGCCGTCGTGGCGGCCCGGCTCGAAGACGTGGCCATTGCCCAGGACGCGATCGTCACCGCCATCCGCGCCCTGCCGGCGGACGTGCCGCCCGAGGCCGCCAAGCCCGACCCGGCCGCGGTGGCCAAGGCCGTGGCCCGGATCGAAGCGCTCCTGGCCGACGGCAACGTGGCCGTGCAGCGGATGGTGCGGGATGCCGCGGCGCTCCTTGCCGCCCATCTGGGCGCGGACATGGGCCGCTTTGAGCAGGCCATCGAGCGCTACGACTTCGACGCGGCCCGGGCGATCCTCGATTCTCACAAGCCCTGATTGACCAGGCCTGGCTTTCGGTGGATGCTGGCCGGCCGTTTTTGTCAGCCCGTGTTTTCCGATGACTCCGTCTTCAACCACGTCGACGCCACCGCCGATGTCGTACTGGCCCCTCATCCTGGCCGCCTCCGCGGTGCTGATGGTGACCGTGGGCGTGCGCCTGTCCCTCGGGCTGTACGTGTCGCCGATCAACACCGCTACCGGCATCGGCATCACCGGCATCAGCTTCGCGATGGCAGTGTCGCAGTTCGTGTGGGGGGCGTCCCAGCCGGTGTTCGGCGCCATCGCCGACCGCTACGGCCCGGCCGGATCGCTGTTTGGCGGCGCGGTGCTGATGGCCCTCGGGCTGGCGCTCACGCCCTTCGTCGAGAGCGAGTTCGCGCTCACCTTCACCGTCGGCCTGCTGGTGGCCGCCGGGGCGGGGGCGGGCAGCTTCTCGATCCTGCTGGGGGCGGTGTCCCAGCGCCTGCCGGCCGAAAAGCGGGCCTTTGCGTCGGGCTTCATCAACGCCGGCGGATCGTTCGGGCAGTTCGTCTTCGCGCCCCTGTCGCAGTTTCTGATCGGCGCCTACGGCTGGGTGACGGCGCTGTTCAGTCTCGCCGCGGTCACCCTGCTGACGATCCCGCTGTCGTGGCCGCTGCGCCACAAGGCCGAGCATCCGGCCGGCGGCGCCGCGGTGAGCATGAGCCTCACCGAACAGCTCCGCGTCGCCTTCCGCGACCGCAGCTACTGGTGCCTGCACGCCGGTTTCTTCACCTGCGGCTTCCACATCGCCTTTCTGGTCACCCACCTGCCCGGCGCGGTGGACCTGTGTGGCCTGCCGGCCAACGTGTCGGCCCTGTCGCTGGCGCTGATCGGGCTCGCCAACATCGTCGGCAGCCTGTCGGCCGGCGCGCTGGGCCAGCGCTACCGGATGAAGTGGCTGCTGGTGTGGATGTACGCGTCTCGCGCGGCGATGGTGGGCATCTACCTCGTCTCGCCCAAGACCGACCTGACCTTCTACGTCTTCGCCATTGGCCTGGGCCTCACCTGGCTTGCCACCGTGCCGCCTACCGCCGGGCTGGTGGGCAAGCTGTTCGGGCTGCGTTACCTGGGCACCCTGTTCGGGCTCACGCTGCTGTCTCACCAGATCGGCGCCTTCTTCGGCGCCTGGCTGGGCGGCATCGCGCTGGTGGAATCCGGCAACTACGACTGGATGTGGTACGCCGACATGGTGCTGGCCGGCCTCGCCGCGCTGGTCAATCTGCCGATCCGCGAGGAAAAACTCCAGCCCGCCGCCTGCGGCGCCCGCTGATCAGTCGGCCTGCCGGAAGGGCAGGTGCTCGGTGAGCTCGTCCAGATAGGCATCGACGCCGTGTCGCTCCTGGGCAAGGAAGCGGCTGACGGCATCCCGGAAGCGCGGGTCGGCGATCCAGTGGGCCGAAGTGGTGCGCACCGGCTCCAGCCCGCGCGAGAGCTTGTGCTCGCCCTGGGCGCCGCCCTCGAAGCGGGCGAGGCGGTGCTGGATCGCGTAGTCGATGGCCTGGTAATAGCAGGCCTCGAAGTGCAGGCAGGGGATGAACTCCGTCGCGCCCCAGTAGCGGCCGTAGAGCGCCTCGGCATCCTGCAGGAAGAGGCTGGCGGCCACCGGCGTGCCCTCGCGCTCGGCGATCATCAGCACGCAGGCGTCCGGCCGGGCGCGGTGAAAATCCTCGAAGAAGCCCCGCGTGAGGTAGGGCGACGAGCGGTGCTCGGCGTAGGTGCGGCAGTAGCAGGCGTGGAAGAAGGCCCATTCCTCGGCGCCGATGGCCGCGCCGCGCAGCACCCGGAAAGTGACGCCCGCATCCGCCACCTTGCGCCGCTCCTGGCGAATCTTCTTGCGCTTGGGCTGGGCGAGGCGGGCGAGGAAATCGTCGAAATCCCGGTAGCCGGCGTTCTGCCAGTGAAACTGCACCCCGTGGCGGATCTCCAGCCCGGCCTCGGCGAGCCAGGCGGCTTCCTCGGCAGTGGGAAACAGCACGTGCAGCGACGACGCGCCGGAATCGCGCACGTGGGCGATCACCTGATCGATCAGTGCCCGCCGGCTCGCCTCATCCACCCCCAGCACCCGCGAGCCCGGCACCGGCGTGAAGGGCAGCGCCGACAGCCACTTGGGGTAGTAATCCAGCCCGTGGCGCCGGTAGGCATCCGCCCA
>JAKLLO010000136.1 GCA_023150095.1 Zoogloea sp. | reverse complement strand
GACGATCCCCGCGTCGCTTCTCGACCCGGCCGGGGCGGCCCTCGATCAGGCGGTGGCGATGCTGCGCTTTAGCCATCGCTTCCGCCACGACAGCGGGATCGGCCAGTTGGCGACGGCGGTGAATGCCGGCGACGTGGAGGCGGCCGCCGGTTGCTTTGATGCCGGCTTCGCCGATCTCGCCCGGGTGGCGGTGGGCGACGGCGCCGACGAGCGCGCGCTGCGCCGGCTGGTGGTGGAGGGCGACACCGGCAAGGCTTACGCCACCGAGCGGCCGCTGGGTTACCGGCATTACCTCGAAACCCTGCGCGATGCCCGGCCGGCTGCCGGCTCGGGTCAGGACGCCATCGACGACTGGGCGCGGAAGGTGCTCGCCACCCACGGGCAGTTCCAGTTGCTGTGCGGGCTGCGCCGCGGGCCGTGGGGCGTGGAAGGGCTCAACCGGCGGATCGCCGGCTGGTTGAAGGAGGCCGGGCTGATCCCGGCTGCGGAGGGCTGGTACGCTGGCCGGCCGGTGCTCGTCACCCGCAACGACTACGGGCTGGGCCTGATGAACGGCGACATCGGCATCACGCTGGAACTACCCGGCGGCGTGCTGCGGGTCGCCTTTCCGGCGGGAGACGGCAGCGCCGGCATCAAGTGGGTTCAGCCCAGCCGGCTGCAGGCGGTGGAGACGGTGTTCGCCCTCACGGTGCATAAGTCGCAGGGTTCGGAGTTCACCCACGTGGCGATGGCGCTGCCGGAGAGCCTGAGCCCGATCCTCACCCGCGAGCTGATCTACACCGGTATCACCCGCGCCCGGCAGTGGTTCACCCTGGCCGACGCGCCCGCGTCGACGGTGCTGGCGCGGGCGGTGGAGCGTCGGGTGCTGCGGGTGTCGGGGCTGATGGCGGGTTAGGTGGCGTGTAGGGCGCGCAGGAAGGCCTTGGTCTGCTGCCGGGCGGCGGCAAAGAGGCGGTCGTAATCGGCCCGGGCGGCGGCGGTGTAGTTGCCAAACTCGTGGGGCTGGCCCGAGCACAGAAAGGCCCAGCTGATCTCCGCAGCGGTGGCGTGATGGTCGGTGAGCGCGCCCAGGGCGTTGGCGAAGTCGTCCGGCGAATCGAAGCCTTCGACCCGACCGGCGGCGGTGTAGTGGTCTAGCAGGGTTTTCATGATCCCGGCGTACACGGCCAGCGCGCAGCCGGCGTCCCGGTGCTGGCCGAACAGCAGCGCGGTGAACACCCGCAGCAGGATCTGGTTGATGCGGAAGGGCAGGGCGTCGATGGGCGCGCCGGCTTCGGGTTCGACCTCGGCCCACAGGGCGGCATCGAGGCGGCGCAGGTAGTCGAGGGTGGCGTCGTCAAGCGCTGGGTAGAAGCGGAAGTCGAGCCAGGTGTTGCGCTGGGCGTCGGGCTGGACGGGCGCAGCGGCGCGGATGCGGGCCATCAGGGCGGGCGCTTCGGCGTCGAGGTCTTCGATGTCGATCACCGTGAAGACCTTTTCCAGCTCGTCGCGCAGGGCGCGGATGTCGTCGTCCGAGCTGCGCGCCCGGGACGGCAGCCAGCGCACCGGGCCGATGGCCAGCGCCGGGATGTCCTTGTAGAGATCGGCGTGAATGTTCTTGGTGAGGATCGCCTGGAGGTCGAACACCACGGTGGTCAGCGGCGCCCGGCCGGTGTCGATGAGGTGGTGCATCTCCCACAGCACGCTCTCGGTGATCGACGAGACGTACACGACAAAGTAATCCACCTGCCCGGCCAGCTGGGCGATGTCGTCCTTCCAGTAGCGCGCGTTGAGATGAACGGAGCGGATCGGCTGGTTGGCGGAGCGGATCAGCGCTTCGTAGTCGCCGTAAAAGTAGCGCTGGGGGCCGATGGTTTCCCAGTATAGATCCTTGGGGCTCATGGCCTTGAAGAGGTCGAACTCGGTGCCGAGCAATTCGCCCAGCTTATAGTTGAATCGGGTGGTATCGACCGTGGCTATACCTACCGCCATCGTGTCGGTGGCGGCGATGGCGGCTTCGTAGTCGAAACCACGCAGGTAGAGCACCCGCTTGCGCGTGGTCGGATGCATCAGCCGGTAGTTGGCCTGCTTGTGGGCGGATTCGACGTAGAAGTAGATGCCGCAGAAGTAAGCCAGCTTTTCCAGGTCGAGGGCGTTGAAATCCACCGGCAGTTGCCGGAAGGCCGGGCTGGCGCGGGCGTCGTCGTCCAGCTGGCCGGCGGCGCGCCAGCGCTGGATGTTGTGCAGGAGCACGCCCAGAAAATGGGTGAACCACGTGTACAGAAAATAGCCGTGAAGGGCGCGGGCGCCGTCGTAGAGGGGCGTGGCGTCGCGGATGATCGTGGAGGGCGTTTCCGGCATGACGGGTCTCCCGGCGGTGGGTGTAATTTGAGCATAGGCGCCGGCGCGGGGGCGTGGTATCCGGATTGGCCGAAGGTTTGGCGCAGGTCAACCGATGGCGAGGGCGGCTGTCGGAAACGGGCTCTGTGTGGCTTTGAGGCGGCTGTGAAATCCTGCGCACCTGGTGAAATTCCCGAGCGTAGAATCATGCCGTTTGCCCACCATCCCGGCCCATCGTCTCGTCATGCCCCATGCCGCCATCGTCCAGCGACTGATCGCTGCCCACCCGCCCCGGCAGGATGCCTTGCTGCCAATCCTCCATGCCATCCAGGACGAACTCGGATGGGTGCCGCCGATGGCGACGACGGCCATCGCCAAGGCGCTCAACCTGTCCCGCGCCGAGGTGCATGGGGTCATCAGTTTCTACCACCACTTCCGCACCTCGCCGCCGGGCCGGCAGGTGATCCAGCTGTGCCGCGCCGAGGCGTGTCAGGCCCGGGGCAGCGAGGCGCTGGAGGCCCACGCGCTGGCCGTGCTGGGCGTCGGATATCACCAGACGACCGCTGACGGCGCGGTGAGCCTGGAGCCGGTGTATTGCCTGGGCAACTGCGCCAGCGGGCCGTCGCTGCGGGTGGGCGATGCGGTGATCGGTCGGGTGGACGCGGCACGCTTCGACCGCCTGCTCGCCAGCTTGCGGGAGGAAGTCTGATGAGCGTGCGCGTGTATGTGCCAGCCGACACCACGGCGCTGGCGGTGGGGGCCGAGGACGTGGCGCTGGCGATTGCGGCCGGCGCGGCGGCCCGGGGCGTGTCGATCGAGCTGGTGCGCAACGGCTCCCGCGGCATGTTCTGGCTGGAGCCGCTGGTGGAGGTGGCAACCCCGGCCGGCCGGGTGGCTTACGGGCCGGTGGACGTGGCCGACGTGCCGGGCCTGCTGGACGCCGGCTTTCTCACCGGCGGCGATCATCCCCTGGCCCTCGGGCCGACCGAGGAGATCCCTTTTCTCAAGCAGCAGGAGCGGCTGACCTTCGCCCGGGTGGGCGTGGTCGATCCGCTGTCGATCGATGACTACGCGGCCCACGGCGGGCTGGTCGGGCTGCGGGCGGCGCTGGCGATGACGGCTTCGGACATCGTCCAGGCCGTCACCGATTCGGGCCTGCGCGGGCGGGGCGGCGCGGCTTTTCCGGCGGGCATCAAGTGGCGCACGGTGCTGGGCGCGCCGGGCATTGAAAAGTTCGTGGTGTGCAACGCCGACGAGGGCGATTCCGGCACCTTCTCGGATCGCATGCTGCTGGAGGGTGACCCGTTCTGCCTGATCGAGGGCATGGTGATCGCCGGGCTGGCGGTCGGGGCGAGCCGCGGCTACGTCTATCTGCGCTCCGAATATCCCCGCGCCTGGGGGGTGGTGAACGCGGCGCTCAAGCTGGCGCGGGAGGCCGGCCTGCTGGGCGAGGACATCCTCGGCTCGGGCCGGGCCTTCGACATCGAAGCGCGGCTGGGCGGCGGTGCCTACATCTGCGGCGAGGAGACCGCGATGCTGGAGAGCATCGAAGGCAAGCGCGGGCAGGTGCGCGTCAAGCCGCCGCTGCCGGCGGTAAAGGGCCTGTTCGGCAAGCCGACGGTCATCAACAACCTCATCACCCTGGCCAGTGTGCCGGTGATCCTGGCCAAGGGCGCCGGCTTCTACCGGGATTTCGGCCAGGGCCGCTCGCTGGGTACGCTGCCTTTCCAGCTCGCCGGCAACGTGCGCCGGGGCGGGCTGGTGGAAAAGGCGTTCGGGCTCACCCTGCGCGCACTGCTCGAGGACTTTGGCGGCGGCACCGCCAGTGGTCGTCCGATCCGCGCGGTGCAGGTGGGCGGCCCGCTGGGCGCGTATGTGCCGCCGGCGGATTTCGATCTGCCGCTGGATTACGAGGCCTTCGCCGCCCGCGGCGCGATGATCGGCCACGGGGGCGTGGTGGTCTTCGACGACAGCGTGGACATGGCCCGGATGGCGCGCTTTGCGATGGAGTTCTGCGCCGAGGAATCCTGCGGCAAATGCACGCCATGCCGGATCGGCTCGACCCGCGGGATGGAGGTCATCGACCGCATCATCGCCGGCGACGAGCGGGCGGCCAACGTCGCGCTGCTGCAGGATCTGTGCACCCTGATGACCGACGGCTCGCTGTGTGCGATGGGCGGGATGACGCCTTTCCCGGTGCAGTCGGCGCTCAGGTATTTTCCGGCCGATTTCGGCCTTGACGCCCGGGAGGCGCAATGAGCTGCCACTGCCAGACCGATCTCGGCACGCCGCCGGTTGCTTCGGATCACACCGTCACCCTGACCATCGACGGCCAGCAGGTGGTCGCAAGCGCTGGTACCTCGGTGATGCGCGCGGCGCTGGAGGCCGGAATGCCGATCCCCAAGCTGTGCGCTACCGACACGCTTGAAGCCTTCGGTTCGTGCCGGCTGTGCCTGGTGCAGATCGAGGGCCGGCGCGGATTCCCGGCCTCGTGCACCACGCCCGTCGAGGCGGGGATGCGCGTCGTCACCCAGTCGCCCAGGCTCGCCGAGCTACGCCGCGGGGTGATGGAGCTCTACATCTCGGATCACCCGCTCGATTGCCTCACCTGCAGCGCCAACGGTAACTGCGAGCTGCAGGACATGGCCGGCGTGGTGGGCTTGCGGGAGGTGCGCTACGGCTTTGCCGGCGACAACCATTTCGACGCCGCCCACGCCCAGCCCAAGGACGAATCCAACCCGTACTTCAGCTTCGACCCCGCCAAATGCATCGTGTGCAGCCGCTGCGTGCGGGCCTGCGAGGAAGTGCAGGGCACCTTCGCGCTGACCATCGCCGGGCGGGGTTTTGAATCGAAGGTGACGGCCGGCGCGGACGAAGGATTTCTTGGATCGGAGTGCGTCTCGTGTGGCGCCTGCGTGGCGGCCTGCCCGACGGCGACGCTGGCCGAGAAGAGCCTGATCGCCGCCGGCCAGGCCCAGCGCAGCGTGGCCACCACCTGCGCCTACTGCGGCGTGGGCTGCGGCTTCGTGGCCGAGGTGAAGGGCGAGCAGGTGGTGCGGATGGTGCCGGACAAATCCGGCGGCGCCAACGCCGGCCACGCCTGCGTGAAGGGCCGCTTCGCCTGGAGCTACGCCACCCACCCGGACCGGGTGACCACCCCGATGATCCGCGAAAGCATCGACGCCCCCTGGCGCCAGGTGTCGTGGGACGAGGCCATCGCCTACGCGGCCGGCGAGTTCCGGCGCATTCAGGCCAAGTACGGCCGGCTGGCGGTGGGCGGGATCACCTCGTCCCGGTGCACCAACGAAGAGACCTACCTCGTCCAGAAGCTGGTGCGCGCGGGCTTCGGCAATAACAACGTGGACACCTGCGCCCGTGTCTGCCATTCGCCCACCGGCTACGGCCTCAAGCAGACGCTGGGCGAATCGGCCGGCACGCAGGATTTCGAGTCCGTGCTGTCGGCCGACGTGATCGTGGTGATCGGCGCCAACCCCACCGACGGCCACCCCGTGTTCGGCTCGCTGCTGAAAAAACGCATCCGCCAGGGCGCGCAGCTCATCGTGATCGACCCGCGCGCCATCGATCTCGTGCGCACGCCCCACGTGGCGGCGGCGCACCATCTGGCCCTCAAGCCCGGCACCAACGTGGCGATGATCAACGCGCTGGCCCATGTGATCGTCGCCGAGGGGCTGGTGGATGAAGCCTTCGTTGCCGAACGCTGCGAGGCCGAGGCCTTTGCCGCGTGGCGGGATTTCGTGCTGCGGGAAGAGAACAGCCCGGAGGTCGTCTCGGGCATCACCGGCGTGTCGGCGGATGCGATCCGCGCCGCGGCGCGCCTCTACGCCGGTGCCGGCAACGGGGCGATCTACTACGGCCTGGGCGTCACCGAGCACAGCCAGGGCTCGACGATGGTGATGGGCATCGCCAACCTCGCCATGGCCACCGGCAACATCGGCCGGCCGGGCGTGGGGGTGAATCCCCTGCGCGGGCAGAACAACGTGCAGGGCTCCTGCGACATGGGTTCTTTCCCGCACGAGCTGCCGGGCTATCGCTCGGTGGCTGATGCCTCGGTGCGCGAGGCCTTCGAGGCCCGCTGGGGCGTGACGCTGGACCCGGAGCCCGGCCTGCGCATCCCCAACATGTTCGACGCGGCGATCGGCGGCAGCTACAAAGGCATGTACGTGCAGGGCGAGGACATGGCCCAGTCCGACCCCAACACCCAGCACGTGCAGGCCGCGCTGCGCTCGCTGGAATGCCTGGTGGTGCAGGACATCTTCTTCAACGAGACGGCCAAGTTTGCCCACGTCTTCCTGCCCGGTTCGTCCTTCCTCGAGAAGGACGGCACCTTCACCAATGCCGAGCGGCGCATCTCTCGGGTGCGCAAGGTGATGGCGCCGCTCTCCGGCAAGGCCGACTGGCAGGCCACCCAGGCGCTGGCCCAGGCTTTGGGCGTGGCGATGGATTACCGGCACCCGTCCGAGATCATGGACGAGATCGCCGCGCTCACGCCCAGCTTTGCCGGGGTGAGCTACGACCGCCTCGATGCCGCCGGCAGCCTGCAGTGGCCGTGCAACGACGCCGCGCCCGCCGGCACGCCGATCATGCACACCGAGCACTTCACCCGCGGCCTCGGGCGTTTCGTAGTCACCGAATACGTGCCGACCACCGAGAAGGTCACCCGGCGCTTCCCGCTGATCCTCACCACCGGGCGCATCCTCAGCCAGTACAACGTGGGCGCCCAGACCCGCCGCACCGCCAACACCGCGTGGCACAGCGAGGACCGGCTGGACATCCACCCGCTCGACGCCGCGGACCGGGGTATCGCCGACGGCGATTGGGTGCACATCGAAAGCCGCGCCGGCGAGACGCGGCTGCGGGCGCGGGTGTCGGAGCGGATGCAGCCGGGCGTCGTCTACACCACCTTCCACTTCCCGGATTCCGGCGCCAACGTGGTGACCACCGACAACTCCGACTGGGCCACCAACTGCCCCGAGTACAAGGTGACGGCGGTACAGGTTTCGCTCGGCGAGCAGCCCGCCCGCTGGCAGGCCGACTTCACCCGCACCGACGCAGACCAGCACGCGCTGCTCCCCGCGGGGCCAGAAGCGTGACGGTGGAGGAGGGTGACGACTTTCCGGCGCTGCTCCGTGTGCCGGCCCTGCGCTTCGGGCCGCAGGGTGTGGATCGGGTGGAGGATTCGGTCGTCGAGGAAGTGCCGGTGGCGCTGGTGTACAACGGAATCTCCCACGCGGTGATGCTCGCCACGCCCACCGATCTGGAAGACTTTGCCCTCGGCTTCAGCCTCAGCGAAGGCCTCATTGCCAGCCCGGCGGAGCTGCTGGAGGTGGAAATCAACGCCACGCCGGCAGGCATCGAGCTTCAGTTGCGCGTGACCGCGGAGCGTTTTCAGGGTTTCAAGGCGACCCGTCGGCAACTGGCCGGGCGCACGGGCTGCGGGCTGTGCGGTCGGGAGAGCCTGGAGCAGGCCATTCTGCCGATACCCCGGGTGCCGGAAGGCCTCGCGGTGTCGGCCGAGGTGCTGACCCTCGCCATCGCTGCGCTGCCGCATGTCCAGGGGCTGCATCGCCAGAGTGGCGGCGTGCATGCCGCAGCGTGGGCCGGGGTTGATGGTGAAATCCATCTTGTGCGCGAGGACGTCGGGCGTCACAACGCGCTGGACAAGCTCGTCGGCGCCCTGCGTCGCCAGCGCATCGACCCGGCGGCCGGCTTCGTGCTCATCACCAGTCGGGCCAGTCACGAGCTGGTCCACAAGGCGGCCAGCGCCGGCGTTCAGCTGCTGGCGGCGGTGTCGGCGCCCACCGGGATGGCGGTGCGCAACGCGGAGGCCGCCGGCATCACCCTTGTCGGGTGGCTGCGGGGGAGCGGGTTTTCGGTTTATTCGCGGGCCGACCGGATTGCCGATCCGGCGGCCTGATCGGCCTGCCGGGCAGGTTATTCCAGTGCGGCGCCAGAAAAAGAAAAACCCGAGGGGCCTGGGCCGCTCGGGTTAAATCCACACCAAAGGAGGAGAGGGTGGAGGAGACAGAGCGAAGCATACGCCTCCGTATGGTTGCAGTGCAACATTCCGAACGTAATAAACCGTAAATTCCGTCACGGATGAGGTGACTCGGCGATCCTCACTCGCCCGGATTGCCCTTGTCATCGGCTTCGCCGGCAATTTTCCGCTCCCGGAAGGTCTGCGGCGGCACCCCCGTCCAGGCCCGGAAAGCCCGGGCAAAACTCTTCTCATTGCGAAAACCCACCAGCGCCGAGATCTGCTTGATCGAGCGCTGGCTGCGGTTGAGCAGCTCGATGGCCCGGGCACGCCGGGCTTCGTCCTTGAGCTGCTGGAGCGACGAGCCTTCCTCGTGCAGTTGCCGGTGCAGGGTGCGCACCGACACGTTGAGGCTGCCGGCGACGATCTCGGCGGTGGCGGCGCCGTTGGCCGGATCGCGCAGGAAGCGCCGCACGCCTTCCACCAGCAGACGGTCGCGGCGGTATTGCAGCACCGTCAGCGGCAGGGCGCGCTGGAGCATGGAGCGCAGGGCCGCTTCATCCCGGCGGATCGGCAGATCCAGGTAGCGGGCGTCGAATGCGATAGCCGCCTGCGCTGCATCGAAGCGCAGCGGGCCGGGGAACATCAGCGGATAGGCGTCGGCGTGGGGCGGGGCGGGGAAGGGGAAGCAGCTCTCCAGTAGTGGAATCCGCGAATCGATCGCCCAGCAGGCGTAGCCCAGCACGTAGCGCAGCAGCGTCACCTGGCAGAACTCGTGCATCTCGCCAAGCGGCCGGTTGAGGGTGATCGTGAGGGTGGCCACGGATTTATCCACTGCCAGCGCGAGGCCGATGTCGTCGGTGAGCAGCCGGTGGTGGCGGCACCAGCGCTTGAGCGCCACGCCCAGATCGGGCGAGCCCAGCGAGGCCCGGCACAGCAGGCCATAGCTGCCCCACGGCAGGCGGCGCGAGAACCAGCCCAGCGCCTCGTCGTCGAGCTCCTGCATCGCGTGGCCGGAAATGAGTTCCATCTGGGCGGCGGTAACGCGGGCCTCCGGGTCGTCGAGCATGGCCGGATCGATGTCGGCCCTGGCGAGGGCGCCGGCGGGGTCGATGCCGTAGCGGCGGTAGGCCAGCACGATGGCGCGGATGAAAGCGATGGGCGTGGCGGCGCGTCCCGGGCGGGACGGCGGCGGGGTGTCGGGAGTACGGATCATCATGGTGCCGAAATCTTACCGCCTGCGGCGATAGCGTGGCACGATTTGCAACCACGATGGCGCCCGCGGCCACCGCTGACCACGTACGCTGCGGGGCACTCGAACGGTGCATTGCACACGATTCGGCCCAGAACAAACCGGAGGAGACAACCCATGAACATCCCCAGCCTGAACTTCCACCTCGGCGAAACCATCGAGGCCCTGCGCGACACCGTGCAGGCCTTCGCAGCCAAGGAGATCACGCCCCGCGCGGCCGAGATCGACCGGGACAACCTCTTCCCGGCCGATCTGTGGAAGAAGCTGGGTGACCTGGGCCTGCACGGGATGACCGCCCCGGAAGAATACGGCGGCACCAACATGGGCTACCTCGCCCACATCATCGCGCTGGAAGAAGTCTCCCGCGCCTCGGCGTCCGTTGGCCTGTCGTACGGCGCCCACTCCAACCTGTGCATCAACCAGATCCGCCGCAACGGCACCGAAGCCCAGAAGCAGAAATACCTGCCCAAGCTGATCTCCGGCGACCACATCGGCGCGCTGGCGATGAGCGAGCCCAACGCCGGCTCCGACGTGGTGAGCATGAAGCTGCGCGCCGATAAAAAGGGCGACCGCTACGTGCTGAACGGCTCCAAGATGTGGATCACCAACGGCGGCGACGCCGACACCCTGGTGGTGTATGCCAAGACCGACCTCGAAGCCGGCGCCAAGGGCATGACCGCCTTCATCGTCGAGAAGGGCTTCAAGGGCTTCACCCACGGCTCGCACCTGGACAAGCTGGGCATGCGCGGCTCCAACACCTACCCGCTGTTCTTCGACGACTGTGAAGTGCCCGAAGAGAACGTGCTGGGCGGCGTGGGCAACGGCACCAAGGTGCTGATGAGCGGCCTCGACTACGAGCGCGCCGTGCTGTGCGGCGGCCCGCTGGGCATCATGGCCGCGTGCATGGACGTGGTGGTGCCTTACCTCCACGACCGCAAGCAGTTTGGCCAGAGCATCGGCGAGTTCCAGCTGATGCAGGGCAAGGTCGCCGACATGTACTCCACCTGGATGGCCAACCGCGCCTACGTGTATGCCCTTGGCCAGGCCTGTGATCGCACCGACCACGCCCGCACCCTGCGCAAGGACGCCGCCGGCGCCATTTTGTACTCCGCCGAAAAGGCCACCTGGATGGCCGGCGAGGCGATCCAGACCCTCGGCGGCGTGGGCTACACCAACGAATACGCCACCGGCCGCCTGTGGCGCGACGCCAAGCTCTACGAGATCGGCGCCGGCACCAGCGAGATCCGCCGGATGCTGATCGGCCGCGAGCTGTTCTCCGAGACCGCGTAAGCCTGGAGCCCCCATGACCGTCATCAAATCCAGCATCAATACGCGTTCGCCCGAGTTCCAGGCCAACGCCGAGGCGATGGGCAAGGTCGTCGCCGACCTGCGCGAGAAGGCCGCCCAGGTGTCCCTCGGCGGCGGCGAATCGGCCCGCGCCAAGCACACCGCCCGGGGCAAGCTGCTGCCCCGCGACCGGGTGGATCATCTGCTCGACCCGGGCACCGGCTTCCTCGAGATCGGCCAGCTTGCCGCCTACGGCATGTACGACAACGAGGCCCCGTCGGCGGGCGTCATCGCCGGCATCGGCCGGGTGAATGGCGTCGAGTGCATGATCGTCGCCAACGATGCCACCGTGAAGGGCGGCACCTACTACCCGATGACGGTCAAGAAGCACCTGCGCGCCCAGGAGATCGCCCAGCAGAACAAGCTGCCGTGCATCTATCTGGTGGATTCCGGCGGTGCCTTCCTGCCCAAGCAGGATGAAGTCTTCCCCGATCGCGACCACTTTGGCCGGATCTTCTTCAACCAGGCCAACATGTCGGCCGAGGGCATCCCGCAGATCGCGGTGGTGATGGGCTCGTGCACCGCCGGCGGCGCCTACGTGCCGGCGATGAGCGACGAGACCATCATCGTGAAGAACCAGGGCACCAT
>JAKLLO010000135.1 GCA_023150095.1 Zoogloea sp. | reverse complement strand
CCACCTTGAGGGCGTCGTCGGCCTGGCTGCCCTTGGTCTGCAGGCCGATCTGGAACGGGCCGACGTCGCGCTGGGGCGCGAAGTAGCTGTACACGCTGTAGGCGTAGCCGCGCTTCTCGCGCACTTCGCCAGTGAGGCGCGACACGAAGCCGCCGCCACCCAGGATGTAGTTGCCCACGAACAGCGGGAAGAAATCCGGATCGCCCCGGCGGATGCCCGGCTGACCGACGGCGATGTGGGCCTGGGCCGACGGGTGCGGCACGCGGATCACCTGGCGCGACGGCACGGTGGTGTTGACGGTCGCGGTCGGTGCCTCGCCCACGGGGAGGCCCTCCACCAGCCGGTTGGCGATGGCTTCGGCCTCGGCGCGGGACACATCGCCGACGATGCTCACCGTGGCCCGGGCCGAGGTGTAGTTGCGGCGATGAAAATCCGCCAGATCGTCGCGGCTGATCGTCGTCACGGTGTCGACGGTGGGCGTGCGGCCGTAGGGGTGATCCGGGAAGATCGCCGCCGCGAAGCGCCGGGAGAGGATCGAATCCGGCTGGGTTTCGGCTTCCTTCAGGCCGGCGATGAGGCGGGATTTCTCGCGCTCGACGGCGGCGGCCGGGAAGGTCGGCTTGCCGATCAGAGTGGCCAGCAGCTCCACCGCGCCGTCGCGCTCGGCGGCGCTGCTAAGGGTGCGCAGGGACAGCGACGCGCGGTCCATGTCGGCGCCGCCGCCGATCTGGGCGCCGAGATCGGCGACGCGGTTGGCGATGGCGTCTTCGTCGAGGTTGCCGGCGCCGGCATCCAGCAGGCCGCGGGTCAGCCCGGCGAGCCCGGCCTTGCCGGCGGGGACTTCAGTGCCGGCAGCACGAAAATCCACCTGCACATCGACGATGGGCAGGGCCCGGCTCTCGACGAAGAACACGCGGGTGCCACCGGGGGTGGTCCAGTTCTGGATGGCCAGCCCGGCGCGGGCGGGGGACGAAATCAGGGTGGCGACGGTCAGCGCAAGGGCCAGACCGAAGCGTTGGCGATGGGAGATCATCAGTCGATTCACCTGGGAAACGGGGCTCAGTGGCGATGGCCGCCAGCCGCCTGCGCCTTGGCGCGGGCCTGCGGGTCCACCGGCAGGGGATCAAGCTGGGCGACCGTGAGGTGGTCGTCGCTGAAATACTTGCGGGCCACGGCCTGAACCTCGGCCGGGGTCACCGCGCGGATGCGCTCGAGCATCTCGGCGTCGTTCTTCCAGGACAGGCCGACCATCTCGGCCATGCCGATTTCCATGGCCTGGCCCATCAGCGAGTCGCGCTTGTAGACCTGACCGGACACCGCCTGGGCCTTCACCCGGCGCAGCTCGTCGTCCGAGACACCGTCGGTCTGGATGCGGGCGAGTTCGGCGCGCAGGGCGGCCTCCACGTCGGCCACGGTCTTGCCGGCGGCGGGGGCGCCATCCATCACGAACAGGGATTCACCGCGGGCGGTGCCGTCGTAGCCGGCGCCGGCGGTCACCGCCACGCGGCTGCCGCGCACGATGTTCTTGGCCAGGCGGGCGCCGTCGTAACCGTCGAGCACCGCGGCGAGCACCTGCAGGGCGTAGTAGTCGCCGTCCTTGTGGATGTCGCGCAGGGTGGGCACGCGCCAGGCGAGGGCCACGTAGGGCAGTTCGGCCGGGGCCTTCACCACGGTGCGACGGGGGCCGGCCTGCTCGGGTTCGGACAGGGGCTTGCGCACCGGCAGGGCGCGGGCCCTGGCGTGGCCGTAGGTGCGTTCGGCTTCCTTGAACACCGCGGCGTGATCCACGTCGCCCACCACCACCAGGGTGGCGTTGTTGGGCACGTACCAGCGCTGGTGCCAGTCGCGGGCGTCCTGGGCGGTCATGTTGTCCAGGTCGGACATCCAGCCGATGATCGGACGGCGGTAGGGGTGGGCCTGAAAGGCGGTGGCCATCAGCTGCTCGATCACCAGCGAACGGGGCTTGTCGTCGGTGCGCAGGCGGCGTTCTTCCTTGACCACCTCGATCTCCTTGCGGAAACCGTCCTCAGTGATCTGCAGGTTGGCCATCCGGTCGGCCTCGAGCGTCATCATCTTGCCGAGCGCTTCCTTTGGCACCTGCTGGAAATAGGCGGTGTAGTCGTAGCTGGTGAAGGCGTTGTCGCGCCCACCGGCGGCGGCCACCTGCTTGTTGAACTCGCCGGGGCCAACCTTCTTCGTACCCTTGAACATCATGTGCTCGAGCAGGTGGGCCACGCCCGAGGTGCCATCCACCTCGTCCATCGCGCCCACCTTGTACCAGACCATATGCACCACCGACGGTGCCCGCCGGTCTTCCTTGACGATCAGCTTCATTCCGTTGGGAAGGGTATGCTCGAAGGGATTGGCCCAGGCCGGCATGGCAAACGCCACCGCCAGGGCGCCGGCGAGGATGCCGGAGCGCAAACTGCGATTCATCATAGGCTTTTGAAGCATCTGGTAAAATTTGAAGATGCAGGCTGTCGGAAGCTTATCTGCCAACTGAGCGCCCGCTGCGCCCCACGTGTTCGCGCGGCATCATAGCGGCATCCGACACCCCGGCCAACCGGCTTTGGCACGCGGCTTCGCGCGCTGACCGCCAAGATTCGACCCACACTCAGACCCGGTTCCTCATGTTTGGTTTCCTGAAGAAAACCCTCAAGGGCGGCGATACGCCTCCCGAAACGCCAACGCCGGAAACGGCCGCGGCCCCTGCCCAGGCACCGGCCCCCACGCCCGCCGCCGCGCCGGCGCCTGCCCCCGAACCCGAGAAGAAGCGTTCGTGGATGGACCGCCTGCGCTCCGGCCTGTCGCGCACCCGCGAACAGATCGGTGGCGGCCTCGGCGGCATCACCAGCCTGTTCTCCCGGCGCAAGATCGACGAGGAATTCCTCGAAGAGCTGGAGACCACCCTGCTGATGGCCGACTGCGGCGTCGAAGCCACCCAGCACCTCCTCAAGGAACTGCGCCTGCGCTGGAAGCGCGACAAGCTCGAGACCGCCGACCAGCTCCAGGGCGCACTGCAGGAAGGCCTGCTGTCCATCCTCCAGCCGCTCGAAAAGCCCCTCGAGATCAGCAGCCACAAGCCCTACATCATCATGATCGCGGGCGTTAACGGCTCGGGCAAGACGACCTCCATCGGCAAGCTCGCCAAGCACTTCCAGAACCAGGGCAAGAGCGTGCTGCTGGCCGCCGGCGACACCTTCCGCGCCGCCGCCCGCGAGCAGCTGATGACCTGGGGCGAGCGTAACGGCGTGGCCGTCATCGCCCAGGAATCCGGCGATCCGGCCGCGGTGGTGTTCGACGCGATCAGCGCCGCCCGCGCCCGCAACATCGACATCGTGCTGGCCGACACCGCCGGCCGCCTGCCCACCCAGCTGCACCTGATGGAAGAGATCGCCAAGGTGCGCCGAGTGATCCAGAAGGCCGAGCCCTCCGGCCCCCACGAAGTCCTGCTGGTGCTCGACGCCAACATCGGCCAGAACGCCCTGCAGCAGGTCAAGGCCTTCGACGCCGCCATCGGCGTCACCGGCCTGGTGCTCACCAAGCTCGACGGCACCGCCAAGGGCGGCGTGGTGGCCGCCATCGCCCGCCAGAGCCCCAAGCCCCTGCGCTTCATCGGCGTGGGCGAGCAGATCGACGACCTCCAGGCCTTCCGCGCCAAGGAGTTCGTCGACGCGCTGTTCACCCCGGTGGGCGGCAACGCCGACAGCCAGGGCTGATCCACCCGCCATCCGCCGTGGGGCGCCCGCCCCGCGAAGGATGGCGCCGCAACACCCATCCACGCGATTACGGCGTGCGCTGCCGCCTTCATTGGCCTATGCTGGTCAAGTGAAGGGGCGGCAGCAGTCTTCCAGGCATCCCGCCCCCGCCCAGGAGTGCCGCGGATGTCTCCCCAAGCCAGCCAGCCACCGGCCCCGGCGGCCGCCAACCGACTGACCCTCGCCCGCTGGCTGCGCATCGGCCTCCTGCTGTTCATCGCCCAGGCCCTTGCCCTCGGCCTGCAGGCCCTGCTGCTGATCCACAAGGAAGGCGAGCTCCTCACCGGGCTCACCGCCTCGCGCATCGGCATCGCCGCCGACGAGATCCGCGCCACCTTCACCCGCAGCGCCGCCAACGGTCTGACCCTCGCCGAAGCCCGCGGCATCGGGCGGATGCTGCCCCGGCTCGTCGCCGACGACGCCGACATCACCGCCATCCACGTCTTCGACAGCCAGCGCCAGCTGCGCTTTGCCCTCGGCCCGGGCGCGCTGCCCGCCAGCGCCGCCGACGCCATCCTCCACCGCACCGGCCTGTGGTCCCACTGCACGCCGGGCGAGCCGCTCTTGGTCGGCCAGTCGCTGCGCGATGCGGAAGACCAGCTCGCCGGCGGCGTGCTGTTCACGGTGCGCAGCGATGCGCTGGAAGCCCGCCGCCAGGCCGGCCGGGATGCCACCTTCAAGCGCCTCGGGCTGACCCTTGCCGGCGTCGCCCTCGCCCTGCCCCTGCTGCTCGCCGCCGCGGCCCACCTTGGCCGGCGCATCGCCCTGCGCGTGCGGCTGCTGGCCGCCGCCCTGTTGCTCGCCTGCGCCGCCAGCTTCACCCTCAGCCTGCAGGCCCTGCCGGGGTTCTCGGAGCAGCTCGCCCCGGCCCTCGACGCCAAGGCCGCGGCGCTGGGCCGGCTGCTGGCCGGACGCATCGACAACGCCCTCGACCTGGGCATCCCCTTCGAGCACCTGGCCGGCGTTGGCGACTACTTCGACGACACCCTCGCCCGCCACCCGGAGATCCTCGCGTTCCACCTGGAAGGCCCGGGCCGGCGCGACCACGCGAGCCGCGACGGCACGGCGGGCAGCGAGACCATCGTGCCCGTCGAGGCCCAGCCCGGCGCCCGGGTGCGGGTGGTCACCGACGGCGACGTGGTGGCCCGGGAGCTGCGCAGCCTGACCCTCGACCTCGCCATCGTCTTCGTGGTGGCGGTGGTGCTGTTCAACGAAGCCCTCGGCGCGATCCTCGCCGGCGACGCGCTCGCCCCCGCCACCAGCCGCGCCCGCCTGGGCCTGGCCCGGCTGTCGGTGTTCCTGCTGATCCTCTCAGAAGAGCTCACCCGTGCCTTCCTGCCGCTCCACATCGCCAGCCTCGCCCCGGCCGACGGCGCCGCCATCGGGCTGCCGATCTCGGCCTACATGCTCAGTTTTGCGCTGTTCACCCCGTTTGCCGGGCGCTGGGCCGAGCGCTACGGCGTGGCCCGCACCTTCGCCGCCGGCGCCCTGCTGTCGGCGGCCGGCTTTGGCTGGGCGATGGCCGGCGGCGGCTACTGGGCCTTCGTGGCCGCCCGCTGCCTGTGCGCCGCCGGCTACGCGGTGGGCACGATGGCGATGCAGCAGCACTTCCTCAACGCCGCCGCGGCTGGCGAGCGCACCCGCGCGCTGGCCCTCTACGTGGGCGCGCTGCAGACCGCGGCGATCTGCGGCTCGGCCATCGGCGGGCTGATCGCCGAGCGCTTTGGCGCCGCGGTGGTGTTTGCCGGCGCCGCCGCGCTGGGGGTGCTCGCGCTGGTCGTCCAGCGGGCCGACCTCAGCCCGGGCCCGGCGGCAACACCTCGCCCTTCCGCCCCGCTGCTGCCGGTGCTGGCCCGCCCGCGGGTGTGGCTGCCGCTGCTCACCGCGGCCCTGCCCGCCAAGCTGGCCCTGGCCGGTTTCCTGTTCTACCTGGTGCCGCTGGCCCTGCGCCAGGAAGGCTACGGCAGCAGCAGCACCGGGCGGGCGCTGATGCTGTATTTCCTCCTCGCCGCGCTCGCCAACCCGCTGGGCTCGTGGCTGTCCGACCGCTACGGCTGGAACCGCCGGCTGGTGGTGGTCGGCGGGCTCGTCATCGGCGCTGGCGGGCTGGCGGGGCTGATGCCGGGCCCCGGCGCGCTGGTGGTAGGGATCGCCACCCTCGGCATCGGCACCGGGCTGGGCGCCGCCGCGCTGCAGTCGATGATCGGCCGCGACGGCCCGCCGGCCCTGGTGCTGCTGCGCACCGGCGAACGCCTTGGCGCGGTGGCCGGCCCCCTCTTTGCCGGCAGCCTGTTCGGGCTTCTGGCATATGGCGGTACGATGGCGGCAATCGGTGCCGTGGTCCTCACGGCGATCCTGGTTTTCGCCCTGTCGAACGGGAAGGAACCCGCTCCATGAAACGCCTGACCGATCGCCTGCTCCCGCTGCTGCTGGCCGCCACCAGCCTGCTTCCGACGCCCGCCGCCGCCGAGGCCGCGCCCTACCGGGTGGCGATGCTGCTCTTCCGGGGCTGCGAGGAAGCCTGCCGGGGCTTTCAGGCTTACTTCCGCCAGCACGGCATCCCGGCCGAGTTCATCCTGCGCGACGCCGCCCAGGACAAGCGGCGCATCCCGGCGATGGTGGAGGAAGTCCGCCGGCTCAAGCCCGATCTGGTGGTCACCTGGGGCTCGACGGTGACGCTGGAAGCCGTCGGGCCGTGGAAGGGCGCCGATCCGCGCCGCCACATCACCGAGCTGCCGGTGGTCTTCATGATCGTCTCCGACCCCGTCGCGCTGGGCGTCATCCAGGCGCCGGACAAGCCCCGCGCCAACGTCACCGGCACGCTCTACCTGCTGCCGATGGAAACCCAGATCAAGGCCGCCCGCAGCTATCTGGATTTCAAGCGGGTCGGCTACATCGTGAACGAAACCGAGAACAACTCGATCACCGCCCGCGACGACCTGCGGGCGCTCGCCAAGACCCACGGCTTCACGCTGGTGGAGCGCAGCCTGCCGGTGTCGCCCGCCGGCGCGCCGGACGCCCGGGCGATCCCCGCCATCCTCGACGCCTTCCGGCAGGAGAAGGTGGATCTCATCTACCAGGGCCCCGACACCTTCCTCAACAGCCGCCGCGAGCAGCTCACCGACGGCGCGCTGGCCCTCGGCATCCCGGTCTTCGCCGCCGCCGAAAACCCGGTGCAGAATGCCCGCGCGCTGCTGGGCGTGGTGAACAAGTACGAGGACGTGGGCCGCTTCACCGCCGCCCAGGCCCTGCGCGTGCTGCGCGACCACACCCCGCCGGCGCGCATCCCGGTGGAGCTGCCGCGCAACTTCTCCTACCTCATCAACCTGCCGGTAGCCCTGCAGCTGGGCCGTTACCCGCCCCTCAAGCTGCTCGACGTGGCCGAGATCGTCGGCATCCAGGCGGAGGACCGCTGATGCGCATCCTGGTGTGCACCAAGCTCGATCTCCACGGCGCCCACTTCGCCAACCGGCTGCTGCCGGCGCTGGCCGGGCACGAGGTGGTCGGCCTGTGGCTGGCCGACAAGAACCGCCCGGCCGAAGACCACGTGCCCGAGCTTGCCCAGCTGCGCTTTCTCGAGCGCCTACTCCCCATCGACCTGCTCTTCCCGCTGATCGATGCCCTGCCCGCCAGCCAGGCCGACCTCGCCCCGGACGCCACCTTCGCCACCCTCGGCCGCCGCCACGCCACACCGGTCGAGGTCATCACCGCCCTCGACGCCGCCACCCGCGCCCGCCTCACCGCCCTTGCGCCCGATCTCATCATCGTCGCCCGCTTCAGCCACCTCTTCGACGCCGCCAGCATCGGCGTACCGCGCCACGGCATCCTCAACATCCATCCCGGCCGCCTGCCGGGCTACGCGGGGCTGCACGCGCCGCTCCGGGCCGTCACCGATGGCGCCGGGGCCTTCGGCTGCAGCGTGCACTGGATCACCCCGGGGATCGATGACGGCCCGCTGCTCAACGTCATCGATCAGCCCATCGACCTCGCCGGCAACCTGCTCGACCAGACCGCCGCCCTCTACCCGCTGGCCATCCCCACCGTGCTGGCGGTCATCGAGGCCTGCGCCGCCGGCCGCCGCCCCGCCGGCACGCCCCAGGATCTGCGCCTGCGCCGCTACCACTCGATGCCCGACGGAGCGCCCTTCGCCGCCCTCGCCCGCCTCGGCATGAAGCTGTGGCACCCCGACGCCCTCGCCGCCTGGCTGGGCCGCTACCTGCCCCCCGGTATCGCCCTGCCGCCCATGCCCGGAGGCCCGCGATGAAGTTCGCCCGGCAAATCTTCATCAGCTACGCCCACCTGGACAACCAGCCCCTCAGCGCCGACCAGTCCGGCTGGGTGAGCCTGTTCCATTCCACCCTGCAGACCCTCCTCAGCCAGCGCCTCGGCGCCCCCGCCGACATCTGGCGCGACGACAAGCTCCACGGCAACGACGACTTTTCCGACGAGATCCTCGACCAGCTGGCCGGCACTGCGGTGTTCATCTCGGTCCTCACCCCGCGCTACCTTAAGTCCGACTGGTGCAAGAAGGAGATCCGCAGCTTCTGCCAGCGCGCCGAGGCCGAGCAAAGCCTGGTGGTGGACAACAAGGCCCGCGTCATCAAGGTGCTCAAGCTGCCGGTCGAGCCCGGCGAGGCGGACGGCCAGCTCCCGCCGGTGCTCGGGCGCCTGCTCGGCTACGACTTCTACGAGATCGACGAGGAGCACGTCCCCCACGAGCTCGACCCGGCCTACGGCGACAAGCCGCGTCAGGCCTTCCTGCGCAAGGCCAACAAGCTCGCCTGGGATCTCGCCGCCCAGCTCACCGAACTCCAGCGCCGCCCGCAGATCACCGAGCACGCCGCCAACGACCCGGCGCCCAAGCCCGCCGTGTATCTCGCCGAATGCAGCCGCGACCGCCGCGAGGCCCGCGACTGCATCGCCAGCGAGCTCGCCTGCTGCGGCTTCACCGTGCTGCCCGACGAGCGCCTGCCCGACGACGAGGACGAATACCTCGCCGCGGTGGATGCCCTGCTCGAACGCTGCATGCTGTCGGTGCATCTGGTGGGCACGGGCTACGGCCGGGTGCCCGACGGCGACCGCCAGCAGTCGGTGGTGGTGCTCCAGAACGAGCTCGCCGCCGCCCGCAGCCGCAGCCACGGCCTGCGCCGGGTGATCTGGCTGCCGGCCGGCGTCACCTCGCCCCAGCCCGCCCAGCAGGCCTTCATCGACGCCCTGCAGACCGACGCCGCGCTGCAGTTCGGCGCCGATCTGGTGAGCGGCGACCTGGAAACCACCAAGTCCGCGATCCACGCCGCCCTCAAGCCGCCCGAGCCGCCGCCGGCCCAGCCGGTGGCCGGCAGCGCGCGGGTGCATCTGGTGTGCGATGCCGCCGACCGCAAGGCCGTCGTGCCGCTCATCAAGCTGCTGCGCGGCCGCGGGCTGGAGGTGAGCCTGCCGGCCTTCGTGGGCGACGCCGCCCAGGTGCGCGAGACCAACCGCCAGCTCGCCCTCGACTGCGACGCCATCGTGCTCTACTACGGCGCCGGCGACGAGGCGTGGAAGTTCCACCAGCAGAACGACCTGCGCAAGCTGCTGGGCAGCCCCCGCGAGCGGCCCCTCAAGGCGAGCCTGACCCTCCTCGCCGCGCCCGCGAGCGACGACAAGGAAGTCCTCCAGGCCCTCGCCGAACCCGACGTGCTCGACGGACTGGGCGGCATCGACGAAGCCACCCTCGGCCCGCTCTTCGCCGCGCTGGATGTGGGAGAAGCGCCGTGAGCGCACCAGCCCAGCCCTACCCCGGCATCCGCCCCTTCCGCGAGGACGAGGAATACCTCTTCTTCGGCCGCGAGAGCCAGGTGGACGCGATGGTGGACACCCTCGCCCGGGGGCGCTTTCTGGCGGTGATCGGCAGCTCCGGCTGCGGCAAGTCGTCGCTGGTCAATTGCGGCCTGCGCCCGGCGCTGCACCGGGGCCTCCTCACCCGCGCCGGCAGCGCCTGGCGGATGGCCAGCTGTCGCCCCGGCGGCCACCCGCTGCGGGCGCTGGCCCAGGCCCTGGCCGCCCCGGGCGCCCTGCATCGCGAGATGGACGCCGGCCCCTTCACCCTCGCCGAGTTCATCGAGACCACCCTCGCCATGAGCCGCCGGGGGCTGGTCGAAGTGTGGCAGCAGGCCCGCCTGCCCGAAGGCACCAACCTGCTGGTGATCGTCGATCAGTTCGAGGAGCTGTTCCGCTACCGCCAGCTGGGCGACGCCGGCCCCGCCGACGAAGACCCGGCCACCGCCTTCGTCAACCTGCTGCTCCAGGCCCGCGCCGAGGACGTGCCGATCCACGTCGTGCTCACCATGCGCTCGGATTTCCTCGGCGACTGCGCCCGCTTTGCCGGCCTGCCCGAGGCCATCAACGGCGGCCAGTACCTCGTGCCGCGGATGAGCCGCGACGACCGCCGCGCCGCCATCCTCGGCCCGGCCCGGGTGTGCGGCACCGACATCGAACCCACGCTCCTCACCCGCCTCGTCAACGACGTGGGCGACGACCCGGACCAGCTCTCACTGCTCCAGCACGCCCTCGCCCGCTGCTGGGCCCACTGGCAGGCCAGCGGCGAGCCCAGCCCGGTCGAGGCCCGCCACTACGACGCGGTGGGCACCCTCGCCCACGCCCTCAACCAGCACGCCGAGGAGATCTTCGCCACCCTGCCGCCGGCCCACCAGCTACGCTGTGCGGCAGCCTTCCGGGCGCTCACCGACACCAGCACCGACACCCGCGGAATCCGCCGCCCGACCCGCTTCGCGGTGCTCGAAGCCATCACCGCCGGCAACCGCGAAGCCGCCGCCGCGCCGCTGGCCGAGGTGCTCGAACCCTTCCGCGCCCCCGGCGCCGCCTTCCTGATGCCGCCGGCCGGCGAGCCCCTCGAGGCCGACACGGTGATCGACCTCGCCCACGAAAGCCTGATGCGCATCTGGGACCGCCTGCGCGAATGGGGCGAGCGCGAGGCCGACGCTGCCCGGATGCTGCGCCGCCTGGCCGACGCCGCCGAGCTCCACGCCGCCGGCGAAGCCAGCCTGTGGCGCGACCCGGAGCTCCAGTTCGCCCTCGACTGGCGCGCCCGCAACCACCCCACCGAGGCCTGGGCCCGCCAGTACGGCCGCGCCCTCACCCCGGCCCTGGCCTTCCTCGACGCCAGCCGCGAGGCCCGCGACGCGGCCGTCGCCGCCGAAGCCGCGCGCCTCGAATCCGAGCAGAAGGCCGAGGCCGAACGCGTCCGCAACCGCAGGGTGTGGCGCGCGACCCTCGGCGCCATCGTCGCCGCCACGCTGGTGGCCGGCGTCACCGGCGTGCTGTGGCAGCGCGCCGAGCGGGCGTCGGAAGTCGCCGTCTCGCGCCAGCTTGCGGCCCAGTCGGCGGCCGAGCTCACCGGCGGCAACCTCGCTCGGGCGCTCTCGCTGGCCGCCGCCGGCTACGCCCACGAACCCAGCTTCGAGGCCCGCGACAGCCTCCTCGCGGCACTGGCCGACGCCCCCCTCGACTGGCGCCACGCCGGCCAGCAGGGCGTGCAGGCGCTCGCCCGCAGCCCCGACGGCACCCTCGCCAGCGGCGGGCGCGACGGCAGCATCCGCTTCTTCCCGGATCGCGGCCCGCCCCTCGCCGCCCATCAGGAGCAGGTGCTGGCCCTCGCCTTCAGCCCGGATGACGGCCCGGTGCTGGCCGTAGCCTTCAGCCCCGACGGCCGGGTGCTTGCCAGCGCCGGCGCCGACCGGCGCATCGTGCTGCGCGACGGCGCCACCGGCGCGCCCGTCGGCCCGGCCATCACCGACCACGCCGACACCGTCACCGGCCTCGCCTTCAGCCCCGACGGCAAGACGCTGGCCTCCACCGGCTACGACGGCAGCCTCATCCTTCACCCCCTGGGCGACAACCCGACGCCCCGCCGCAGCGCCAGCCACCCGGCCGTGCTCCACGGCCTCGCCTGGTCGCCGGACGGCCGGCAGATCGCCACCGCCGGGGCCGACGGCCACGCCGTGCTGTGGCAGGCCGACCGCCTCATCCAGATCGGCGAACCCCTGCCCGGCCGCGACGCCGCGCTGCGCAAGCTGGCCTTCAGCGGCGACGGTCGGCGGCTGGTGGCCGTGGGCGAAGACGGCCAGGTGCGCATCCACGACCTCACCCGCCCGGGCCACCGGCCCGTCGAGCAGTCGGTGCACCGGGGCAACGTGCTGGCGCTGGTCTTCCAGCCCGACGGCAGCTTCGTCACCGCCGGCAGCGACGACCTGCTGGTCACTCACGGCCGCAGCGGCCACGGCCCCCTCACCACGCCCCTCACCACGCCCCTGCCCGGCGCCGACGACACCGCCTGGGCGCTGGCCTGGCGCCCGGACGGCAAGGTGATCGCCAGCGCCGCCGGCGCCCGCATCGCGCTGCGCGAGGCCACCACCGGCAAGCCCATCGGCGCGCCCCTCGGTGGCCACGAGGCCATCGTCGCCAGCCTCGCCTGGAGCCCCGACGGCCGGCTGCTCGCCGGCGCCGGGCAGGACGGCCGCCTGCTGGTGTGGAACACCGCCAGCCCGGCCAGCCCGCCGCTACGCCTGCTCGATAGCGGCCCGCCCCTGCGCCGGGTCGCCATCCGCCCCGACGGCCAGCAGCTCGCTGCGGCGGGGCTCGACGGACGCATCCGCCTGTGGCACCTGCCCGACGGCGCGCCGCTCACCACCAGCGCCGACCACGGCGGCCCGGTGTCGGATCTCGCCTGGCGGCACGACGGCAGCCAGCTCGCCAGCAGCGGGCTCGACGGCCACCTGCGCCTGTGGCGCGGCAGCGATCTGCAGCCCGCCGGCGACTTCGCCCCGCCCGACGCCGGCGCCCTCTACCGCCTCGCCTGGACGAGCGACGGCACGGCGCTGGCCCTCGCCACCCAACGCCAGGGCCTCATCCTGCGGCCCTTGGGTGACGGCCCCGCCCGACCCCTGGGCCGCGAAGGCACCCCGCTCCTCGACCTCGCCCTCTCCCCCGACGGCCAGACCCTCGCCAGCACCGACAAGGACGGCCGCGTCGTCCTGTGGGACATGAGCAGCGGCCAGCCCCTCCACGCCCCCCTGCTACGCCACGCCGGGCCCGGGCTGGCCCTGGCCTGGGCGCCGGACGGCACCCGGCTCGCCAGCGCCGGCTGGGGCCAGGGCGTGCTCATCTCCCGCACCGCCGCCGACGCCTGGGCCGACCACGCCTGCGGGCTCGTCCGCCTCAATCCGCCGGAGGGCGCCGACACGCCCCCGTGCACTCAGCCCTCAATGCGGCCTTGACATCGGCAAACCGCGATCTAGCCTGAGTAGGCAGGCCGCGTTTCCCGGACGGATAGCCGGCCCAACGTCATACACCCTTCGCATTCGCGAGGCGGCCGTCGTCATCGTTAGAAGACAGATCGGGAGGCCCCCATGACCCTCATCATCCCCGGCGTCGAAGTCACCGTCGTCAAGGAAGTCCTGGCACCCCAGCTGGCCCCGTCGGGCGTGCTGGGCCTGGTGGGCATCGTCGAGATCGCCGACGCTGGCGTGGGACGCGCCGCCAGCTGGCGCAGCTTCCTCACCGCCTACGGCGGCGCCAGCACCTTCAGCCTGCCCGAGGCGGCCCAGGCGCTGGCCAACGGCGTGTTCGAGCTGGTGGTGTGCCCGGTGGCCTGCGACAGCCGCGCCAGCATCAAGATCCCGCCCGCCAGCGGCAGCGGCGCGGCCTTCACGCTCTCCGCGAAGGCCCCGGGGCCGTGGGGCAACGCCATCACCGCCAGCATCACCGGCCGCCAGGTGCCCACCGGCAAGAAGACCGCCGAAGGCGCCGACGAAACCCGCGCGGTGTTCGACCTCACCCTGCGCTACAAGGGCACGGCCTACACCGAAGTGCACCGCAACCTGTCGGTCGATACCGGCGACCAGATCCGCAACGCCCGCGACGTGCTGGCCGCCCAATCCCAGCTGGTGCGCATCGACGAAGCCCGCGACAAGCTCAAGCAACCCAAGGACAGCCCCGACACCACCGCTGCCGGCGGCACGGCCTACGCCCTGGCCGGCGCAGTGGATGCCGAGCCGGACGCCTATCGCGCCGCCGTGGCCCTGCTCGAAAACGAATCCGACGTGGACATGGTGCTGGTCTCGGTGCAGGACACCAGCGACACCACCCGCGTCGGCCGCATCTACGCCGACGTGATCAGCCACTGCGACCGCATGAGCGCCCTCAGCCAGGGCCGCATCGGCTTTGGCGAGGTGCCGGGCGCCACCGCCAGGGAGATCGCCACCGCCGCCGACAAGCTCACCGGCACGCTGGTGTCCGATCGTTTCGTGCTCGTCGCCCCGGCCGGCGTGGTGGGCGCGGTGGCCGGCATGACCGGCAGCCTCGACTACTTCCAGTCGCCCACCTTCAAGCGCCTGTCGGGCATGGGCGAGCCGGCGCCGGCGCTGGGCGTCGAGGCCCAGCAGGAGCTCCTGAAGAAGAACGTCGTGCCCATCGTCGCCCAGCGCGGCCGCGGCGTGATCGTGGTGCGCGGGCTCACCACCGACAACGACCAGATCAGCGTGCGCCGGGTGGCCGACCACGCGGTGCGCGGCGTCAAGACCATCGGCGAGCTCTTCATCGGCCGGCTCAACAACGAGGAAGGCCGCGGCGCCCTCAAGCAGAAGCTGGTCGAGTTCCTCGTCCAGATGCAGAAGGAAGGCGCCATCGTGCCTTCCACCGACGGCACCGATCCGGCCTTCAAGGTGAGCGTGTATTCCAGCCAGCAGGATTTCGCCCAGGGCATCGTGCGGGTCGATCTGGCGGTGCGCCCGGTGCGCGCCATCGACTACATCTACGCCACGGTGCTGGTCCAGGTGTAAGCCCCGGCCGACCGCCTCCTCCCACCCCTGACTCACCGGAGAACCCGCCATGCCGACCGTCTTTTCCGCCAACCGCTCCAGCGTGCTGGTCGATGGCGAAGCCATCGAAGGGCTGCAATCGCTGGCCTTCCGGGTCGTCACCGAGCGCGAGGACATCCGCGCCGTGGGCAGCGACGAAAGGGTCGCCGTGAGCTTCGGCCTGCGCACCGTGCAGGGCGAGCTCACCGTGCGCTCCGCCAACTTCAAGCTCGACGGCCACCTGGACAAGCAGGCCAAGTTCCAGCTCGTCGCCAATCTCAAGAAAGACGACGCCGCCGATTCGCCCAAGCGCACCCTGTCCTTCGACGACTGCTACATCGAGGACAAGGCCTTCAGCCTCGGCGCCGGCGGCACGGTGGTGACCGCCTACACCTTCAGCGCCACCCGCGTGCGCGAGGAGTAGAACCATGAGCAGGCTGGCGCTGGACCTCTCCGGCACGCCCTGCCTGCTCGATTTCGAGGGCTTTCACTTGCCGCTGGCGGTCGTAGCCGGTGACACCGCCTTCAGCCTCGCCCCCTGGACCTACCGCCGCCACATCGACACCCTGCGCGCCAGCACCCGCGCCGCAGGCACGGACATCCGCCTCGACACCCGGAGCCTCGCCGCCGCCGTGCTGGCCGGCCTCGAGCTGCCCGACGCGCTCGCCCGCGCCCTCGAACCCCTCGCCCTATGGTGGGCCGCCGGCGGTGACGACGCCCTGCCCACCCCGCCGCGTGAGGGCGAATGGCTGGATCTCGGCCCCGCCGGCCGCGCCCGCCTGCACCCGTGGAGCGAACGCCAGCGCTTCGCCGCGCTCTCCGCCGCCCTCGAAGGCGACGGCGACGACACCTGGTTCGACCCCGTCGCCTACCTCGACGCCATGGTCCGCGCCAGCCTGCTGGTGCTCGACGGCCCCGCGCCGCTGGATGACGTAGACGCCCGCGCCACCGCCGTGCTGCTCCACGCCACCGTGGCCCTCAACGTGGCTGGCGACGAGGAAGAAGCCCTGCTCGAAGGCGGCCCCGCCGCTCGCGAATGGGCCGCCCGCACCCTGCGCTTGTGCCAGGCCCTGGGGTGGACGCCGGCCCGCGTGTGGGCCACCCCCGCCGCCGAAATCGACCGCCTGCTGCGCCTGCTCGACATGGTCCGCCCGCCGGCACGCCCGGCCCGCGCTCCGCGCCTCGCCGACCACCCGGACGCCACGGTGATCCGCATCGAGGACGATCCCCCGAGGGCCGCAGGATGATCTCCGCCCACACCACCCCGGCCGATCTCGTCGCCCGCATCCTCCAGCCCCTCGCCCGCAGCCTGGAAGAAGCCCGGCAGCACCTGGCGCTGGAAGACGTGGATGACATTTCGGCCGAGGACGACCAACCGGCTCCGGCCGCCCAGGACAGCGCCCCGGTCGTCCGGCTCGCCCCCCACGCGCATCCGATGCCGTCGCGCCACGCCCACGCCATGCCGACCAGTAGCGTCGAACTGCCCCCGCGGGGCGTCACGCCCACGGTCGCGCTGATCGCGCCGGAGGCCACGACGGGCATCGCCTCCACGAGCGCGCAGCCGTCACCGGCCAGTGCTCCGCCCACGCAGACGCCGGCAGCCAGTAGCACCCGCCCGCAGTCGTCCGTTTTGCTCCGGATGCAGGACGCCCACCCCGACGCGACACACGTCTTCGTCCCGACAACAGGCTCAACCTCGCCGACCACGCCCCACGGCCAGCCCCGCGCAGCCATCTCCGCGCCACCAGTACCAGCGCCCGACGAGGCCGACACCGACATCCCGCACCAACCCGACGCCCCGGCCCGCCAAACCACGGCACCGACGCCCGCCGCGATCCGCCTCATCCGCCCCAACGCCGCCACCGACCTTGCGCCGCTGCCGGACGCAGACGCACCGAGCCCCATCCCCGCCGGGCCGCCTCGACACGCCACCGCAACACCTCCGGCCGACGCCCTGCCGACATCCACGCCCGGCGCCCCGCCGCAGCCAGCCTCGACGCCTTCCGCCAACGCCGAGCCGCCGCTCACGCAGCCGCCCCGCCACTGGCGCCTGCGCGCAGCCCCTCCCGACGAAACCGCCCCGCTCGCCGAACCGGAGCCCGACGCCGCCGCCCCGTCGCCGCCCCTCAGCCGCGGCACGGCTGCCCCCAGCCTGCTCCCCCGCAACCCGGCCCTCACCCGGGTGATGCAGGCCATGGACCCGGTGCTCGACAAGGCCTGGCAGCTCACCGACGCCGCCCTGCCCGCCGGCGGCGACGCACCGCCCGCAGCCACCGACGCACCGCGGGTCACCAACCAGTTCAACGTGACCGTCGCCCTCGGCGAGGCCGCCGACACCGCCGGCCGCGACCCGCGCCAGCTGGAGGACGCCCTCGTGGCGCTGCTGCGCGACGCCGCCCGACGCCAGGGGCTGGACGTATGAAACCCGCCACCCCGCGCACCGCGTTCCGCATCCAGGTGGGCGGCGCCACGGCCAGCAGCACGGCCAGCGAATCCACCCGCCAGCTGCTGCAGCTGCGCGTCGAGCTCGACATGGACGGCCCCGCCGCCCACTGCTTCATCGAACTGGCCGACGGCCTGCCACCCGCATCCGGCGATCCGGTCGAGGTCAAGCTGGACGTGGGCAGCGGCATGGTGGCGGT
>JAKLLO010000134.1 GCA_023150095.1 Zoogloea sp. | reverse complement strand
GCACCGCCTCGACTGCCAGCTCCCAGCCAGCTTCGACACGCAGGCGCTGCCACAGGGGCGTCAGTGCATCCAGGTGATGGCGCTTGAGCCAGTCACCCAACTGCCCCTGCGCCTGCACCTTGCTTTGCAGCTGAACCAGGGCCTCGCGGCGCGCCCGCAGTTCGGTGGCCCGGCGCTGGGCCTGACGCTCGGCCTCCATGGCATGCTTGAGGGCCTGCTGAGCGGCGGGCACCTGCCCGTTGAGCTCGCCCAGTTCGGACTGACTGCGGGCCAGGCTGTCCTCGACCTCTTCGAGCATCGCCTCACGCTCGGCCACCTGGCGCAGATCCGGCGCCTGCACGGCCGACTGCTCCTGCTGCAGACGTGCGCGGCGCTGGGACAGAGCCTCGAGGGTGCGCTCGCTGCTCACCCGGTGGGCCTCTTCAACCCGGATCTGCTGTTCGGCGTGGTTGAGCTCACGCCGCACCGCCGCCGCCGCCGCATCGGCGCTGCGCAAGGCCTCCTCCGCTTCGGGCAGACGTTCTCCGACTTCCCCGTGCCGGGCCTCGGCCTGCTCGGCCCGGATGGCGGCGTGCTCGAGCAAACCATTCCAGCGCTCGCCGTCCGCGGCCAGGGTGTCGAGCTGACTGCGCCACTGGGCATCATCACGTTCGAGCTGGGCCAGCCGGCTTTCCAGGATGCGCCGACTATCCCGCAGACGGGCCAGCTCGCCCTCCAGACGGGTCAGTTCGGAGCTCACCGCATAGAGCGCCTCCTGGGCCAGCTGCACACCTTCATTGGCACCCAGCTGGGCAGTGCGGGCGGTTTCAAGCTGGCCTTCCAGCAGCTGCAGGTGGGTCGAGTCCGCCTCGATGCGCCGGGTCGCCTCGGCCAGCTCTTCCGACAGACGGGCGCGCTCGGCCCGCGCCTCGTTGCGCTTCATCAGCCACAGCAGATTCTGGCGCTCGGACAGGCTGGCGTTGAGCTGCCGGAATTTCTCGGCAACGGCGGCCTGGGTTTCGAGCTTGCCGATCTGCTGGCCGAGCTCATTGCGAATGTCTTCGAGGCGGGTCAGGTTGTCCCGGGCATCGGACAAGCGCCCTTCGGTTTCACGGCGCCGCTCCCGGTACTTGGTGACCCCCGCGGCCTCCTCGAGAAAGCCCCGCACCTCTTCAGGCTTGGCCTCGATGATGCGGGAGATCATGCCCTGCTCGATGATGGCGTAGGCCCGCGGGCCAAGACCGGTGCCAAGGAACAGATCGATCACGTCCTTGCGACGGACCTGCACCCCGTTGATGTAATACGTGGACTCGCCGCTGCGGTCGAGCACCCGCTTCACGGCCACCTCGGCATAAGGCTTCCACTGGCCGGCAGCCCTGCCCTCCGCGTTGTCGAACACCAGCTCGACGCTCGCCCGGGACACCGGCTTGCGCGTGGTGGAGCCATTGAAGATGACGTCCAGCATCGAACCGCCGCGCAGGGCCGAGGCCCGCGACTCGCCCAGCACCCAGCGCACGGCATCGATGATGTTCGACTTGCCGCAACCGTTCGGACCGACGACACCCACCAGATTGCCGGGCGTAAGCACGGTGGTCGGGTCTACGAAGGTCTTGAAACCGGCGAGCTTGAGTTTGGCCAGGCGCACGTATCGACAGGATGAAAGAGGGCTTGGGTGAGCGGATCTGCGGCAACAATGCTGCACCGCCACATTAACGACGGCCGCTATAATAACATCTGCAAAAAAAGCGGCCATCGGGCATGTTTCAATCGCCTGTTTGCCGCTTTTGTACCTGTCGCACCTGAACTGCTCTCCGTTGCGGCCGCCTGCAACCGCCCTTCGCCCTGACAGCTCGCGACAAGCAACCTGCTGCGCCCGCACCCAGCCTGCCGGCGCCTTGACCCTCCGCCCCCTCCGGGCCGATTACAGGACACCTTCCGAACGTGAATCCGCACCTCCAGGATCTCCACCCCTACCCTTTCGAGAAGCTGCGCAGCCTCTTCGAGGGCATCACGCCCCCCGCCGACCTGTCGCCGATCCGCCTGTCCATCGGCGAGCCCCAGCATGCGACGCCCGGCTTCATCCGCCAGGCCCTGGTGGATAACCTCGGCGGCCTCGCCAACTACCCGACCACCCAGGGCTCCGACGCCCTGCGGCAGTCCATCGCCGGCTGGCTCGAGCGCCGCTACGGTCTGCCGAAAGTCAACGCAGCCACCCAGGTACTGCCCGTCAATGGCTCCCGGGAGGCGCTGTTTGCCTTCGCCCAGTGCGTGATCGACGGCTCCCGGCCCGACGCGCTGGTGATATGCCCGAACCCGTTCTATCAGATCTACGAAGGTGCCGCCTACCTGGCCGGCGCCCAACCCTACTTCATCAACAACCTGCCGGACGACCGTTTTGCCTCCGACTTCGCCGCCGTCCCGGAAGCCGACTGGCAGCGCGTGCAGCTGGTGTATGTCTGCTCCCCCGGCAACCCCACCGGCCGGGTGCTGTCCCTGGATGAATGGAAGCAGCTCTTCGACCTGTCGGACCGCTACGGCTTCGTGATCGCCGCCGACGAGTGCTACTCCGAGATCTACTTCGACGACACCCAGCTGCCCATCGGCGGACTTGAGGCCGCCCATCGCCTGGGCCGCACCGATTTCCGCAACGTGGTGATGTTCTCCAGCCTGTCCAAGCGCTCCAACGTCCCCGGCATGCGCTCCGGCTTCGTGGCGGGCGACGCGGCCATCCTCAAGAAATTCCTGCTCTACCGCACCTACCACGGCTGCGCCATGAGCCCGTCGGTGCAGGCCGCCTCCGCAGCAGCCTGGAGCGACGAAGCCCACGTAGCCGAAAACCGCCGCCAGTACCGGGAAAAGTTCGCCGTCATCACCCCGATGATTGCCGCCCACCTGGAGGTGGAACTTCCCGACGCCGGCTTCTATCTATGGGCCCGGGTAGACCGCCTTGGCCTGTCGGACACCGAGTTCGCCCGCCGCCTTCAGGCCGAATATAATGTGACGGTTCTGCCCGGCAGCTACCTTGCGCGGGAAGCCCGCGGGGTCAATCCCGGCGCCGGCTTCGTGCGCATCGCCCTCGTTGCCGACCTGGCCGAGTGCGTCGAGGCAGCCCGTCGCATCGTCTCCTTCGCCCAACAACTATCGAACAACTCATGAGCGTCCAAATGCACATCACGCCCCACCACGAGAACCCCTTCGTCCCGCAGATCGAAGAACTGTGGGAGCGCCGCACCGACCTGTCGGCTGCCAGCGCCACCAAGGAACAGATCGAGATCATCGAACACGTCATCGAAGAGCTGGACCAGGGCAAGCTGCGCGTTGCCGAAAAGATCAACGGCGAGTGGGTCACCCACCAGTGGATCAAGAAGGCCGTGCTGCTGTACTTCCGCACCCACGACAACAAGCTCATCGACAACGGCACCCGTTACTACGACAAGGTGCCCACCAAGTTCGACGACTACACGCCCCAGGATTTCGCCGCCGGCGGTTTCCGCGTGGTGCCCAACGCCGTGGCCCGCAAGGGCAGCTTCATCGGCAAGGGCGTCGTGCTGATGCCCTCCTATGTCAACATCGGCGCCTACGTCGATGAGGGCACCATGGTCGACACCTGGGCCACCGTCGGCTCCTGTGCCCAGATCGGCAAGAACGTGCACCTCTCCGGCGGCGTCGGCATCGGCGGCGTGCTCGAGCCCCTCCAGGCCAACCCGACCATCATCGGCGACAACTGCTTCATCGGCGCACGCTCCGAAGTCGTTGAAGGCGTCATCGTGGAAGACAACTGCGTCATCTCCATGGGCGTTTACATCGGCCAGAGCACCAAGATCTACGACCGCGCCACCGGTGAAGTCCACTACGGCCGCATCCCCGCCGGCTCCGTGGTGGTGAGCGGCAACCTGCCCTCCGCCGACGGCAAGTACAGCCTTTACTGCGCCGTGATCGTGAAGAAGGTCGACGCCCAGACCCGCGCCAAGACCAGCATCAACGAACTGCTGCGCGACTGACCCTGCCCCCGGGCCGCCCTCAGCTAACCCTGAGGCGGCCCAGCCTGCCGCCGGAGCTGACTGATGATCATCGACAAGCTGTTTGCCCTGATGGCCGAGAAGAAAGCCTCGGACATCTTCATTACCGTCGGCACGCCGATCCACATCAAGATCGACGGCAACACCCTGCCCATCAACCAGCAGGCCATGGACCCGACAATGGTCCACCGCATGGCCTACGAGATGATGTCGCCGGAGCAGGTCGAACGCTTCGAGCGCACCCGGGAGATGAACCTCTCCTTCGGCCGGCGCGACATGGGCAACTTCCGCGTCAATATCTTCTGGCAACGCAACAGCGTCGCCATCGTCGTCCGCTACATCTCGGGCGACATCCCGCGCCTCGAAAGCCTCGGCCTGCCGCCGGTGCTCTCCGACGTCATCATGGAGAAGCGCGGCCTGATCCTCGTGGTCGGCGCCACCGGCTCGGGCAAGTCCACCACCATCGCCTCGATGATCGACCACCGGAACGAGAACCGCTCCGGCCACATCCTGACCATCGAAGACCCGATCGAATATCTGTTCAAACACAAGATGTCGATCGTGAACCAGCGCGAGATCGGGCAGGACACCACCGACTGGCAGCAGGCCCTCAAGAACGCCATGCGCCAGGCGCCCGACTGCATCCTGATCGGCGAGATCCGCGACCGCGAGACGATGCAGGCCGCCCTCTCGTATTCCCAGACCGGCCACCTGTGCCTGGCCACGCTGCACGCCAACAACGCCTACCACGCGCTGAACCGCATCTTCAGCTTCTTCCCGATGGACGGCCGCGCCTTGCTGGCCCTCGACCTCGCCGCGACGCTCAAGTGCATCGCCTCCCAGCGCCTCGTCAAGAAGCCCGACGGCGGGCGGATTCCGGCGGTCGAGATCCTGCTCAACTCCCGTCAGGTGGCCGAACTCATCGAGCGCAGCGAGATCTCGGCGATCCGCGAGGCCATGGAACAAAGCCTCGCCCAGGGTTCCCGCACCTTCGAGCAGGATCTGTTCCGGCTCTACAAGGAAAAGGTCATCACCCTCGAGGAAGCCCTCACCAACTCCGATTCGCCGACCAACCTGTCCTGGCTCATCAACAACGCCCAGTTTGGCAACACCAACGAAAAGGCCACTCGAAACCAGTCGGCCATCGATTTCGAAAGCACCCAGCCGGACGGCTCGTCCTTCCGCGAGTTCACCCTCGAACTCGACGACGACTGAGCCCAGCACCACCCGCCCCGCCGTCCATCAGCCCTGCCCCGGGGCGACGGCGGGCGCATCGCCTGCCCCAACCCAACAAAAAGACAACGCATGAACCCCACGCTCGAACTTACCCGCAGCCTCATCGCGCGCCCGTCGGTCACCCCCGAAGACGCCGGCTGCCTCGACCTCATCGCCAGCCGTCTGGCGCCCCTCGGCTTCGTCTGCGAGCGCATCGACGGCGGCGGCGTCAGCAACCTGTGGGCCCGTCGCGGCACCGCCCGTCCGCTGGTCGTGTTCGCCGGCCACACCGACGTCGTCCCCACCGGCCCGCTGGAAGCCTGGACGTCCCACCCCTTCGAGCCCACCGAGCGTGACGGCATGCTCTTCGGCCGCGGCGCCGCCGACATGAAGACGTCCCTCGCCGCCTTTGTCACCGGCATCGAAGCCTTCGTCGCTGCCCACCCGGACCACGCCGGCTCCATCGCCCTGCTGCTCACCTCCGACGAAGAAGGCGACGCCACCCACGGCACCACGCTGGTCGTCGAGACGCTGCGCGCCCGGGGCGAGGCCCTCGACTTCTGCATCGTCGGCGAGCCCACCTCCACCAACACCTTGGGCGACACCATCAAGAACGGCCGCCGCGGCAGCCTGTCGGGCAAGCTCACCGTCAAGGGCGTGCAGGGCCACATCGCCTACCCGCACCTGGCCAAGAACCCGATCCACCTTGCTGCCCCGGCCCTGGCCGAACTCGCCGCCGAGACCTGGGACGAAGGCAACGAATACTTCCCGCCCACGTCCTGGCAGATGTCCAACATCAAGGCCGGCACCGGCGCTACCAACGTCATCCCGGGCACGCTCGAAGTCCTGTTCAACTTCCGCTTTGCCACCGTGCACACCGCCGACGATCTCAAGACCCGCGTGCACGCCGTCCTCGACCGTCACGGCCTTGATTACGACCTCGCCTGGACCCTCGGCGGCAAGCCCTTCCTCACGCCCCGCGGCAGCCTCGTCGGCGCCATGGAAGACGCCATCCGCGACACCCTGGCGATCAGCCCCGAGCTCTCCACCACCGGCGGCACCTCCGACGGCCGCTTCATCGCCGACATCTGCCCGCAGGTCGTCGAGTTCGGCCCGGTCAACGCCACCATCCACAAGCTCAACGAATGCATCGCGCTGGATGCCATCCAGCCGCTGTCGGACATCTACCGCCGCACCCTCGAAAACCTGCTCACCGCATCGGACAAGGCATGAACGACCACCACGACGACCACCTGGAAGAAGAAGAGCACGAACACGAGCACGGCCCCCTGGCCGAGCTCGTCACCGTGCGCGACTGGCTGCGCTACGCCGTCACCCGCTTCAACCGGGCCGGCTGCTATTTCGGCCACGGCCTGCCGGACGCCTACGACGAAGCCGTCTACCTCGTCCTGCACACCCTCGCGCTGCCGCTCGATCGCCTCGAGCCCTTCCTCGACGCCTGCATCCCCGGCGACGAGCGGGAAGCCATCTACGAAGTCATCGAGAAGCGCGCCGTGGACAAGCTCCCCGCCGCTTACATCACCGGCGAAGCCTGGCTGGGCGATTTCCGCTTTGAGGTGGACCCGCGGGTCATCATTCCCCGCTCCTACTTTGCCGAACTGCTCGAGAACGGCTTTTCGCCGTGGGTCCAGGACGCGGAAGAAGTCACCGCCGCGATGGACATGTGCACCGGCTCCGGCTGCCTGGCCATCCTGATGGCCCACGCCTTCCCCAACGCCCACATCACCGCGGTCGACATCTCCCAGGATGCCCTCGACGTGGCCGCCGCCAACATCGCCGCCTACGGCCTCGAGGATCGCATCACGCTGGTCAAGTCCGACGGCTTTGCCGCTGTGCCCGAGCAGCGCTTCGACTTCATCCTCAGCAACCCGCCTTACGTCACCCGCGAGTCGATGGACTCGCTGCCGGCCGAATACCTCCACGAGCCCGGCATCGCCCTCGGCTCGGGCGAGGATGGCCTCGATCTGGTGCGCAAGCTGATCGCCGACGCACCCCGTTTCCTGCAGCCGGAAGGCCTTCTGGCGATCGAAGTGGGACACAACCGGCACATCGTCGACGAAGCCTTCCCGGCCCTCTCGCCAACGTGGTTATCGGCTCCCAGCGGCGACGATAAGGTATTTATCCTCGAAGCCGGTCAATTGTTGTAAAACCAAGCGTTTTTTGAGAATTAGGTCAACCCGGTCGCCTACTTGCCGTACTTATCATCTTGCCTGAGAGGAAAAAGCGTCTTTCTCTCTCAAATACACAAAAATCAGGCAAAACGATAAATAAGGTCAAGGAGTAGCCATGGCGACCGATCGCCCCATCCTTCTCGTCGAGGACAATCCCGACGATGAGGCACTCACGCTCCGCGCATTCAGCAAAAACAAGATTGCCAACCAGGTCGTCGTGGCGAGGGACGGCGTCGAGGCGCTGGACTACCTTTTCTGCACCGGTCAGTACAGCTCCCGCGACAGCCTGGTCATGCCGGCTTTCGTGCTTCTGGACCTGAAACTCCCGCGCATCGACGGGCTTGAAGTGCTCCGGCGCATCCGCGCCGACGAGCGCACCGCCCTCCTCCCGGTGGTCGTGCTGACCACCTCAAAGGAACACCAGGACATCTTTGAGGCCTACCGGCTGGGCGCCAACAGCTACATCCGCAAACCGGTGGATTTCGAGCGCTTTCTGCAGGCCGTCGGCCAGCTCGGGCTGTACTGGCTGTCCCTCAACGAACCGTCCGACCCGACCGCCCGCTGAGGCTCGTCGCTAGAGCAAGGCCTCGATGTCCGCCGCCAGGGCTTCTGGCGTCGTCGTCGGGGCGTAGCGACGTACCGGCGCCCCGCTGCGGTCCACCAGGAATTTCGTGAAGTTCCATTTGATGGCGCGACTGCCGAGCACACCCGGCAGGGCCGCGGTGAGATACGCGAACACCGGATGGGCGTCCGGGCCATTCACATTCACCTTCTCGGTGAGCAGGAAATCCACGCCGTAGTTGCGCTCGCAGAAGGTGGCGATCTCGTCTTCCGTGCCCGGCTCCTGCGCGCCAAACTGATTGCACGGAAAACCCACCACCACCAGCCCACGCGGCCCGAGCTGCCGGTGAAGCTGCTCCAGGCCCTTGTATTGGGGACCAGCAGCACCTTGCCGGCGAAATCCGCAAAACGGATCACACCGCCGCCAAGACGGCCAACCTCGAAGTCGTGGATGCCCGGCATGGCGTTGGCGACCTTCCTCAGGCCACTTCGTCGATCCAGGCCTGCTGGATCGCTTCAAGCACCCGTTCGCCACAGTGCTTGGGGTCGTCGTTGAACTCGGGCAGCGCCATCACCCAGCGCATAAGGTCAACAAAGTTGACCTTTTCGGGGTTCACATCGGGATGGGCTTCGGACAGCTGGATGCCGATTTCCTGAACGTCAGTCCACTTCATCAGTGCTTGCCCTCCCGGGCCATGTTGATCGAGTACTTGGGAATCTCGACGGTCAGCGGCGTGGTGCCGACCACCGCCTGACACGACAGGCGCGAGTTGGGCTCCAGGCCCCAGGCCTTGTCGAGCAGATCCTCTTCCAGCTCTTCCGCCGGCTCAAGGCTGTTGAAGCCTTCCCGCACGATCACGTGGCAGGTGGTGCACGCACAGGATTTCTCGCAGGCGTGCTCGATCTCGATGTCGTTGGCGAGCAGCGTGTCGCAGATCGTCTGGCCGGGTTCAGCCTCCAGCACGGCGCCTTCGGGGCACAGCTCCACGTGGGGGAGCACAATCAGGGTCGTCATGTTCGGTCTTAAATCTTGATGTCGTCGATCTTGTGGCCGGCCAGAGCCTCGCGGATGCTCTTGTCCATCCGGCGCGATGCGAACTCGTTGGAGGCGCGATTGAAGGCCTCCAGCTGGATCTTGATCGCCCGCACGTCCTGCCCTTCGGCGGAAGTGCGCAGCGCGGCGATGGCCACGTCCAGCGACGCCCGCTCGGCGGCATTGAGCAGCCCGCCGTCGATGGCGAGCGCCTTTTCGGTGGCTTCGACAACGCGAGCCGCCTCGACCTGCTGTTCCTTCAGGCCGCGCAGTTCCATGTCTCGCTGGGCGTGCTCGAAACCGGCCTTCAGCATCTCGGCGATCTCGTCGTCGGCCAGGCCGTAGGACGGCTTCACCTCGACGCGCGCCTCAACGCCGGTGGTCTGCTCGCGGGCGGTGACCGACAGCAGGCCGTCGGCGTCCACCTGGAAGGTCACGCGGATGCGCGCTGCCCCCGCCACCATCGGCGGAATGCCGCGCAGCTCGAAGCGCGCCAGCGAGCGGCAGTCGGAAACCAGCTCGCGCTCGCCCTGCACCACGTGGAAGGCCATGGCCGTCTGGCCATCCTTGAAGGTGGTGAAATCCTGGGCACGGGCCGTGGGAATCGTGGAATTGCGGGGGATGATCTTCTCGACCAGCCCGCCCATGGTCTCGATGCCGAGGGACAGGGGGATCACGTCGAGGAGCAGCCACTCGTCCTCGCCCGCCCGGTTGCCGGCCAGCACGTTGGCCTGCATCGCGGCGCCCACGGCGACGACGGTGTCGGGATCGAGGTTGGTGAGGGGCGTCTGGCCGAAGAAGTCGCCGACGGCCTTCTGCACATGGGGCATGCGCGTGGCACCGCCCACCATCACCACACCCTTCACGTCGGCGGGGTCGAGGCCGGCGTCGCGCAGGGCTTTCTTCATGGGGCGCAGGGTCTTGTCCACCAGCGGCCGGGTGATATCGACGAACACGTCGCGGGCGATGACGAGGTCCACCTCGTCGCCGCTGTCGAGGGTCATCTTGATGGGCACGGACTCGTCGAGGGTCAGGCGCTCCTTCACCTCGCGGGCCTTCATCAGCATGCGCCGGGCGTCCCGGTCGGACGGCAGCGAGATGCCGGCGTTGTCGAGCATCCAGCAGAACAGGCGATGGTCGAAGTCGTCGCCGCCCAGGGCCGCATCGCCGCTGGTGGCCACCACCTCGAACACCCCACGGGAGAGCCGCAGGATGGAGATGTCGAAGGTGCCGCCGCCCAGGTCATAGACCGCATAGACGCCTTCGGAGGCGTTCTCGAGGCCGTAGGCGATGGCTGCCGCGGTGGGCTCGTTGAGCAGGCGCAGCACATTGAGGCCGGCGAGGCGAGCCGCGTCCTTGGTGGCCTGGCGCTGGGCGTCGTCGAAGTAGGCAGGCACGGTGATGACCGCGCCGGTGAGCTCGCCGCCGAGGCTGCGCTCGGCGCGCAGGCGCAGATCCTTGAGGATCTCCGCGGAGACTTCCACCGGGCTCTTCACGCCCTGGATGGTGCGCAGGCGAACCATGCCGGCGGTGTCGACGAAGTCGTAGGGCATGGTCTCGACGTGGGCGACGTCCTTCAGGCCGCGGCCCATGAAGCGCTTGACCGACACGATGGTGTTGCGCGGATCGACCGCCTGGGTCGCCATCGCCTTGCGGCCGACGACGATCTGACCATCCGGCAGGTAATGCACGATGGACGGCAGCAGCATCTTGCCGTCCTCGTCCTGCAGGCACTGGGGAATGCCGTTGCGCACGGTGGCCACCAGCGAGTTGGTCGTGCCCAGGTCGATACCCACCGCCAGCCGGTGCTGGTGCGGCAGGGTGGACATGCCCGGTTCGGAGATTTGCAGCAGAGCCATCAGGATTCCAGCGCCGTCAAGGCGTCATTGATTTCGTGTTGCAGCTTTTCGAGAAACTTCATGCGCCGGATGCTATCGGCCGCGGCGTCGAGGTCGACAGCGTCGTCGAGCTGCCGGGCGAGCTCTTCCACCAGCGCCTTGCTGTTGTGGCGGACACGGCGGGAGAGCTCGTCGAGCACGTCCTCGTCGGCGGCATCGCGGGCCTCGCCGAGGGCCTCGCGCCACTCCATCTGCTCCATCAGGAACTCGGCGGACATGGCGGTGTTGGTGTCGAACGCAGGATCGACACCGCGCAGCTCAAGCAGGTAATGCCCGCGGGTGAGCGGGCTCTTGAGGGTGCGGAAGGCTTCATTGACGTGGGTGGCCCACTGCATCGACTGACGCTTCTCGGCGTCGGAGAGATGCGCGAAGCGGTCGGGATGAACCCGACCCTGCAGATCCAGGTAGGCCTGTTCCAGCCGCTCCTCGTCGATGCGGAAGGCCGGCGTCAGGCCGAACAGCGCAAAGTAATCCTGCTTGAGATCGAGCATCGTGGACGTTCGCGCCTCAGACGGTGAAGCTTTCGCCGCAGCCGCACTGATCCTTCACGTTCGGGTTGTTGAACTTGAAGCCTTCGTTGAGGCCTTCGCGCACGAAGTCGAGTTCGGTACCGTCCATGTAGGGCAGGCTCTTCGGGTCGATCAGCACCTTGAGACCGTGGCTTTCGAAGACGATGTCCTCGGGCAGCACTTCATCGGCAAACTCGAGCTTGTACGCCATGCCGGAACAGCCCGACGTACGCACGCCGAGGCGGATGCCGACACCCTTGCCGCGCTTGGCGATGAAGTTGCCGATGTGGGTTGCTGCCTTGTCGGACAGGGTTACTGCCATGATCGAACTCCTTGTCAGCCGTTGTGCTTCTTCTTGTAATCCTCGACCGCCGCCTTGATGGCGTCTTCGGCCAGGATCGAGCAGTGGATCTTCACCGGCGGCAGGGCCAGCTCTTCGGCGATGGCGGTGTTCTTGATCTCCAGCGCCTGGTCGAGGGTCTTGCCCTTGACCCACTCGGTGACGAGGGAGCTCGAAGCGATCGCCGAGCCGCAGCCGTAGGTCTTGAACTTGGCGTCTTCGATGATGCCGTCCTTGCCGACCTTGATCTGCAGCTTCATCACGTCGCCACACGCCGGGGCGCCGACCATGCCGGTGCCCACGCCGTCGTCTTCCTTGCCGAAAGCACCGACGTTACGGGGATTCTCGTAGTGGTCCAGAACCTTTTCGCTGTATGCCATTTTTGCTCTCCTGTCAGTGCGCTGCCCACTGCACGGTATCAAGGTCGATGCCTTCCTTGAACATGTCCCACAGGGGCGACAGTTCGCGGAGCTTGCCGACCTTGCGCTGCAGCAAGTCGATTGTATAGTCGATTTCCTCGTCCGTCGTGAAGCGGCCGATGGTGAAACGGATGGAACTGTGGGCGAGCTCGTCGTTGCGACCCAGGGCGCGCAGCACGTACGAAGGCTCGAGGCTCGCCGAGGTGCAGGCCGAACCACTCGACACCGCGATGTCCTTGATCGCCATGATCAGGGATTCGCCTTCCACGTAGGCGAAGCTGATGTTCAGGTTGTGGGGCACGCGATGGACCATGTCGCCATTGACGAAGGTCTCCTCGATCTGGCTGAGGCCCTTCAGCAGGCGGTCACGCAGGGCGCCGACACGCTTGTTCTCTTCGGCCATCTCGAGGCGGGCCAGGCGAAAGGCCTCGCCCATGCCGACGATCTGGTGGGTGGCCAGGGTGCCGGAGCGCAGGCCACGCTCGTGGCCGCCGCCGTGCATCTGGGCTTCGAGGCGCACGCGCGGCTTGCGACGCACGTACAGGGCACCGATGCCCTTCGGGCCGTAGGTCTTGTGGGCCGAGAACGACATCAGGTCAACCTTCAGCCTGGAGAGGTCGATCTCGACCTTGCCGGTGGCCTGGGCCGCGTCCACGTGAAAGATGATGCCCTTCTCGCGGCAGATCTCGCCGATCTCGGCGATCGGCTGGATCACCCCGATCTCGTTGTTCACGAACATCACCGACACCACGACGGTGTCCGGACGGATCGCTGCCTTCAGCACCTCCAGGTCGATCAGGCCGTCTTCCTTCACGTCGAGGTAGGTGGCCTCGAAGCCGACCCGCTCGAGCTCGCGCACGGTGTCGAGCACGGCCTTGTGCTCGGTCTTGACGGTGATGATGTGCTTGCCCTTGCCGGAGTAGAACTGGGCGGCACCCTTGATCGCCAGGTTGTTGGATTCGGTGGCGCCGGAGGTCCAGATGATTTCCTTCGGATCGGCACCCACCAGCGCCGCGACTTCCTCGCGGGCCTCTTCAACGGCCCTCTCGGCGGTCCAGCCAAAGGCGTGGCTGCGGGATGCCGGGTTGCCGAACAGCTCGGTGAGGTAGGGGATCATCTTCTCCGCAACGCGGGGATCCACCGGCGTGGTCGCCGAGTAATCGAGGTAGATCGGAAACTTGAGCATCTTCATCTTCTCCGTACAGCAAAAATTTTAAACCGTTCAGAAACTTAGACCGCCATCGCGGCAAGCGTTCGGAGGCCGGCGAGCATCTCGCCCAGGGCCGTCAAAAAGTCATCCACATCGCGCCCCGTGCTGCCGGCGCCAAAGCTCACGCGCACCGCCGAGCGGGCCAGCCCGGCCTCGACGCCCATCGCCATCAGCGTGTGGGACGGCTCGGGATTGGCGCTGGAGCAGGCCGAGCCGCTCGCCACCGCAAACCCGGCCCGGTCGAGCTTGCCGACCAGGGTCTCGCCATCCACGCCGCCGATTGCGAAGAACGTGGTGTTGGGCAGGCGCGGGGCATCTGCCGAAAAAATCTGCGCGCCCATGCTCGCAAGCCCGGCTTCGAGCCGCCGCTGAAGCGCGGCCATCTGCACGGCGCGGATTTCGACTGCTGCCGCGGCCAGCTCACAGGCCTTGCCGAAGCCGACGATGGCCATCACGTTCTCGGTGCCTGAGCGCAGGTTGCGCTCCTGACCACCGCCAGCCACCAGCGGCGCGAGTTCGACACGTTTGTCGATCACCAGCGCCCCGGCGCCCAGCGGGCCGTAAATCTTGTGGGCTGACAGCGTCAGGCCCTGCACGCCCAGGGCGCGAAAATCCACTTTCACCTTGCCCAGCGCCTGCACCGCGTCGCAGTGCATCCAGCCGCCAGCGGCGCGCACGGCCTTGGCCAGCGCGGCGACATCCTGGATCACACCGGTTTCGTTGTTGGCAAGCATCACCGACACCAGCTTCGGCTTGCCGGCCAGGCACGCCTCGAAAGCCGCAGCGTCAATCCGCCCTGCCCCATCCACCGCGATCTCGTCGAACTGCCAGCCCTGACGCACCAGCTGACGGGCGGGCTCGCGCACGCAGGGATGCTCGATGGCGCTCACGGCGATGCGGCCGGGTTTCATCAGCGCCGCAGCGCCCTTGATGAACAGGTTGTTGGCCTCGGAGCCGCCGCTGGTGAACAACACCTCGGTGGGATGCGCCCCCACGGCCGCGGCCACCTGGGCCCGCGCCTCGTCGATCACCTTGCGCGCCGCGCGGCCGTATTCGTGGCGGCTCGACGCGTTGCCGAAGCGCTCGCCGAACCACGGCAGCATGGCCTCACGCACCGCCGGATCGAGGGGCGTGGTGGCGTTGTGATCGAGGTAAACCGGCGCAAACACCGATCGCTCCTGTGAACTCAGGCGGTTGCCGAAACAGCGCCCTTGGCGGACGCACCCGAGCGCTCGTCGTGAAGCACCGACACCTGTGCCGCCTTGGCGCGCTGCTGCTCGACGAGGTTGGCGAGCGTCACCGAGTGCAGGTATTCGTACATGCGGCGATTGAGGTTGGTCCACAGCTCGTGGGTCATGCAGCGGTGCTCATCCTTGCAGTTTTCCTTGCCGCCGCAGGAGGTGGCATCCAGCGGTTCATCCACCGCCGCGATGATGTCGGCCACGGTGATCGACGCCATGTCCCGGGCCAGCGCGTAGCCGCCGCCGGGGCCGCGGACGCTGCTGACCAGCTCGAAGCGGCGCAGCTTGCCGAACAGCTGTTCGAGGTAGGAAAGGGAGATCTTCTGGCGATCGGCGATGCCCGCCAGCGTCACGGGGCCCTCGGCACAACGCAGCGCCAGATCAATCATTGCCGTAACGGCAAAACGACCTTTGGTGGTGAGTCTCATGGTGGCTCCTGGGGGCGGGCAAATTAATAGTTGAACGTTTCAGTCAAGAATACCAAACCCGACAAAATTGATCAACTATTTTCACGCCAGCAGCGCAGCCCCCTCAATCCACCATTTTGCCGAGCCCTTGCGGGTCGAAGGCGTCTTCGGACTTGGCGGCTTCCCCCACCGGAATCCCGGCCTCGGCGAGCTTGTCGAGCAGCACGCGGATGCGCCGGTCGGTCTCGACGGCGTGGTCAAGCAGGCCGTGCAGCGCCTTGGAAACCGGGTCGTCCAGATCGCGGGTGACGCCATAGGCGGTGAAACCCATCTGCTCCGCCTTGGCCTCGCGGGCGCGGGCGGCGTCGTCCTTGCCGGCCTCGATGATGCGGGCCGGATTGCCGACCGCCGTCGCCCCGGCGGGCACCGGCTTGACCACCACCGCGTTGGAACCCACCTTGGCCCCATCACCCACCTCGAAGCCACCCAGCACCTTGGCGCCGGCGCCGATCACGACGCCGCGCCCCAGGGTGGGATGGCGCTTGGTGCCACGGTAAAGGGACGTTCCGCCGAGGGTCACGCCCTGGTAGATGGTGCAGTCGTCGCCGATCTCGGCGGTCTCGCCGATCACCACGCCCATGCCGTGGTCGATGAACACCCGCCGGCCGATGGTCGCGCCGGGGTGGATCTCGATGCCGGTGAGCATCCGCCCCACATGGCTGCTGAAACGCCCGACCCAGCGGAAACCGTTGGCCCACGCGACGTGGGCAAAACGATGCAGCCACAGGGCGTGCATCCCGGGATAGCAGGTGAGCACTTCCCACCTGGAGCGTGCGGCCGGATCTCGCTCAAGCACATTGGCGATGTCCTCACGCAGACGACTGAACATGAAAGGGAACTCCCGAAACGAATCGCGCTGTTTTCCGCCCCCGCCGGCCCGGGATGGAACCGGGCGGGAGATTTTTATTTCCGACTATTTTAGTCTACTTTTTTTCAAAGGCGGTCAGCATTCCACGCAGAATGTTGATTTCGTCCTTCTCGAGCTGGATCCGCCCGAACAGCCGGCGCAGACGCGGCCACAGGCGCTTGGAGTTGCTCGGATGGAAGAAACCGCTGGCGGTGATGGCCCGATCGAGGTGGTTGAAGAAGCCTTCCACCTGCTCGAAGGTCGCCAGCTCGGATTCGAGGTTCGGCGGTTCGCCCGGATCGAGGGCCGCCATCCGCAGCTCGTAGCACAGCACCTGCACCGCCGCGCCCAGGTTGAGCGACGAGTATTCGGCGCTCACCGGGATCTTCACCGGCATGTGGCACAGGGACACGTCCTCGTTGGAGAGCCCGACCGTCTCGTTGCCGAAGACCAGCGCCACGTCACCGAAGCTGGTGCGCGAGACGATGTCGTCGGCGGCGTCCCGCGCCCACTTCATGGGCACCGCGAGCTCGCGCCGGCGCGCGGTGAGCGCCGCAGCGAACACCGTGCCCTCCAGCGCCTCGGCGAGGCTGCCCACCACCCGCGCATTGGCGAGGATGTCGTCGGCGCCCGCCGCGCGGGCGGTGGCCACCGGATCGGGGAAGGAATGGGGTGAGACGAGCACCAGTTGCGACAAGCCCATGGTTTTCATGGCCCTGGCCGCGGCGCCGATATTGCCCGGATGACTTGTACGGGAAAGTACGACTCGCACGCGCTCAAGCGCGCCATCGTGGTTCATATTAAAATGTCGGGTTTCCGAATTAGTGTCGACCGGTGGGGGCAATCCTGCCCGGGCCGGCCAACCTTGCCAGACACCCATGCATCCCACTCTGAACATCGCCATCAAGGCCGCACGCCGTGCCGCCGCCGTCATCAACCGGGCTTCGAACGACGTCGAACTCCTGCGGGTCGAATCCAAGTCGCCCAACGACTTCGTCACCGAAGTCGACCGGGCAGCCGAAGAAGCAATCATCCAGGTGCTGCGCGATGCTTATCCGACCCACGCCATTTTAGCAGAAGAGTCCGGCGAGACCGGCCCGGAGGCCGAGACCGAGTACCAGTGGATCATCGACCCCCTCGACGGCACCACCAACTTCATCCACGGTTTCCCCCAGTACGCCATCTCCATCGCCCTCGCCCGCCGCGGCGTGGTCGAGCAGGCGGTCGTCTATGACCCGAACCGCAACGAGATGTTCACCGCCTCCAAGGGTGCCGGCGCCTTCCTGAACGACCGCCGCATCCGCGTCTCCAAGCGCCTGCGCCTGCAGGAAGCCCTGGTCGGCACCGGTTTCCCGTACCGCCAGTTCGGCAACGTCGATACCTACCTCGCCATCTTCAAGGAACTCACCCAGAAGACCGCCGGCCTGCGCCGTCCGGGCGCCGCGTCGCTGGATCTGGCCTACGTGGCCGCCGGCCGCCTCGACGCCTTCTGGGAATTCGGCCTGTCGCCGTGGGACATGGCCGCCGGCAGCCTGCTGATCAGCGAGGCGGGCGGTCTGGTGAGCGATCTGGCCGGTGAATCCGACTACCTCACCACCGGCAACATCGTGGCTGGCACCCCCAAGGTGTTCCCGCCGCTGATGCAGATCATCCAGGGCCACTGCGCCGACAAGATCTCCGCCTGATGGGCGCCGTCGCCCTCCTCCGCACCCTGCTGGCGAGCCTGCTGCTGATGGCAGCGCCCGCCTTTGCCGGCACGGTGCTGGTGTGGGGCGACAGCCTGTCGGCGGGTTACGGCCTGCGCCCCACCGAAGCCTGGCCGGCGTTGCTCGACCACCGCCTGCGCGAATCGAAGCCGCCCCACAAGGTGGTGAACGCCAGCATCAGCGGCGAAACCACCGCTGGCGGGCGCAGCCGACTCCCGGCCGCACTGCAGGCCCACCGGCCTTCGGTGGTGGTGATCGAACTGGGCGCCAACGACGGCCTGCGCGGCCTGCCCATCCCGGCCATGAACGCCAACCTGCAGGCCATGATCGACGCCAGCCGCCAGGCCGGCGCGCGGGTGCTGCTGGTGGGCATGCAGATGCCGCCCAACTACGGCCCCGACTACACCGCACGTTTCACCAGGACGTATCAGGATCTCGCCCGGACCAACAAGGTCCGGCTTGTGCCCTTCATGATGGCCGGCTTTGCCGACAAGCCCGACCACTTCCAGCAGGACGGCATCCACCCCACCGCCGAGGCGCAGCCGCTGATCCTCGACACCATCTGGCGCGAACTCAAGCCGCTGCTGCAGCGCTGAAAGTTCCTCTGCGCCCGCTCAGGGCAGGCGCAGTGACGGGTTGTGCCCCTTCACCGCGCAGATGCGCTGGATCACCGCCGGCTTAGGCTCGGCCACCTCACCCTGCTCGTAGGCCAGCACCGTGCAGGTGTCCGCCACCCGCTCGAACAGCTCATGGGAGCGCAGCAGGAAATCCGGATTGCTCGGCTTGCCAAAGCGCTCGTTGCCCACCATGAAGGTCTCGTAGATCAGCACCCCGCCGTGATTGAGGGCCGTCAGCAGCAAGGGCAGGCGCGGGCGGAAGAGATAATTGGTGACGATGATCGCGTCGAAGTGACGCCCGGCGTAGGGCCACGGCCCTTCCTCGATGTCGGCCTCGCGGGTGGTGAGGTGCGGCACCCCGGCAAGCAGTTCGAGTGCCACGGCGTCCCGATCCACCGCCTCGACCCGAAACCCCCGACCCGCCAGCCAGCGCGCATGACGACCGCTCCCGCAGGCAAAGTCGAGCACTTCGCCACCGGAGGTGATCAGGGAAGCAAAACGGGTGACCCACGGCGACGGGGTCAGAGAGGCAGCGTGGCGCATCGGCAATCGGGCTCCCGAATCAAAGTTGGCATGGCGTTCATTCTGTCAGATGGGGGCCGCGTGCGGCAGTTCCCGTGCAAGGCGACCGCCCGCCCGAGGTAATTTAGCAAATCACCAGATTCTGATAGTCTTTCCCTGACTTAAAACCAGAACGAGGAGACACACATGAAAGGGAGATTCATTGCCGCCGGGCTGGGGCTGCTGCTTGCCGCTGGCAGCGCGCTGGCCGCCGACCTCAAGCGCGCCGAGGAGATCGTCGGCGGACGCTGCTTCATCTGCCACGGGATGGAAGGCGAAGCCGCTTCGGCGCTCTACCCGCGCCTCGCCAGCCAGCACGCCGACTACATCGCGCGCCAGCTGGCCGACTTCAAGAGCGGCAAGCGCAAGAGCGAGACCATGGCCGGCATGGCCGCCGACCTGACGCCGGAAGAGATGAAGGCGCTCGGCGAGTTCTTCCAGAAGAAGCCGGCCACCCGCAGCGACGCCGGCGATGCCGACCTGGCCGGCGTGGGCCGCTACATCTTCACCAAGGGCAACCAGTATTCCGGCGTGGCCGCCTGCGTGTCGTGCCACGGCCCCAAGGGCTACGGCACGCCGCAGCTGCCGCGCCTGGCGGGCCAGCAGGCGCTGTACATCGAGAACCAGCTCAAGCAGTTCAACACCCGCGAGCGCAACAACGACAACGCGGTGATGCACTCCATCGCCTCGAAGCTCTCCGAACTCGAAGTAAAAGCGGTCTCCAGCTACATCTCCACGCTGGACTGAGCTGCTTCCGGCCCACAAAAAATGCCACCCCGCGGGGTGGCATTTTCGTTGGTGGGGTGGTGGATCAGACCAGCATGTCGGCCCAGATATTGCGGGCCCAGGCCATTGCGGCCTTGCCCTCGATCTCGTTGGCCGCCGCCGACACGCCGCCGGAGCCCGGCACCGGCAGCACCGTCTTCTTCTCGGCGTCGTACTGATGCACCGAGGTCACGTGGATCACGTTCTTCGAATCCACGAAGCTGTAGCAGGTGTTCATCACCACCGGCGCCGGGTTGGGCGCCTCGCCCGCCAGCAGGTTGAGGATCGCAGCGGCCGTCACCTTGGCGTGCTGGTTGGCCATGTGGCCAGACTTGGGCATGGTCGGCGCCGGGAAGATCGCGTCGCCGATCACGTGCACGCCCGGGGTGTTCACCGACTCGAAGGTCTGCCAGTTGATGTCCACCCAGCGGCCGTTGATGAGTTTCACGCCCGACTTCGCCGCGATGTCGCCCGCGCGCTGGGGCGGCACCACGTTGAGCACGTCGGCCTTGACCTTGTCGAACTCGAGGAT
>JAKLLO010000133.1 GCA_023150095.1 Zoogloea sp. | reverse complement strand
ATCAGCGCCTTGAAGGTGGTGCCATACACGTTGATGAGCTCGTAGAAGCGGTAGATCAGCGGGTCGGTGGGCACCGCGGTGGGTAGCGAGCCCTTGTAGGGCACCACCTGCAACTGGGTGACGGCCTCGTCCGGCAGATCCAGCGCCGCGCCCACGGCCTTCGCCTCGGCCTCGGTCAGGGTCATCTGGCCGAGCAGCGCGGCGGTGCTCCATTCCTTGCTGTGGCCCACCACCTCGGCCAGCTGGGCCCAGGTGAGCTTCTTCTCGATCTTGCGGGTGACGATCAGGTCGGTGACTTCTTCGCGGTTCATCTGGGGACTCCTTATCGGGAATCCCCAGATTAGGGGCGCCGCCGGTGGCGGGAAATACGTTGGATTGCGTAGGGCGCGGCGTGCCTGTAGGGGCGACTTCAGTCGCCAATCCTCCAATACGGCAGGCGCAGGGCCCTGATTGAAATCCGCGGGCGACTGAAGTCGCCCCTACAGGAACCCGTGCTCAACTTTCCCGCTGCCAGAGCATCCCGTGGGTGACGATGAACTGGTATTTGCGGCGATGTTCGCGGATCACCAGGGGCACTTCTTCCTCGCGGCGCAGCACGAAGCCTTCGTCCCGCAGGAAGGCCTTGAGGGCGTCGGCGCTCTTGATGGGGGTGCCGTTGCTGCTGTAGCCGCCAAGCCAGGCCTCCCGCGGGGTGAATTGCTCCAGCCACGAATAGGGTGAGAACAGGGCGACGAGGCCGCCTACCTTGACCAGCCCGCGGTGGCCGCCGAGCCGGCCGAGGAGCGACTTGGGGCTGGGCAGGCGGCACAGCAGGTTGGCCAGCATCACTGCGTCGAAATCCACCAGCTCGGCGGGCAGCGAACAGGCGTCGGCCTGGCGGAAGCTCACCCGGCTGCGGTCGATGGCCGGGTCGATGCGGGCGGTGAGGGTGTCGCCCAGGTCGCCCTCGTCGCGGCGGAAGTAGGCGCGGCTGCCGGTTTTCTGGAGCTCTTCGGCGGCGTCGATGAAGGCGCGGGAGAGATCGACGCCCAGCACCGATTCAAAGCTGCGGGCGAGCTCGAAGCTGGCGCCGCCCACCGCGCAGCCGATGTCCAGCGCCCGGGCGGTGCCGCTGCCGTAGCGCTCGGCGCCCTCCTGCAGCCAGTGGGCGCAGCGTTGGGGGAAGGCGGTGGAACACTGGGGGCCGCCGGGCCAGGGCATCTGGATGGCCGGGGCGCCGTGGTGGAGGAGCATGTATTCGTCCACGACGCGGGCGTCTTCATACACCTGCCGGCCGGCGTCGGCGGCGGCGAGCTTCACCACGCCGCCGTCGTGATCGGCCTGCACGACGCGGAAGCCGGCGTGCTGGAAGAAGTGCGGGCGGAAGTGGAAGCGCGCCCACACGCTGGCCTCGTCGCCGCAGGATACCCACGAGCCGCCCAGCATCATCTGGTGCTGGCCGTCGTAGCAGGGCGTCGAGAAGTCGTCGTAGTACGGATGGACCTTGCTGCCGGGCAGGGGGTTGAAGTCGTCGCCGATCCACTGCCACACGTTGCCGAAGACATCACGCACGCCGCTGGCGGCGGGCTTGCCGGCGTCCACGGGCCAGGGCGAGCCACAGGCGAGCTGGGCGTTCCAGCCGGTCTCGCGGCCCAAGGTGGCGCCATCGGTGCGGGAAGCGGGGTCGCTGTCCATCCATGCCGCGTCGCGCAGGGCCTGGTGCTCGGCCTCGGTGGGCAGGCGGCAGGGCACGCCGTCGCGGTGGCTGCGCCAGGCGCAGTAGGCCATCGCCTCGTGGGCGTTGACCTCGGCGGGCCAGTGCCAGGGCATGGGGATGGTCTCGAACAGCGTGCGCAGGCGGTAGCGGTGCAGGCCGGCGGGGCCTTCGGGCACCCAGAAGCACGGCCACTTGCTGTTGCGGAAGCCACGCCAGGCCCAGCCGGCTTCGGTCCACCAGCGGGGCTCGAGGTAGCCGCCGGACTGGATGAATTCGAGGAAGGCGCCGTTGCTCACCAGCTGGTCTTCAACCTTGAAGGCCTGCACGCCCACCCGGCGCTCGCCGTATTCGTTGTCCCAGCCGAAGCTGGGCCAATCCACCGGCTTGCCCATGCGCACGGCGGTGGTGGCGATGTCGATGACGCGGGGCGTGGGGTAGTCCTGCCCGGCCTTGGGCGGAAAGCCCGTCTCGGCGCCGGCGCTGGCGTGAAGCTGGGGCCACTGGGCGGGGCGGGCGAGGAGGGCCACCGGGAGCTCGCGGATCAGCACCGACGAGGTTTCGAGGTGGATGCGCTCGTGGTCGAAGCCCATGAACAGCGCCCACAGCGGGTGGTTCATGGTGATCGGGGCGTGGCCGTCGGCGAGATCCGGGTGGGTTTCGATGAGCTGGCGGACGGTGGTGTAGACCTGCTGGCGATAGGTGTGGGCCTCGGCAAAGCTGGGCCACAGCATCTCGTTCTTGGACATGTCGTCCCAGCGCATCTCGTCCACGCCGGTTTCAAAGATGCGCTCGAAGTAGGGGTTGAGCGGCGCCGGGATCAGCCCGGCCACCCGCAGCTTGTTGATGTACAGCGCGGCCGGATGACAGTAGTAAAAGATCATCGGGTGGCGCAGGTGATGGTAGGGCGGCCGGTAGAAGGCCTCCTCGCCCTGCAGCGCGGAGAACAGGATCTCGGTGAGCGTCCAGCCGTTGTCGAAGGCGGCGAGCACTTCGGCGCGGGTACAGGTGGCGAGGTTGGGGGCGGGCAGCGCGGTGAGCGCGCCGCCCGGCATGCAGCCGGGGCAGCCGGACGGGGTGAGGCCGGTCCACCACCAGTCGGCGCGGGGGCCGCGCAGCAGGGCGTCGTGCTCGCCGCGGAGGTTCTGGTGCCAGGGCTCGATGGCGGCGGGCAGGGCGGTTTCGAGGTTCGGCTGGGACATGCTGCGATCTCCGGTAAGACGGGTCGTTGTTGTGATTTCAACAGGCTGCGCCCGCATAGTGGTTTGGGCGGCGGGCTCAGTCAAATAGTTCGGCCTGGACGGGCCGGGTTTCCAGGTCGTGGCGCACTTCGTCGCGCCGGATCAGGCTGCTCACCTTCACCCCCAGCAGGCGGATGCGCCGCTCCAGCGGCACGCGCTTGAGGCATTCGCCGGCGGCCTTGCGGATCGCCGCGGCGTCGCCCACGGGCATCGGCAGGGTCTGGTCGCGGGTGACGGTGTGGAAGTTGTCGAAGCGCAGCTTGAGGCCCACCGTCTTGCCCACGTAGCCCTTGCGGGTGAGGTCGTCGGCGAGCTGTTCGCACAGGCGGGTGAAGCGGGTGGAGAGCTCCGGCCGGTCGTTCTTGGGGTGGAGGTCGCGCTCGAAGGTGGTCTCACGGGAGAGGCTCTTGGGCTCGCTCTCGGTGACCACCGGGCGCTCGTCCTCACCCCGTGCCGCGCGGTGCAGCCACACCCCGTAGCGTTCGCCGAAGTGATCCTGCAGCCAGGCCGGTTCGGCGCCGGCGAGCTCGCCGATGGTGATGATGCCCAGCTCCTCCAGCCGCGCGGCGGCCTTGGGGCCGATGCCGTTGATGCGCTTGGCGGGCAGCGGCCAGATGCGCGCGGGCAGGTCGTCGGCGGTGACCACGGTGATGCCGGCGGGCTTGTCCAGATCGGAGCACAGCTTGGCCAGCAGCTTGTTGGGCGCAACGCCCAGCGAGCAACTCAGCCCGGTGGCGTCGCGCACCGCCTGCTGGAGCTGCACGGCGATCTGCCGGGCGCCATCGACGCTGCCATCGGGGTTGAGGGCGGAGAGGTCGATGTAGATCTCGTCGATGCCGCGGTCTTCCACCTGCGGCGCGAGGGCCCGCACGGCGGCCTTGAAGAGGCGCGAGTAATGCCGGTAGGCGTCGAAGTTGGCCGACAGCAGGATGGCCTCGGGCGCCAGCTGGGCGGCCTTCATCAGGCCCATGCCCGAATGCACGCCCAGCGCCCGGGCCTCGTAGGTGGCGGTGGTGATCACGCCCCGGCCCACGTAGGTGGCGAGGCGCGGAAAATCATCGCCATCGCCGCCAGCCCGGCGCCCGCCGACCACCACCGCCTGGCCGCGCAGCTGCGGATAGCGCAGCAGCTCGACGGACGCGAAGAAGGCGTCCATGTCCAGGTGGGCGATGCTGCGGGGAAGGGCGGGCATGGGGTGAGCGGGGCGATACGGATCTCGGGGCGGGCCTATTGTGCCCCAAGGCGCGCAGGGGCGACGTGCGGCGCGCTTTCCGGCCAGCATAGAATGAAGACCATTCAGCGCGGAGAGGCGTGCATGATCTGGCGCGGCGCAATCGTCCGGGCGGTGTCGGCGCCGCTGGTGCTGCCGCGCCGGCGAAGTTACTGGCAATGAGTGCCGTCAGGCAAAAGGAGAAGCATGGCGACCGAGCGTGAGTTCATCGAATACGTGGCGGATCAGGCCGCATCGGCGGGGAGCATGAGCTTTCGCAAGATGTTCGGCGAGTACGCGCTGTACTGCGAAGGCAAGGTGGTGGCGCTGGTGTGCGACAACCAGGTGTTCGTGAAGCCCACCGCGGCGGGCGCGGCGTGGGTGGGCACGGTGACCGAGGGCTTTCCGTACCCCGGCGCCAAGCCGTGGATGCTGATCGCCGACGAGCTGGACGAGCGGGACTGGTTTGCCCGGCTGATCCGCCTGACCGCCGACGCATTGCCGCTGCCCAAGCCGAAGAAACCGAAGAAGCCCAAGGCCGGCTGACTTTCCCCGGGCGGCCCGGCCGGGTCACAATCCACGCTTCGCGCGCCCGCGCACTTCATTGCAGGAAGACCATGTCCAGGGATTACTTTGCCCACAAGGCGGCGAGCTTTGACCAGAACACCGCCCGCGTCGACAACGTGGCGGCCATCGCCGAGGCGCTGCTGGCGACCATCCGCCTCGACCGCAGCATGCATCTGATGGATTTCGGCTCGGGCACCGGGCTGCTGCTGGAGCGCATCGCGCCCCACGTGGGGAAGATCACCGCGGTGGATGTGTCCGAATCCATGAACCGCCAGCTGGCCGAGAAGATTCCGCACCTGGGCTGCCCGGTGGACATCCGGCCGGTGGATCTGGTGCAGGAGGCCATCGACGGGCCCTTCGACGGGATCATCTCGTCGATGACCTTGCATCACGTGGCCGACATCGGCGCGATCTTCCGGCGCTTCCGGGCCATGCTGAAGGACGGCGGCTTCATCGCCCTGGCCGATCTGGACAGCGAAGACGGCAGCTTCCATTCTGAAGACACCGGCGTCTTCCACAACGGCTTCGATCGGGCCGCGATCAGCCGGATTGCCGAAGAAGCGGGGTTTGGCGAGGTGGCGGTGGTGTCGGCCAGCGTGGTGAGGAAGCCCCAGCGGGATTACCCGGTGTTCCTGCTTACGGGGCGCTGCTGAAGTTTCGCTCCGATCATTGAAAAGGCCCGCCGACGCGGGCTTTTTTACTTTCTGGCCGGGGCGGTCAGGCCCTGCGAAGGCGCAATTGGCGTAATCAACTGATCAGACGCAGGCGATGTCGCCGCCGGGGTCTCTTTGATGTCATGCGGGTTATCCGGCGTCTGTGGCCAGGAAGACGGGTCAGATGAATACGAGAGGCCGCTTGCAAATCTACCAACTGGTAGGTAGAGTCTGTTCGCGGCCAGGTGCAATCCGGCCAAGCCGGGGGCGCCAGCCTTCATCGGGGGGATTCAACAACTGTCAAAGGAGAGGGCCATGAGGCTCGCAGCAAGCTTGATTGCCGTGCTTTTAGCACTGACGTGTGGCGGCAATCCTGCAATCGCGCACGGAAAAGAAACGGCTGATCCGCTGGGCTCGGCAAGGTGGAAGGACATGGAGCGGGATTTCCTGTCGGATGGGCCGGTCCAGTTCGACGAGCGCGTGAAGGTGATCTCGTCCGGGCTTGCAGAGAATCCGCTGCAGGTTCCGATTACGGTCGATGCGACAGCGCTGACCGGCGTCAAGGAGGTTCTGGTCTTTGCCGACTTCAACCCCATCCTGGAAATCCTCAGGTTCTATCCGGAGTCAACCAGCGCCTATCTGGGCTTCCGGGCCAAGCTGCAGCAGTCGTCCCCGGTTCGCGCTGCGGCCAAAACGGCCGATGGTGTGTGGCACGTTGGCGGGGTCTGGGTGAATACCACCGGCGGCGGCTGCACGGCGCCGTCGGCCGCGTCGACCTCGTCCGAGTGGCAGAAACGCCTGAACGAAGTGACCGCGCGGACCTGGAGCGAAGGGCCGATGTCCGGCCGGGTTCGGTTGCGGATCATTCATCCGATGGATACGGGGCTGATGGCGGGCGTACCGGCCTTTCACCTCGAGGAGGTCGTCCTGAAGGACGCCGCCGGAAAACGCCTGATGCGTCTGGAGATCTCCCAGCCAGTCAGCGAGAACCCGGTGTTCACACTGAATCGTGGGGCCGTGCAGGGCAGCCTGATGGTCAGCGGCCGCGACAACAACGGCAACATGTTCGACGTGCGGGTTGCGCCATGAAAAATCTCGTTCTCGCTTTCGTGGCCTGGGTGTCGGCATTTGCCCATGCCGCTGACTTCAATTACCAGCTGGCGCCGCAGGAAATAGCCGCGGATGTTTACGCCTTTGTCGGTCAGACGACCGATTTCAATACCGAGAATGGCGGCAACATTGTCAATACCGGGTTCATTGTCGCGCCGGATGGCGTGATCGTCGTCGATACCGGCCCGTCGCTGCGCTACGGGCAGCAAATGCGGGCGGCGATCGGTCGGGTCACCCGCAAGCCTGTCGTTCTGGTCTTGAACACCCATCACCACCCGGATCATTTTCTGGGCAATCAGGCGTTCTCGGACGTACCCGTTGCGACCTTGGCGGAGATCCAGAAAGCCATGGCCGCCGAAGGCAATGCCTTTGCCGAGAACCTCTATCGGATGAGTGGAGACTGGATGGCCGGCACCGAGGTGTTCCTGCCCACCCGCAACATCGGGGGAGGCGCCCTTGATGTTGCCGGGCGTCACCTGCAGATCCTGGCCCTTGAGGGGCATACGGGGGCTGATCTGGCGATCTACGATGCGTCGAGCGGTGTGCTGTTTGCGGGTGATCTGGTCTTCAACGACCGGGCGCCGACGACGCCGCACGCGCAGGTCGAACGCTGGCTGCGCTCGTTGTCCGAGCTCGAGCAGCTGACCCGGGCGTCCACCTTTCGGGCGCTTGTTCCGGGGCACGGCGCAGTGACGCGCGATGCCTCTGCCATCGCCCGCACCAGAGACTGGCTGACCTGGCTCACCGGCTTTCTGCGTGCCTCAGCCGCCACCGGCATGGATATGACGGAAGTCATCGCCAGCCCGCTGCCGTCGCGATTCAAGCAGTTGCCGATGGCGCCGGACGAATACCGGCGCTCGGTCGGGCATCTGTATCCGGCCATCGAGCTTGAGGTGCTGGAAAAAGCACACGCCCATTAAGGCCTTCGGCTGCCACATTACGGGAAGTGCGCCCCCCGTCTCAAGGGCGCGAATTCTTCAAACCTCAAGGAAATCAATCATGCTGGATTGGAATCAATTTCGTTCGGACATTCTCGGCCGCATCGGGGACTTTGGAAAGCTTGCCCCGGAGGTGCTGAAAGGCGTCCTGACCATTGACCGGGCCGGGAGCAAGACCCAGCGCCTCGACGAAAAGACCCGCGAGTTGATCTCCCTGGCTTGCGCCGTCACCACCCGTTGCGACGGTTGCATTTCGGTGCATGCCGAGGCCGCGGTAAAGGCCGGCGCGTCCGAGGAGGAAATCGCAGAAGCGCTGGGGGTTGCCATCAACCTCAATGCGGGCGCGGCCCTGGTGTTCTCGGCCCGTGTCCTGGATGCGGTCAGGAAGCTGCCGGCCCAGGCCTGAGACCAGGACGAGCGAGAGGTCGGTCATGTATCTACGGCTCAGTCTGGCGATGCTGGCGTTTGTCGGCAATTCGATCCTGTGCCGTCTGGCGCTCAAGCAAACCCAGATCGATGCCGCCAGCTTCACGCTGATCCGGATCCTCGGCGGAGCGATTGTCCTGGCTTTGCTGATGCTGCTCCGCGGCCGCTTCAGCAGACGCTCGGGGAGCTGGGCTGGCGGGTTGGCCCTGGCCGTCTATGCCACCGCCTTCTCGTTTGCCTATCTCCATCTGGAGGCGGGCACCGGCGCGCTGCTCCTGTTTGGCGCGGTGCAGCTGTGCATGATTGCCTGGGGCGCGATCAACGGTGAGAGGCTGGCCCTTGCCCACGTGCTGGGCATTGTCCTGGCCTGCTGCGGGATCGTGGTCTTGTTGTTGCCGGGCGCTTCGGCGCCGCCGATGGCCTATGCGGCGTTGATGATCCTGTCCGGTCTGGCCTGGGGCGTTTACTCACTGCTGGGGCGCGGCGGCGAGGCGCCGGAGCAGAGCACCGCAGGCAACTTCGCCAGAGCGCTCCTGATGGTCGGTGTGTTCTGTCTGCCGATGCTGCCGTCGATGAATTGGGATGCCGCGGGTGTCACCTACGCGGTCATCTCCGGTGGCCTGGCCTCGGGTGTCGGCTACGTCCTCTGGTACGGTGCCGTTCGCTCGCTGTCCAGGATCAGCGCCGCGGTGGTTCAGTTGAGCGTGCCTTGTCTGACCGGCATCGCTGGCTACCTCTTTCTCGACGAGGTGCTGACCGCCCGGCTGTTGCTCGCCAGTGCCGCCGTGCTTGGCGGCATCGGGCTGGTATTGCGCGCGGGGCAGGATCGTCCGGCCCGGCCTGCCTCCCGTAAAATCTGATGCTCATCCATCACCGAGCATGCCGACGACCATGGTAGCCAACACCCGATCCGATCTCCTTGCCGAGGCCGAAAGGCTCATCCGACAGGGAGGCTATTCGGCATTCAGCTATGCCGATCTGGCCAACAAGATCGGCATCACCAAAGCGAGCATCCACTATCACTTTCCAAGCAAGCAGCGCCTGGCCGAGGAAGTTGCAGAGCAGGCCATCGCGCGCTTTGTCGAGACCCTGGCGCGGATTGAAGGCGAGGAGGCGGGCGCGCTGGCCCGGTTGAGGCTTTACAGCCAGCTTTTTCTGGAGGGTTTCGACGACAACCTCCGGCCCTTGTGCTGTGCCCTGTCGTCCGAGCTGGTTGTCCTGCCGGAGTCGATCCAGAAGATGACCACCCGCTACTTCAATGTTCACCTTGAATGGCTGACGAGGGTGATCGAGGCGGGCATCGCCCAGGGCGAGCTCCGCTGGCCGGGTGCAGCACAGGATCTGGCGAAGCTGCTGCTGACCACCCTCGAGGGCGGCAGCCTGCTGGCCCGCGCCCACCGTAACGAAGCCTTGCAGTTTTCCGGTTTCGACCAGGTCATTGCACAGCTTTGATCCACGCCAGGTGCCAGCACGCTGCGGCCTGGCGGTATCACTTCCCATTGGAGATACCCATGCGTTTCAGGCGTTTTCTGCTGCTGTGCCTGCTGGCACTTTCCCCCCTCGTGACCCTTGTCGATGCCCTGGCTGTCGAAGTGAATGACGCTGCGGCCTTGCGCAATGTGACCGAGGGCAAGGGGATCTTTCTGATCGACTTCAATAACCCGGAAAAGGCCGCTTTTTACCTGAGCATCATCAAGGAGTCGCATGCCGGGCTGGTGCGCCAGGGGGTGCCCCCCGATTTCATCATCGTCTATATCGGGCCCACGGTTGGCTATCTGACCACCAAGCCCGATAGCCGGCTTGAGATGGATCACGAAGACGCGCTGGAGGTGATTGCGGATAGGGTGCGCCAGCTGCATGGGCTTGGCGTCAGGCAGGAGGTCTGCGCCATCGCCACCCGGGTGCTGAAGATCGATAACAAGACCTTGCTGCCGGAGCTGACACTCGTCGCCGACGGCTTCATCTCCCTGATCGGCTGGCAGACGCAGGGCTACAAGCTGGTGCCACTGTTCTGATCCCTGGCGGGGCCCGCGAGCGTCGCTTTCCCGCCATCTTCCGTCAAAGCCCCCGTGCCGACCATCGGTGGGCACGGGGGCTTTTGCATTCAGGCCCGGGGTCTGTGGACATTCACGCCAGCCCTTTTGCCTGGGGGCTGCTCACAACGGCTATCCGGGCTGGGTGAGTGTCCGTGCACCCTAGCGCTGACGGCGGCGCAGCACGAGGCCGCCCAGGCCCAGGGCCGCGAGGGCGAGGGCGGTGGGCTCGGGGATCTGCTGGGCCTGGAAGCCGGCCACCACGTCGTCGGTGATGCCGAGCACGAAGAACTGGTTGGGGTTGGCGGTGGGGGTGCCCTGCACCGACACGGTATCCAGGAAGTCGTTGTCGTTCACCACGATCAGGGTGTGCTGCAGCACGCCGTCCACCAGCACGTCGGGGCCGAAGGCGAGGCCTTCGATCTTGGCGGGAATGCTGCGGTCGGTGAAGCCGTTGGCCTTGAGCAGGGTGACCAGATCGACGAACAGGCTCTTCGAGACGGCCTGGGCGGCCAGCGCGGCTTCGCCGGTGAGGGCCGAGACATCCGCCGCGGCGGAGAGGTCGATGCGGTAGAGCTTCTTCTGGACGGCCTTGGAGTCGTCGCCCAGGCCCTTGCCGTCGCGCTCGTCGAGGATGAACTCGTGGTCGTTGATGGCGACGATCTCGCTGATGCTGCCGTACTTGGGCTTGGCGACGGTGCCGATGTTGTCGAGCTTGTAGGCGTATTCGTGGGTGATCTTGCCGCTGGCGATGTCGATGGTGACGATGCGCACGGTGCTGGCGTCGGTGCCGCCGTCCTGCAGCAGCGGGCTCTGCATCACGCCCACCAGGGTCTTGCCGTCCGGGGTGATGGCGAGGCCTTCCATGCCCTTGTTGGCCACGCGGCCGCTGGTGTTGGCGCTGATCTCGGTGGCGCCCTGGGCCGACAGGGTGCTCACCGCGAACTTCTCGGGCAGGGTGAACACGTTGATGCGGTTGCCGGTGGACTTGTCGAACTGATAGACGTAGGGGCCGTACTCGTCGGTGATGAAGACGCTCTGGCCGTTGGCGGCGACGCGGATGCCTTCCGGGTCGAAGCGGGCGTTGTTGCTGTTGGTGGAGAGGCCGGCGCCGAAGGCGTCGGAGCGGCCGCTGAAGTAATGCTGGCCGCTGCTGCCGGTGAGCACCGGGGCGCTGCCGTAGTTGAGCGCGTCGGTGCTGGAGAGCAGGGTGGTGGCGGTGAGGCTCGGGCTGAGGGTGGTGACGGCGCCGGTGGTGAAGCTGGCGCTGGCAAGGCCGAGGCTCACCGTCTGGTAGCGGGGGATCCACGAGGTCGTCTCATCGATGGCAGCGTTCCAGCTGCTGGCGTTGGGGCCGCGGTCCGGGGTGGCGTAGAAGGTGTCGCCGCCGGCCCAGGCGATCGCGGAACCGAGGCCGCCGAGAATGCTGGCGGAGGCGCCGTTCTCGAGGGTGCCGGTGAGGCCGGAGAGATCGGAGCCGGCGAGTTGGCCGATGCCGATGAGGGAGACCCCGGCGTGGGCGGCCGGGCTGGTGGCGAGCAGGGCCGGCACGACGACGGCCAGCAGACGTTTGGTGAACATGGGGGCAACTCCTTGCAAGGCGGTGGATTCAAACCACCAGACACTACGCAAGGAGTGTTACGCAGGGGTTAAGACTGCTGAGGGCGGCGCACGATGGTGATCGGGGCTGCGAGATGATCGACGGACGCCCGTAGATGAACGATGGGCGCCGCTGGATGATCGATGGCAGGCCGTAGATCAAGCATCTGGCGCGCCTCATGAGTGATCTACGGCCGCCCATCGCTTATCTGATAGCCTCCACGCTTGATGGGCGGCGCTCCATCAAGGGTAAAAACTATCGTATGCGTGATGGGCGGCGGCGGATGACGGATCGCCCGCCGCAAACCCGCCAGCGGGCGGCGGG
>JAKLLO010000132.1 GCA_023150095.1 Zoogloea sp. | reverse complement strand
CGAAGACCATCGAGGACGATATCGCGCTGCTGCGCAAGCAGGCCGACCTGGCCGCCGACCAAGCCAAGAGCGACAAGGAGCGCGGCGAGATCCGCCTGGCCTACCGCTTGAAGGAAGCGCAGCTCATCGAGGAGAACGCCCGCAAGGAGCGTGAAGCGGCCAAGCAGGCGCTCGACGATCTCGATGACCGCAAGAAGGCTTTCCAGGACTTCGTGAAGTCGGTGAACCGCGAGGCCGCGCGTCGCGAAGGCAGGGACCTGGAAGTCCAGGTCGAGGAGATCGGGGACCGATTCAAGGAGCAGATCCAGAACCTCACCAAGGTCAGTGATATCCAGGACTTCAAGAAGGCGCTCTCGCAGGCCATCACCGAACCGCTGGACGAGGCCCGCCGCCGCGCGCAGGAAGCCCGCGAGGAACTCTCGAAGCTCATCGCGCAGCGCTCGGGCCTGAACGCCGGTGACCGTTCCGGCGCTACTGACCTGGTTGCGCTTCAGAATGAGATCAACCGCCAGCGCGATGCCGTCGCGCAGGCCGACCGGCGCGTCGCCGCGCTGGCCCAGAAGGCCAACGACGTTCAGGTCTCTCTTGGAACCGAAGTCTCGGCGTTGAAGGATCAGCTTGCCGCGAGCGAGGCCGCACGCGCGGACCTGGAAAAGAAGTCCGCCGAGATGAAGCGCCTGGACGAACAGGGCGAGAGCATTGCCGATCCGGCGCAGATCGTGGATGCGCAGAACAAGGCCACGGAGGCCGCCACGAAGGCCAGGGACGCTTCTGTGGAGGCTTCGGAGATCGCCGTGCAGAACGCCTCCGCCGTGGAGGCGCTTTCGGGCGTGGGCGCTGGCCTGGCCGATGCATTGCGCGGCGGTTTGCAGGGCCTTGCGGAACGGGTGGGCGAGATAAAGGACGTCCTTGTGTCGCTCGTGGGTCTGCAGCCAATCTTCGAGGCCGCCGAAGTGGCTCTGGTCACCGTCGTCGAACAGCAGCGCTTGTTCGGGCAGAGCCTTGACGATTTCGGGAACCTGATCCTCACGAAGTTCGGCGAGACAGCGGACGGGTTCACTTCGCACAAACGCATCATCGACGCCATCGCCGCCAAGCTGTCCGCCGTGGATATCCGGCGCGCAGCAGGCGATTCGTCGCTCGAAGATCTGGGCCTGGTCAGCCCCTAGAAACGTATCTAAGGGTTGCGAAGGCATACTCGTTTTGAAAGGAGCAGCAGACATGCCACCGACCGAGACGGCGGAAGCCAAGGCGAAGCGCGAGGCCGAAGAGAAGGCCAAGAAGGACTCCGAGGCCAAGGCGAAACGCGAGACCGAAGAGAAGGCCAAGAAGGACGCCGAAGCCAAGGCGAAGGGCGAGGCCGAAGAGAAAGCCAAGAAGGACCCGGTCGAGAAGCAGAAGCACGACGCGGCGCCCAAGGGCAAGAAGGACCCGGCGAAGCTGGCCTGGGCGAAGTACCGGATCGCGAAGGGTAAGGAGGGCGACGGACGGAACGTCCGCGCGGCCTGCCTGACCGAGGACACCCACATCCGCACGCCCAGCGGCGTGAAGAAGGCCAACAAGGGCGATTACCTGGTGATGCGCCAGAACGGCGAGCGCTTCGTGATCACCGAGGGCGAGTTCAAGGCCTGCCTCACGCCGATCAAGGGATAGTTGTCGGCGGAACCCACGGCCGTCCGACAGCCCAGGGCTCCGCGTGAGCTGAGAAGCCGCGCGGAGCCTTTTTCTTCGGAGGCGCACGATGCCCGGACAACGCAAATGGCGCTTCACTTCGGGGCTCTCGACCCTCGAAGTCCTCGCCACGGACTATTGGGTGGAGTACTCGGCGGAGCGCCGCGAGGACGGTCAGGTGCTGCTGGGCGTCAAGCTGCACGCCTGCTGGGAGCATTCCGATTTCGAGCAGCCCGCCGGCCTGGCGCGGCGCTTCTACGTCGAAGAGCGCATGCGCGTCCTCAACTGGAGTTTCATCGGCAAAAAGGGCACGCTCGAAACCGACTTCGGCACCGCGCGCGCCAAGGTCTTCGCCGCGATCACACTGAAGTCCATTGCGCCCGAGTTAGCCAAGAGCAACGAGCTGCTGATCTACGAGATCGCCTTCGAGTATCCGCTGCCCAACGGTGGCGCTGAGATCGCACGGACGATCTCCTTCGGAGCGGCGAACGTCAACGCCGAGAACTTCCTGGTTGCGTATGCCAAGCCCGACCGCACGGTCTTCAAGGAGCCCTTCCGCGCGGCCCCGGTGCGCGTGCCCGGCGGACCGGGCCTGAAGACCATCACCATCACCGCGATCAAGAAGACCGTAAGCGGCGCCGATGCGCTTGAGAAGAGGCAGAACGGCGAGGCCGAAGTCAAGGACTGGGCCTGGAACTACGTCGGCAACGAAGGCGCGCTGCTGCTCGACGGCGAGACGAATCTCGGCACCTGCCACCTGCGCGCGGTGCGGCCTTCGGACCTGTCGCTGCCCGATGCCGTGGTCTACGAGCTTGAGTTCGTATCGGGATACGTCCAGTAATGGCCGCCATCGAACTCTCCACCCTGGCCAAGTGCACGGTTCGCACGGTCTCCTTCGAAGCCGGGGCCGCGCGCGTGCTGGAAGCGGAGCATGCCGTCAAGGTGGACTCGCCCGACATCCTTCCGGTCGGCCAGGAAGTGAAGTTCACCGATGCGGACCTTGGCCTGATCTTCGTGGGCAAGATCGTGCGGCCGCCCAAGCAGCTCTCGGATGGAGAAGGCGTCGTGTACCACTGCGCGGGCGCGTATCGCGCGCTGGCCAGGTCGGCCGCGTACCGCACGGTCGGTGCGCATAAGACGGGCAAGATCGCCTTTCCCGAGGGCAGCAACGTCGAAGACGCCATCGCCGTGGTCACCGAGGCCGTCGCGGCCGCGTTTCCCGGCGGCATCGACGTCGACGTGGAGGGCACGATCCCCGCGATGGACCGGGGCGGGCAGAGCGTCGACACGTGGATCGACGATATCCTGAGCCAGACCGAAGGCGGGATCGCCTACGAGGCCTACTCCGCCGGCGGCCAGCCGAAGCTCGTGATCGAAGACTATTACGATTCGCCCGCGGTGCTGCTGCTGCAAGGCAACTACAACGCGGTTACGCCCGCGAACGGCCAGTTGCTGCTGGAGAACGGCGAGGTCGGCGACAGCCTGAACGGGAAGCTGAAGAAGCTCACGTGGGAAGGCGCGGGGCGTTTCATACGGCACCGCGAGCGCTTTCTGCAGACGATCTATCCATCCGATCCCGACAGCAACGAGTTTCGCTGGGAAGTACCCGAGAGCGCCATCGTCACGCAGTACATCGAAGATGGCCAATGCAAGAATGGCACGCGCGCCCTTGTCCGCATCGGCGGCGAGCAGGGCCTCGTGGTCGAGGTGCTCAACCCGCCCTTCAACCAGAACGACGGCGAGCCCTATTTTTTCATGCAGATCCTCGCGCGGATTCCCGAAGGCGGCTTCAAGCAGATCGAGGCCTGGTTCGACTACACCAGCTACGCTGGGCCTCTGAACTTGAGCGTCGAAGGCGCCGATGCGCGTCTGGACGGCGAGGCCTGGGAGATCCACGAGCAGTACTTCGTCTACGAGGACGGCGCCAACAGCGTCGACCTTACGCCCGTGATGCAGGACGCGATGGAGGATCGCTACTTCCGCATGGGCCATGCGGTGGACATCGAGGGCAGCTTGGTCGTACACGTCAAGGGCCTGAATCCGAACCTGAAGCTGGGTTCGCCGCTGCCCGACTTCGACGGCGCGCGCGTGCGGCGGATCGTGTACCAGATCCCCGAACGGAGCATGCGTTTGGAAGTGAGCGACCGGCCGCTGCGCCCCGAGCTGGAGAGCGCCAAGCGTGGCGCTCGCGACAAGACGCTGATCGGAACCGAGAACTGGTACCAGAACCGCCTGGTCAAGGCTCCGGTTGGCGCGGAGGGCTGCTTTGCGGGTTGGCAGGAGGCCAACGGTAACGTCGATCCGGGCGGCGGCATCAACAAGCCCGGGCCTGGTGGCGGACCGGCGAAGAAGTCATGGGAATGCCAGGCCGGGGCGTGCGTCCCGCGCGACGACGATCTCGGACCGTTCGCTTCCGAGGCCGACTGCCTGAAGAATTGCGGAGACCGCTCTTTCGACTGCAACAACGGCCAGTGCTTCGAGCGAGCCGACCTGCTGGGCCAGTTCAAGACGGTGGCGGATTGCCGCGCGGCCTGCCAGCCTCCGCCCGGCCAAGTCGAGCGCTGGGATTGCGATCCCGTGGATGGCTGCGTGGTCAAGATCGTTCCAAACCCGCTATTCGGTTGGGACACGCGCCAGGAATGCTGCGATCACTGCCCGAACTGCGGACCTGGCGAGGTCGACTCGGGTTCCGGCTCGGGCTCCGGCTCCGGGAGCGGTTCGGGCTCTGGCTCCGGTAGCGGCTCCGGCGAACCTCCGCCCGGCACCAAGAAGACGCTGGCCTGCACCACGGCGATCAGCGAGCTATTCCTGTCCGAGAAGGGCGGAATCCTCGATTACGAATGCGCGCAATGCAAGGAACTCGAAGTGCTGATCGACGTCGATTGTGACAGCGAAGGCGGCCTGCTCAAGACGTTCGAGACCATCCAGTACGTGGACTGCAACATCTTCGATTGACATGCGCCAAGAGACCATCACACCCTGCGCCTGCTGCGGCGAAGAAGAATGCTGCCGCGATATCCTGCCGTCCGGCGATCCCGAGTGCGTCTATTGCGGATATCCGGTCTCCTTCGAGGAGCCGACTTTCGAACTGATCTTCGACGAGTTCTTTCTTCCCGGCCCTGAAACCGGACCCGTGCCCGGATCGGTTTTGGTCAAGGCCTGCAACGGGGAAGAGTGCGACGGATACGTGCACCTGCCCAGCTTCGTGGCGAACCATATCTACAACTTCTCGGAGCGTTGCATTCGAGTTCTGCTCTGGACTGACGTCGCCGGGCTGCCCGAAGGCTGCCACGTCGAGAAGCGAATCGACTGTGGGCCGCCCGGCACAAACGTCAACGGCGTTCACCAACCGTGGTTTTTCGTCTGCGTCAAACCGTTCTCGGTGGTCTCGACGCTGCTCAGCCACGTGGTTCGCGGTCCCAATTCCTGCGACGCCGAAGTGCTGATGTCGAACTGGACCTACGAGGTCCAGTGCGCCGATGACCTCACGCCATTCTGTACCGGCCTTCCCGATTGGACCGGGTGCCCGTCCTGCGAATAGGAGGCAATATGGACCAAGGATTTTTCGAACCACCGCCCGCGCCCGACGCTTCGGACGCGATCCGTATACAGGGTTCGCAACCGGCAGGCTGTTCAACCTGCGGCAACAAGACGGCGGGCCTTGTCGGCTTGGTCAAGGGCCTGGCGTACGGTCCCGCGACACCCGAGGTCCAGCAGGCGCGCTTCAAGATCTGCCAGGCCTGCGAGGCGGTAGATCCATCGGGCGAGCGCTTCTTTCGCTGTGATGGCATGAAGTGCCACTGCGGATCGCCGCGCCTGGCATCGCTCGCCGGGATCATCCGCGACGAGAAGACCTGGGGCTGCGGATGCGAGTTGACCTTCAAGACGTCGCGCGCGCAGGCCGAATGCCCGCTGGGCAAATGGCCCGCCGATTCCCGCCGCACGAACGTGAAGAAGCTCGACGCCGTGCTGCGCGTCGAGGCCAACGGCATCGGGGATCTCTGCACCGCTGCCTGCGTCGTCGCGGGCTTCAAGCACGGTCGCATCTCCAAGAACGTAGCCCTTGAAGTGCGACCGCACCTGAAAGATTGGGCACGGCTGTTCATGGATGCCGACGAACTCCGAATCCACGGCACCACGCGCGCGGGGAACCTGATCAGCCTCGACAACGACTTCGAGGCGGAGCGCAAGGACGGCATTTCCAGGCAAGTGATTTGGGCCGACAAGGCAGAGGTCGAACCGCGCTTGCCGACCGTGCAGATCCCGATGGCCGACCGCGCGTGGGCGGAGTCGGTCACCGCGCAATACAATCGGCCGCTGGTCGCGCTGGCGCCTTACAGTGCCTTCGGAAACCGGAGCTGGCCGATGCGCCGTTGGATCGAGCTTGAGGATCTGCTTCTGGCAGCAGGATTCGACGTCTTGGTTCTCGACGGTCCCGGCGACGGCGGTCGCACGCAGGCCTTCAAAGGCATCCGCTATTGGGGCCAGGCGCCAGGCCGCGTCGCCGCGCTGCTGGCGCGCTGCAAGGTGGTGGTGGGCAACGATTCGGGAATGTGCCACCTGGCGGGCGTGTTGAAAGTGAGGGCCGTCGCGATCTGCGGTCCGAACGACGGCTTTCGGGTCTTCGGCTTCTATGGCTGCGTCGACGTGATCAATGCCACGATGGGTTGCGCGCCGTGCTACTGGCGCGGCGAGTACCAGCGCGCCTGCGACCAGATGTGCGAGGCACTCTTCCAGATCCAGGCCTGGAACGTCGCCGAGGCCGTGCACCGAGCAGCTCGTATCTAAGGGGTACAGAAGGACGGGAACCCCTTTTAGGAGGCGCACGCCATGGAAGTCAAAAAAGGTGTCGAGACGACGGAATGGGTGGCGGCCAAGAGCGGCCGATTCTGGAGCATCCTGACCACGGTGATCGGTCTGGTCACCACGGTGGGCTCCATGGTCGTCGAGACCCTGGGGCACGACAGCAAGGCGGGGATCGTCGCCGGCGCGGCCATCGCCGTCGTCGGCATCGTGATGAAGACCCTCAATAACCTCGGCTACATCAAGTCGCGCACCGAGGTGAAGGTCGCGTCTTCGGAAAACGCCACCGAATAACCGCAGGGCCTTTCGGTCACCAAGGAGTCCTGGCATGTGGGCAGGCGCGGCGGCACTGATCATCCAGCTCTTCGCTTGGCTCTTCACCAAGGGGGAAACGAGACATGAGATCACATCGACGGTTGGCGACGGGCCTCCTCCTGTCGCTGACGCTGTGCCTGATCTGCCTGACTTCGACGGGGTGCAGCCTCCGCAATAGCAACCTCACTGTGGTCAATCACGTCTTCGTGGGCGATGAACCGATCCGCGGCGCCTGCCAGGTCTCCACCAACAAGAAGGTCCCGGTGATCTCTGTCGACAAGGATGGCAAGGCGCAGCAGGAAGACCGCGACATCGGGCAGTTCGTGGCGCTCCCGCCGCACGTGTACCGCGCCATGCTGAAACAGCTTCGGAAACAGCCGGGGGGAGCCGGGTCCGAGACCTCTACCCCCTCGGATTCCGGCGCTTCCGAGGCTCCAGACAAGGAGAATGGCCATGAGCCAGCAGCCAGTCAAGGAGTCGCCCCGAGAACAGGCGATCAGGGCAATGCAGAAGGCAGAGAAAGCCTTCGTAGATGCCACGGACAGGGTCTGGAGCCAGGGAGATCGGCTCGCTCGGGAGGGCCGCGATGCGGACAGGCAGATCAGCAACCTGGAGCGGTCCTTGTCGGCGACGAATGCTCTGTCGCTCAAGATGTTCCGCGTGATGGCCTTCGTGATTGTCTTGGAGGCCCTGTTGATCGGCGCTCTGTCGGTCATTGCGTACCAGGCCCTTACGAAGTCCGAGAGGACCTCGCGCGCGCTTTGGTTCGACCGAGAGGACGCGCCGAGCGTGCAGATCAACGCAGACAACGAGGCGATCTTCCTGGGTACCGACTCGGAGCAGTATGCCGAGCAGTACCATGCGCCTGGCTGCGCGAGCGTAGGGGGTAGTCATCCAACAGGGGGAACCGTGGACCTCATCCTGAACGATCTGACCGAAGAAGAGCGTGATCTCCTGTTGGCAGCCAAAGAGATTATCATTCGCACACGCCGAGATCCTGTTGTCGCGTCAAAGCATCCACCGTTCGGCTATCTGCTCGAAACATCCGTTCAGCACTGCACGGCAGGCCTCGGTCATGCCGTGCTTCATGTGCGCCAATCAGCCTTCTGGAAGCCCAGGGACGGCGAAGATCACCTTGTTCGGGCGGGTTGTCGTCTGATCATGGCATTCGCCGTGCGCGAAGGGAAGGGATAGGCGTGCCAGCGGCGCCCAGCCTTTCACGCAGGCCGCGCTGCAGGCTCGTGCCGGGAACCCTTGCGTACGCCGTGGAGCCCAAGGCTCTGCACGTCTTTCCTGCCGAGACAAGCACTGTGATCCTGACCGCCGGCTTTGGCGTATTCGAGGCCATAGCACCGCGCGTTGCAGTGATGGCCTCCAGGTTCATGGGCTGGCCTGTGTATTCGATATTGCCCTGGCATTTCGATTTCTCGGTCCTGCCCCATCCCGCTTGGGTCAAGGCGTTCATCTGGGATTTCGTACCGGAACATGTTGAGCGGCTCGTATGGGTGGACGCGGATGCCGTTTGCATACGGCCATTCGGTACCTTGCCAGGAGCCGCCTTTTCAGCCGTCGAGGACTGCGATTCGACATTCAAAGGGGAACGGAAGAAACTGACTCCGGTCAACGAATGCGATCGGTATTTCAATTCGGGCCTGTTCGTATGTACGCGGCAGTCGCGCCCTGTTTTCGATGAGCTGAAGGACATGATGTTCGAAAGGGAGCACGGCGGCTGCCTCGAACAGAGCTGGCTGAACATCCTGGTACAACGCCGCCTGGGTGGATTTGATCCCATGCCGCGCGGCTGCAACTGGATACCCGTTTGCAGTCCAGACAAGCCCGGTCGATTGCGCGTTATTCATCTTGCCGGATGGGATATGCGTTACCGGATTCCGGCCATCCATGCGCTTTTGGAGAGCCTTTCGATAGGATAAGGTTCGGGAATGCCAGAAACGGACCGAGTTGCTGCTCACAAACTTCGATCCGAGGACGCGAAAACGGCTTTAAAAGTTGTGACATGGACAATTCTTGTGACGGTCACCGCGTTCAGAATCAATTGTCCCGGTGGCTCGAAAACGGCCTCTTGTGACTCTGAACGCTAGTTTTGTGAGCCTGCTTTACATCCAGCAGGGCGCCGGGCAGACGATCACCATCGGAATCTCGGGGTTCCTGCAGAGCGACGGCACCTTCACCGGCACGACCGGCAACATCTCGCTCGGCAACACCTCGCCCTTTCAGTTGCTGGGCGGCACGTTCACCAGCACCGGCAGCACCCTGACGCTCAGGCACGAGTTCCTGATCAACGGTGGCACCTTTTCCCACAACAGCGGAACGGTGGTCTTCACGTTTTTGATCGGCACCGGATTCAAGACCATCAACATCACAGCGAACGGCACCGCAGCTTTCAACAATCTGACGTTCACTGGCTCGCCCACCAATCTGGGCAACAGCATCATCTTTGCCATCCAAGCCGGCGATACCCTGCAGGTGGCTTCGCTGTTCACCTTTAAGCGCTCCGGCGGGTCGGGCCCGCTCATCGCCAATGGCGGAACGATCGAACTGAGCGGCAATGTGGACTTCGGCAGCGGCGCCACGGGCGGCACTACGCTGCTCAAGTTTCTGGGCACCGGCAGCCAGACCTATACGAACGCGGACAGCCTTGGGCGCCTGCCCGTGGTTGAGGTGGACAAGACGGGCGGCAGCCTGAGTGCAGCTCCAGGCACCACCCGCTTTGGCTCGACGGGCTTCACCCTGACGCAGGGCACGTTTGGCGGACCGACCGGGACCCACGAGAACCGCGGAAATTTCACCGTGACCGCCGGTACCTACACCCACAACAACGGAACCCTGCTGCAGACTTTCTCGGTAGGCACCGGCTTGGCGAACCTGACCATTGACGTCCCCGGAACCCAGATCCTGGGCAGCCTCAGCCTCCAAGGCTCGCCCACCAATCCAGGCAATTCAGTCAACCACATCATCACCTCCGGGGACGTGCTGCACCTGGTCGGCAACCTGGACATGCAGCGCACCAGCGGCAGCGGCCCGGTACGCGTACGCACCAACGGCACCATCGAAGTGGAAGGCAACATCACGATCGCCACGGTCGCCTGCGACAGCACCGGCGGCGGCACACTCATCACGTTGACGGGCACCAACAATCAGACGATCACGCACACCAGCGGAACGCCGCCGACGGGAAACTGGACGGTGGACAAGGCCGGCGGCAGCGCAAGCCTGCTCACCGGCCTGACGATCAACGCCGCCAGCCAGCAATTAATCGTCGACCAGGGCACCTTCGACTGCAACGGGTTCAACTTGACGGTAAATTCGGCCATCAGCGTCAACAGCGGCGGCAACTTCCAGTTGCAGGGCGGCGAGACGATCTCGCCCAACCCGACCTTCAATTCCGGCTCGCTGGCCACCTACACCGGCAACGGGGATTCGAATCCGGACACCTTTGTGCTCAAGAACTGGCCCTACCGGAATCTCGAGATCGCCGGCATCGACGCGGCCGACGTCTTCGAACTGCCCACCAACCTGTCCGTGAACGAGAACCTGACCCTGACCGGCGGCACGCTGGACGCCACGGCCAGCGACTTCGACGTGAACATCAACGGAAGCTGGACCGAGGCCGGCGGCGTCTTCGTGCCGCGCGGCGGCGACGTTGAGTTCCTGGACAACTCGGTCACGAGCACCATCAGCGGGACGACCACCTTCTTCGACTTCACCTGCATCGCGGCCAACAAGACGCTGACCTTCGAGGCCGGCACGACGCAGAACATCACCGGGCAGCTGACGCTTACCGGCACCAGCGGGAATCAGGTCGTGCTGAACTCCACCAGTCCCGGCACCCAGTGGCGCATCCGCACCCAGAACGACGAATTCACACGCGACGTCAGTTTCGTCAACGTCACCGACAGCGTGAACCTGGGCATCCCGATGATCTTCACCAATCCGCCCAACGACCCGACGGGCAGCACGGACGGCGGAAACACCGTCAACTGGTTCACCGACGTCACGCCCGTCAGCATCACCGCCACCGCCACGCCCACCAACGCGAACGGCAACACGTGGTCCTTGAACGCGACGACCGCCGACGGATTCACGCCCTACACCTGGCTCTGGACCACGCCCACCGCAGGCGTCACGTTCGGAACGGCAACCGACGAAGACACCACTGTCAACCTGGCCGGCGCGCCCGCCGATACGGTCATTACGCTCACGGTCACCGTCACCGACGACAACGGCTTCAGCGACAGCTTCGACGTGCTGGTGATCCGGTCCAGCACGGCGCTGGATGTGACCGCCAGCGGCACGCCGGCGGCCGGCTCGGAGAGCACCGGCAACGTCTGGGACATCACCTCGACGGCATCCGGCGGCGTGCCGGTCCCCGGCCAGAGTCCACCCAATGACTACACCTACACGTGGACCGGACCGGCCGGCGTAGTCTTCGGCAACGCCAATCTGCCGGCCACCACAGCCGACCTGACGGGCGCCGCGGCGGACACGGACCTGACCCTGACCATCACCGTCCAAGACCTCTTCGGGACCACCGACTCCTTCAACATCACCGTCTACCGGTCCAGCACCGGGATTTCGGCGGTCGCGACCGCCGTCTACGTCACGCCGCCCGTTCCTGATCCGTTCAATCCCGACGTGATCGTCATCACAGGCACGGCCAACGCTTTCACGCTCACCGGCGTGCTCTCCGATGCCGGCGGCCCGATCACGGCATCCTCGGAAGTATGGAACGACCTCACGACACCGAATCCCGCCTTCTCCACCTCGAATCCGGTCACGGTGAATGCACCCGGCACCGCGGGGACGTATACCTACGAGTACCGAGGCACCGACAGCCACGGCCTGATCGGCATCGGCACCGTCGACGTCTTCGTCGTCGATCCCGTCACCGCCGTCGCAACGGCTACCCCGCCGATCCTGGACCTGTTTGTCAATTTGTCGACTACGCTGAATGCCATCGGCTCCACGGGCGGCGCGCCCGACGCCGGCTTCGGCGGATACACCTACGAATGGCGCGACCTCGACACCAACACCGTGCTCGGC
>JAKLLO010000131.1 GCA_023150095.1 Zoogloea sp. | reverse complement strand
CGTCCCTTGCTTCCGCTGGGTAGGGCTCGGCCTCGATCTCGGTGGTTTCCGCCGTCTGGGGGTCCTCAATGGAAAAACGGAGCACTTCACTTTGGCTTTTTGCACGCCAGATCCGGGTCTCCTCGGGAAGCCGGCCAGTCTTGAGGCAGGCCACGAACTGTTTCTCGGTCATTACGTAGGCGCGGCGCAACGCCCCTTGTTCGACTCGATGAACCTCGATCATGTCTTTGATGCTGATGATCTGAAGCGCGTGGTCTCGGGCCTCTGACCAAAACAGGTCGAATTCATGAAAATCAGGCATGCCGCAATCGATCCACGCCTTTCGCATGATTTTAAGCTTAGCGACTTCCTTGGCGTCTTTCCCCTGCGCGCGCGCGTCGTCCCTGAGCACCTTGGTTGCTGGCTTGTCGATGTATTCACGCTTCTCCACGCCCAAGCTACCCCACAGCGCCTGCGGGATAGGGTAGGCCCATGCGGAAAAATGGTCTTCAGGAACGATTTCTTGAGTGCTTCGCCGGGGCGCTGCCATGTGTATCACTCGTAGTGTCTGACTTTTGGGTCGTAACCCGTTAGTCGTCTTCCCACTTCCCAATCACCGTCCCCAGGACGCGGAACGGCTCCATGATCGGTGGGTGTTGAGGGTTGAGGGGCTTGAGCCATCGGCGGCCCGCATCCTCCACGTAGGTCTTGAACGTCACCTGGTTGGCGCCTTCAAGCTTGGCGATGATCCTCTCCCCCGAGCTGGGGCTGCGGCGCATCGGGTCGACGAAGATGATGCAGCCGTCCGGGTAGCTCTTGCCGTAGGGGGCCGTCATCGAGTCGCCATCGACGCGTAGCGCGTAGGTGTGCTCTCCGTTGCTTTTCAGGTGTGGCAGCCAGCGTTCGGCGTAGCCCGGTTCGTAGATATCGACAGCCTCGCTCCACTCGCCGGCGCGAACCCAGGAGATCAGCGGAATGCGGCCCTTGATGTCTGGTGCCGGGATGACGTTCTCAACAAGGCGTGATTCTGCCGATTCTTGTGACGGATGGGTATTGGACGAAAGTGATAGGCGTTCATCGTCTAACCACCTGTCGGGCAGCTTCAGCTTCGATTCGATAGCCCGGGCGCTTTCCTCCTCAATCCTTCGCGGACTGTTGGTTGTTGTTGAAAGCCACCGATGTAGCTGAGGTGGGGGCATCCCCAACGCTTCTGCGCAGCGCTTGGTGACGCCTGCGAAGTCTGTATCGATCAGTAGGCGCAGACGTTTTCGCCGTATCTCAAAGATGTTCATGAACTGAATTCTCTGGGCGCTGTAACCTTTTGGTAAGTCTCCAATAGGATATTGACCGAAAGTAACCTATGGGTTACCTTTCGCGCATGCAGTTCAAACCCTACTTCCTGTCCATCCCCGTCGCGGCCCGCGAAGCCTTCGCGGCGCGTTGTGGAACGTCCCACGCCCACCTGCGCAACATCGCCTACGGCAAGACCTGTGGCGAGGCGCTGGCCATCGCCATCGACCGCGAATCGGGTGGTCGAGTAACGGTCGAGGAACTGCGCCCGGATGTCGATTGGGCGTACCTGCGCGGTACGGCCAAGCCTGCAGCCGTGCAGGCGTCTGCATGACGCCCTTCAAGTGCTTTTCTCCCTCCCCTCGGCGTTGCGTCTCCTCCGCCGAGTGTTTCCCCCGCCGGTTGTTGGGTGCCGGCGGGGATTTTTTCGCCTAGCGAAGGGAGTAGTGGTGGTTGCTGATCAGCCGTTCGCGTGGGGGATGGGGTGGAGTCGGGTCGAGAGAAACCTTGATGCGCGTCCAGCCACACAACGACATGGGCAGGCCGATGCGGGACGTGTCGGGGCAGCGCGTGTGGGCAAGGACGCTGCCGGTCGTGAAGGCGATGAATGCGGAGCGCGGGCTGCGGAAGTGGCCCAGATCCTGGCCGCCGAGAAGGACACGCCACCGACCTTCGCGGGTGGGCTCGATGACGGCCTGACCGTACGCGGCGGTTGAGTAGGTGAACTTGGTGAGCATGACAGGGCCTTTCTGACTTAATGGCAATAAACCTGTTCGTCATTGTAAGTGCTCGGCCTGGGTAATGACATGAAATTAGTTTATGGGGAGGTGCGAGCAATGACACGTGAAAGAGGTCCGGCGTTCACGGACGCGGAACATCCCAAGACGCGGTTTCGGCCGGTGTTCGTGGCGCTGCACTGCGACGCAAAGCGCTACCCGGGCGGCGTGACGGCGCTGGCCAACGAACTGGGGATGAACCCCAGCGTGCTGGCCGACAAGCTGAACCCGAACATCTTCGACAAGGTGCCGACCGCGCGGGAACTGCTCGAGGTGTTCGAGCGGACCCGCAGCGTGCCGACGGCCAATGCGCTGGCGCTGCTGATTGACCGCACTACGGTGCGGATCGGCGACGCGGACGCGAGCCCGCGCGAGGTGGTGCAGGCGTTCATGGCGCTCACGCGGCGGGCTTCGGAGGCGATGGCACAGGGCGCAGAGGCGCTGGAGGACGGCGGTGGCCTTCCGGGCCTTTCTGCGCGGAGCGTGATGTGGAACTGCCCGGGGTGACGTTGCGCTTTCTGGCCGTGCCGGTGGCCTTGTTGCCGGCACAGCACCAGCGTGCGCCGTGCTTAGCGTGCGCGTACGTGGCGCCGGCCGAGCGTTGCCGGGTGATGCGTGCCCAGGCGGTGGCCTGGGGCATGCCCGATTGTTCGGGCGATTTTGTTTATCGGGAGGTGACGTGTGACTAGCGATGTGAAGGCAGCGCCGCTGCCGCGCTTGATCAGTGTGGGCGGTGTTGTGGCGCTCCTGGCGATCGATGCGCGGCTGGAGCCGGGGCAGGTGGAGGAGGCGCTGATGCAGTGCGGCGTTCAGCCGGTGGGCAATGACGGTGATGGTCAGCTGGTGTGGTCCGACAAGGCGGTGACGGCGGCGGCGGATGTGATTCGGCTGGCGTGCCGGGGCCGGCAGGCCGGTGTGGATGTGGCTCTGCTGGCGTCGGTAATCCGCGAGGTGCTGGGCGATGCCGCCGGCCCGGCGATGGAGCGGGCGCTTGGCCGGCACCTGGGCACGGCGCTGGATGACGTGGACGCGCGCCTTGACCGGGTGATCGAGCAGGGGCAGGGCCTGTTTCGCCAGCAGGGCGAGAACGGCCAACGGATGCGCGATGTGTTGCAGGCCTGCAGTGCTTTGACCGGCGAACTGCGGGCGAGCAACGCCGCAGTGAAGAAGGATGTGGGCGCGCTGCTGGCGAGGTTCGAGAAGCAGACCGAGGTGCTGATGCAGTCGGTGGCGGAAGAACTCGATGCGGTGCGGCGGTCGCTCAACGAGTTGGTGAAGGGGATGAAGGGATGATGAACCGGGGGTGTTTGCTGCCGAGATCGGTGGGGCGCCAACTGGCTGGCACGGTGCGTGAGCAGCTGGTGCATCTGGCCTGCGATGTGTCCCGGCTGATGGCTGCCGCCGCGATCGCCGGCGACGGCCTGCAGGGGTTCGATCGGCAGGTGCTGGCCGTGCTGCAGGAGAAGGATGAGAGCTTGCGCGCCCGTGAGATCCAGGAGCGGTCGCGGGTGAGCAGGACGGGGGTGAATGAGAGCCTGCTGCGGTTGGAGCGACGCGGCAAGGTGCGGCGGAAGGCCGTGCCGTCGCCCACCAATACGCCTGCCTGGGCGTGGAGCGCGGTATGAGCACGGGGATCGAACGGCCGATCGAGCTCGCGCCGGACAAGCAGCGGGCGCTGCTGGTGGCGAGGCGCGGCACGCTGGTGCTGCCGATGTCGCCCCAGCCGCTGGTGGAGGATCGGCAGCGGCGCATCCTGGCCGGCGCGCTGATCGAGCTGGGTTACCTCTTCGAGCCGGGCGACAGCGCGGCCGGCCTGCTGGATGCGGCCTTCCGCGAGGGCGTGCTGCCCGATCTGCGCTGCCCCTGGGGGCGTGGCGGGGATGTACTGTGGTGCCGCGAGCCCTGGCAACGGATCGGCAACCAATGGCGCTACGGCAACCGGGACGCCCGCAAGGGGGATGGCGTGGCGTGGTTGCCGGCGGTGCGCATGCCACGGGCGGCGGCGAGGCTGGTGCTCAAGATCGACGATGTGGGCATCGGCTACGACGAGCAGCGCCGGCTGGCGTGGGCGGTGGACGTTGAACGGCTGGAGGCGTTTGCGTAGCCGTGGGCATCTATCTGACCGATGCGGAGCTTGAGGTGCTTGACCGCGCCGAGGGGTGTCTGGTGAAGTCCTACGTGTTCCTTCGGACGCGGATGGACCGCCGGACGGGCCTTGTGGGCTCTGTGACGGGCATCAGCCACCAGGCGGTGGCGGAGCATTCGGAGTACGAGATCAAGAAGGGCGCGGGCGTGCAGGTGGTGCGCCTGGCGCCAACGCCCAAGCAGGCGAAGGAGGCCGCCCGGCGCATCTGCGAGCGCCTGGTGGGCCTTGGACTGCTGGTGTCGGTGGGCGGGCCGGTGCTGTGTTTTTTATGCGCTTTGGCCGACTACGGACAAGTACGTCCAAATCAAACGGGCCGCGAACGGGCCACCCCTTTATCCACAGAACGGGCCACCCCATACGAGGCCGGAAGGCCAGTAAATACGGGGCTTTCTGGTGTTCTTCTGGCGGAACGGGCCACCCCCCCGGAAGGCGCAAAAGTGCCGAACGGGCCACACATCAGAGATCAAGGTGTGTACACCCCCCAATCATCGTCAACAACTGGTTGGGGAGTAGCGCCGGGCGACGACGCGGAGGCGGGGGTGAATCGAGATCGGGCTGCGCCCTCACAGGCCGGCTCGCTCGGGCGACCCGGCGAAACCCACGACGACCCTTATCGAGATCGCCCTGCGGGCTCACACGTCGGCCCATGGGGGGCCGACTTGGACGCATCTGATCGAGGTCGGGCTCCGCCCTCGCACCCGGCGCGGTGGCGCCGTTTGGCTACCGGGCCTCGACCAACGCGCGCAGTTCGGCAGAAAAAGAGTCGTTTGCCGATGACATGCCCGCTCCGACAGCTGCGGAGCCGCTTTTGCGGGCGGTGCTGGCTGCACGGGGCATCCGGGCAGCAGTGGTCGAGCCGACCGTGGGTTCGTGGGTGGCGGATGGTGTGTCGCCCGACGAACTGGCCGAGGCCATCGAGAAATCCCGGGAAGCGCGGCTCAAGGCGGGCTCAACCCAACCCATTCCGCTGGCCTACGTGGCCCAGGTGATCTCCAGCCAGCGGGCTGCGGCGCGGCGCGCGGCCGCCGAGCTGGAAGGCAAGGCGCCCAGGGCGTGGCGTGGTGGGGTGGGCGACCTGGCGGCCTTGGCCCGGCAGCTGGGCATTGCGCCGGCGCGGCCGGGTGAGGAGGCGCCGGACTTCCGGGCGCGGGTGATGGCGGCGTACCACGCGCACAAGGCGGGCGGACATGGCCAGGGTTAAGCAGCCGGCGCTGACGCCGGAGGAGCGGGCGCGCAATCGGCGAATGGCGGATGAGCGGCAGAAGGCGCGGAGTGCAGAGGATGCGCGGGCCAAGACGCTGGAGGCCCAGCGTGTGCTCGGCGCGCAGGGGATGCCGCTGGGGCCGGCGGAAGTGGGTGCCCGGCATCGTTGGATGGCAGCGTGGCGCATCGAAATGGGGTTCCAGCACGTGGATGTGCAGGCGTCTGCACCGGCGTATCGGCCGACGCCTCGCCAGATCGGCGCCCGGCCGGTCGAGGGGAATTACGAGGAGATCGACTTTTGAGGTATCCGGCGCATCTGCGGGATCAGATCAGGCAGTTTCGCGCGGACTTCAACGCGGTCACGGCCAGGTGGGTGGAGGAGGGCTGCCATTCGCCCGAGGAGGTCGAGGCCTGGCGGGTGGAGATCCGCCAGATTGTGGAATCGGAAGGCAGTACGGATCGGGACGTGCTCGATGTGTGCTGGGTATGGCGGAAGGTCGCCGAGAAGATGAAAAGGGGTTGAGCATGGGAATCAAGGAAGACGTGAAGGCGAGCTATTCCGAAGGGCTCAAGCGGCGGATGCGGAACTGGGCCAGATCTGTGGTCGGTTCGTCGATTGGGTTGGCTCAGGTGAACTGGGATTTCCCCGGGGGCTCGGACGAAACCGGGGCTCCGATCCCGATCCTGCAGGGCGAAGCCGAGGACACCGGGAAGGCGTTCGAGAAGTTGCCCGTCCGGTATCGGCGGGCCGTTGAGCTTTACTGGCTGTGGGGCGACGAGGACGCGGAACTGTCGGTGCTGGGAAGGAAGTGCTGCGTCGATTACCGGACTTTCGGGCATCGGGTGATCGACGGGCATCGGCTCCTGCAGGCCGAGTTGGCGCGTGCTGCTGAGGCGTGGCGACTCAATCGTGAGCGCTCTGAGCAGGCTGTTGCGGCGGCAAAGATTTCGCTCGAAGTGTTGACGTAGGCCGTTTTGCAGGTCTAGAGTGCCGACCTTAGTAGGAGTCGAACTCCGTCCTGAGCCCGTCAAGCCACCGCTGACGGGCTTTTTTGCGTCTTGGGGAGCCCATGTTCACCGTCAAGTTTGCGCCGCCGCCCTTCGCTGCGATGCAGGCCGAGGACGCCAAACAGGTGCGGTACGCGACGATGGTCACGATCAATCGGGCCGCTTACGCCGGCGCGCAAGCCGTGTCCGCTGAGATCGAGAGCCGCTTCGATTCCCCCACTCCTTGGGTCGTGCGCGGCGTGCGGTACATGAAAGCCCGGAAGGATCGGCTGCAGGCCACCATCGATCTGGACTACTGGGGCAACAAGCAGCAGGTGTCAGTGGATCACGTGCTGCAGGCCGAGGTGTATGGCGGACCTCGGGCACTCAAGCGGCACGAGGTGGCGCTCAACCGGATCGGCATCCTGCCTGACGGTTACGCCATCGTGCCCGGCGAGGCGGCCCGACTCGACCAGTACGGCAACATGCAGGCCGGGCAGATTGTCCAGATTCTCGCCTTCTTCCGGGCGTTCGGGGAGCAGGGCTACAAGGCCAACATGACCGACAAGGGCCGGGAGCGGCTGGCGAAGGGGAGCAAGGCGACGGGCGCCATCGGCTTTCAGTACGTGGCGATCCCGCCGGGCACCAAGGGTGGCCTCGCACCCGGCATCTACCAGCGCGTGCGGCTCGCCCACGGGACTTCCACGGCGTTGCGGACCGGGCGGCTCAGCAGACGTTCGAGGCGGAGTTCCCCTCCGTGCTTGCCCAGGCCCGCCGTACGGCCCGCTGATCGACCACGGGTCCTTCCCGGCCCCCTCCCGCTTACGGGTAATTCGCACCGCGATGTTTTTCTAGCTGGAGTGCTTCCAAGGGTTAGTTAGTTTTCATGGGCAAACGAGTCAATCTTCAGGAACTGTCGGAGTTCATGGGGGTGACCGTCCAGACCCTGATCCGCTGGCAGAAGTCGGAAGGGATGCCCTGCATCCTGGCTGGCCAGCGGGGGAGGGGGAACGAGTACGACACCGAGACGGTGATCGGGTGGTTCGTGCAGCGCGAGCTCGCGAAGGCCGGCGCGTCCAGTCCGCGGGATGACCTCGACCGGGTGAAGCGCCTGGAGGTGGAACTGCGGATCGCCGAGAAGCTGGACATGGTGGCGCCGTCGGCGACCTACGAGAAGCTCTGGTGCGACCACGTGGAGGCGGTGAAGGTCGAGCTGCTTCTGCTGCCGGCCAAGATCGCGGACGAGATCTACGAGGCCACCGGGACCGAGATCGAAGAGGGGGTGATCCTCCCCGCCGTCGAGGCGTGTTTGAAGAAGCTGGAGGCGCTGGATGCTAACGAGTCGGACGAGCCAGAAGGAGATCCTGACCCAGACGCTCTCTATCTTGACGAACCCGACGACGACGGCCCGTATGAGGAGGACGGCAACTAGGACGCTGAACCGGGCGGTGCGGCGCTGGCGGATGCCGCCGAAGATGAACGCCCTGGAGTGGTCGCGGGAACACCGCTATCTGTCGAGCATCGAGGCGGACCGGGCGGGCAAGTACGACCCGGAGGTGACGCCCTACCTGTGCTGGCCAGGCACCCCGCTGGAGGCCCTCGACGATCCGGCTGTGCGGGAGGTGTGCTGCCAGAAGTCGGCCCAGGTGGCGTGGACCTCGGGTGTCCTGGGTAACGCGCTGGGCAAGTGGATCGACCTCGATCCGTCGCCGATCCTCGGGCTCTTCCCGAAGGAGGGCGCGGCCAAGGAGTATATGGCCGAGAAGTTCGAGCCGATGGTGGGCGCCACCAAGCGGCTGGCCCTGAAGATCGACCTGCGCAGCCGGAAGTCGCAGCAGCGCATGCTGTTCAAGCGCTTCCCCGGCGGCTTCCTGAAGCTGGTCGGGTCGAACAGCCCGGCCTCGGTGAAGTCGTCGCCGATCCCGCGGGTCTTCATCGAGGAGCCCGACGACTGCAACCTGAACCTGCGCGGGCAGGGCGATTCGATCAAGCTGGCCAAGGAGCGGACCAAGACCTTCCGGCGCTCGCGGGTCAAGATCATCATCGGGGGCACGCCGACCGTCGAGGGCACCTCGACCATCGCGGCGGAGATGGAGCTCTCCGACAAGCGCGTCGGGATGGTGCCCTGCCATCACTGCGGCGAGGAGCACGCGCTCAGTTTCGACAACCTGCGTTGCCCGACCGACCCGGAGGCGACCCACCCGATCTTCGGCAACAAGGTGCCAGAGAAGGCCTTCTACACCTGCCCGCACTGCGGGGGCACGTGGAACGACGCGGAGAAGCGCCGCAACGTGCGGAACGGCCGGTGGGTGGCGACGGCGCCGTTCAACGGGATCGCCGGCTATTACCTCAACGAGCTGTACAGCCCGTTTCCAGGTTCGACCTTTGCCATCCTGATGGAGAACTGGCTGTCGGCCCTCCATCACTTTGCGATGGGGGACGAGAGCAAGCTCGTCGCCTGGACCAACAGCAGCAAGGGCATCCCCTACGCCTACAAGGGCGACCAGCCGGAGGCCGACGAGCTCGCCAAGCGGGCGCCGGACTACACCCCGGGCATCGTGCCGGACGGCGGCCTGGTGCTGACGATGGGTGTCGACGTGCAACACACCTGGCTTGAGTTCGTGATTCGGGCCTGGGGCAGGGGGGAGGAAAGCTGGCTCGTGATGCACGAGCGTATTCACGGCAACCCCTTCCTCCTCGAGGACCGCTGCTGGGAAGAGCTCGACAAGCGGCTCTTTGCGCACTACCCCCACGAGCGGGGGATGCGCCTGCCGATCCGGGCGGTGTCCATCGACAGCTCGGACGGCAACACCTCCGAGGCGGTTTACAAGTACGTGCGCAGCCGCAAGGGCAAGGGCGTCGAGCACGTGATGGCGGTCAAGGGTGCCAAGAATCAGGAGGCCGAGATCTTCCGCCGGCCGGCGCCGTCGATCGACAGCACCAAGCGCAACACCAAGGCCTCGCGTTTCGGGGTGCAGGTGTTCATCGTGGGCGTGGGCAAGTGCAAGGATCTGCTGATTGGCGACGCCGGCCGGGTCGGGCTCACCGGCAACGGCCCGGGTCGCTTCCACGTGTACAAGAGCGTGGCGCCCGACTACTGGGAGCAACTGCTCGGCGAGGTGAAGGTGCCCGTCCGGCAGAGCAACGGCTACGTGATCAAGGCCTGGCAAAAAAAGGTCGGCCAGCGGGTCGAGGTGCTCGACTGCGAGAACTACGCGCTCCACGCCTCGCGGGCCGTGAAGGTCCACCTGCTCAACGACGCCGGCTGGGATGCCCTCGCCGCGAAGCTGAGTCAGGCCGGGCTGTTTGAGGAAACACCAGCACCAGCCGCGGACGTCACGCCGGCGTCCGCGCCGCCACCAACGGCTCCACCCGTGCAGACGTCTGCACCCCGCGTCATCGTCTCGAACCCCGCTCCGGCGGGGTTTGTCGTTTTCCAGTCCGCCGAGGCGGATTAACCAAGGACAGAAACATGAATATTGCGCAGTTCAAGCGGTGGCTCGGGATCTACGGCAGCGGCTCGGGTGGCCCGGTGTCCTGGAGCGGCATCAGCGGCAAGCCGAGCTTCTCGGCGGTGGCCTTCTCGGGCGACTACAACGACCTCGCCAACCGTCCGTCGGGCACGGGCACGGGCTCCACGGCCTGGGCGGACATCACCGGCAAGCCGTCCCTGGCCGCCGTCGCCACCTCGGGCAACTACAACGACCTGAGCAATCGCCCGACCATTCCCGCGGCAGGCGGTGCCCCCATCTCCCGCTCGATTGCCGTCACCGCCAACAGCCAGGCCGGCACGGTGGTGGTGGCCGGCTTCGGTACCCCGACCGATCTGGCCGCCGCCACGGCCACCGTGTCGGCGGCAGGCGATGCGGTCACCATCGGCGCACTCGGCGGTTTCAAGGTGTCGGCGGTGTCGGTCAATTACGGCGCCGGCTTCAACACCGGCACGGTCTTCACCATCAACATCCCCGACCCCTTCGGCGCGGCATCCCTCGACGCCCACCCGCTCGGCACCCTGATGCACTACGCCGGCAGCCCGGCCACCGAGCAGACCCAGCTTTACATCTCTTGCTCGCTCGCCGGCGGGGTGGTCAGCCTCAGCAAGTCGAACCTCACCGCCGGTGCCGCCGCGCGCTGGCGCGCCATGCTCTAAGGGGGCGCCATGCAGCCCAAATTCAACCTCGCCGCCGTGCTCACCGCCGCCACGGCGCTGGGCGCCGGCGGCTCGTGGGCAACGGCTTCGATCCAGCTGGGGGTGTCGGATCGCACCGGCACCTTCTCAGGGAGCGATGTGAAGGTGGACGACCGCGTACTGATCGACACCGGCCCGGTGGCCGGGTCTGGCAGCGCCGCCCTGTACCGGGTGACCGCCATCACCGCGGCAAGTGGCCCCAGCGTGACGGTGCAGGCCGAGTTTGTCGCCGACGGCACGCCGGCGCCGGATCTCTCATGGTGCCTCACCGGGCCGGCCGTCATCGCGCGGCCCGAAGCGCTGCGCGGGCTGCTGCCGGCACCGTCGCCCGGTGCCCAGGCGATCCCGGACGCCCTGTGCTGGCAGATCGGCAACATCAACGCCACGCTCCTTGAGGCGCGGCAGGCCGCCACCAGCATCGTCACCGATGCCCAGGGCCGCGTGACGTCCTATGCGCTGGGCGGTGCGGCGTTTGTCGTCACCTATGGCGCCCATGGCGTCACCGCGATCACGCGCAATGGCGCGCCTTACCTCGCCGTCACCTACGACGGCGCCGGTAACCCGACTCAAGTGGTTCCCCAATAAATGGCTACTCCGACCCCTGATTCGTACAGCGTCGGCGCTGGCGCCACCGTGCTCGCCGGCCGGGCCTCCAATCCGGTGGTCGCGTCGGCAGCAACGGCCGGCGCCATCACCATGCTCGCCAAGGACTGGTCCGCCTCCGGCTTCCAGCTGCTCACCACCATCCCGGACGGGCTGATGCTGGTCAATCTGCCCGGCCACTCCGGCTCCGCCTGGGACGAAGCCCGGCAGAGCATGTGGGTCTATGGCTCCGAGACCCACGGCAGCGCCCAGATGGATAACGCCGTGTACCGCTGGGACGCCGAGACCGGCCTGTGCCACCGCATCTACAACCGCGACCCCGCCACCGGCGACCACCACATCCGCGCCGACGGCCTCATGTTCGCCGACGCTGGCGAGACGCGCCCCTGGGCGGCGCACACCTTCCGCAACCTCTGGTACGACGCCACCACGAAGGAACTCGGCGTCTGCATGAACACCGAGGAGCACGCCTACGCCACCGCCTGGAGCCCACTGCCCGCCGGTAGCGGCTACCTCGCCTCGCGCAAGCTGCCGATCTGGTACTTCAACACCGTCACCGGCACCTGGCGCTACGCGCTCACCGACGCGACCAACGCCTTCTGCGCCCCCGAGCTCGGCGCCGGCCTGGTCCGGATTCCTGGCGACGGCTGGTGGCGCGTCGCCGGCAGCTACCTGACGCACCTGTCCGAAGACGCAGGCACCGTCACCAACTTCAGCATCTTCGGCAAGCTCACCAACGTGCTGATCCAGTCCGTGCCCCACCTGGTGGCCGGCGACAAGCTGGTGGTGATCGGCGGCACCGGCAGCCCCTCGCACCTGGGCTTCGTGTGTGACCTGGCCAATCCGGTCAGCGGTGACCACCACATGCTGCCGCTCTCGCTATTCCCGGCGCTGTCGGGCTGGTCCGTCGAAAACATGTGGTCGGTCAAGATGGGCGACGGGCGAATCCTGTTCGGCGCCTACCAAGGCTCGCCCCAGCAGGTGGGCGCCTTCATCTTCAACTGGAACGCTGGCAGCCCGACGGTCACCGACACCGGCCACCGGCTCGCGGCCAGCGGCGGCAGCAGCTACTACGAGCTGCGGGCCGAATGGTCGGCCAAGTACAACTGCGCATTCCTCATGTCCGTCCGGCATGGGGGCAACAAGATGATCGGGGTGAGGATCTAAACATGGCTCTTGCATTCAACAGCGGCCACGCGCTGGCGTCGAAAGTCGGCGCCCTCATCGCGGTCGATCCCTCCACCAACGCGCTCGTGGATCTGAAGCGGGCTGGTGTGACCTTCACCCTCGACGCAGGCGTGACCGTCGTCACCGATGCCACTTACGGCGCCGCGGTTCGTACCACGGGCAACACAGGGGCCGGCCATGCGGGCTTCTCCTTCACTCCGGGTCTCACCCAGGCCTCCAACGTCGCCGGCTTCAAGAGCACGCTCTTCCTGGTGATGGCCAAGCTGGCGCAGACGGCCGACGATCTGGCCAACCACAAGAACAACTCGATGCTGTGCCACAACGGCTACGTCTACCAGGCGCTGCCGGTGGTCACCAGTGCTGCGAACGGCAGAAAACTGGGGCTCAACGCCGTATCAACCGACGACTACAACGCCGCGCGTACGTCCAACATTTCGATCTACGGGGATGGGCTCCGGCACACGATCGCCACCACGTCGGCCAATGCGACGGGTGGCAATGCCGTGGTGGGTAAGCTGTACGTCGATGGCGCAAACACTGGCGTCACCTACTCCGGCGGCACCGGCGGCGATGCGACGATCTCGGCGGTGAACGGACTCAATAACAGTTCGGCCGGCTTCGATCTGCTGTATCTGGTCATCTTCAACGACGTGCTGACCGACGCCGAGATCTCCGACCTCCACGCCTCGGTGGGCAACAACAATGTCTTCGGCCTGGTCACGGGTGCCGGTCCGGTCGCATCTGCACCCACGGGCACCGTCACCATTGGCACCGTCACCCCGGCCGCGAGCAGTGTCTCCGTGCCCTACGGCTACAGCGGGTCCGATGCCACCGGCTACGAGTACCGGCTCAACAGCGGCACAGCCACCGCCATCGGTGCATCTCCGGCGACGATCTCGGGGCTCACGCCGAGCACGGCCTACACCCTGCAGATCCGGGCCACCAATGCCACCGGGGCCGGCGCCTGGTCGGCGATCACCAACTTCTCCACCTCGGCTTCCGGCTCCAGTGACAGCACGGTCCCCACGCTCACCGGCGCGGTCACGGTCAGCAGCCTCGGTTCCAGCAGCTACACGGCCAGCTGGCCTGCGGCCTCCGACAACGTGGCGGTCACCGGCTACGAGTACCGGCTGAACAGTGCCGCCACCTGGACGTCCGTCGGCACCTCGACCAGCGCCAACATCGCCGGCCGCACGCCGGGCTCCACCGACGCCTTCGAGGTGCGCGCCTTTGACGCTGCCGGCAACCGCTCCACGGCCCTGTCCAAGTCCGTCACGCTCACCGCTGCCGTCACCGGCACGGTCGCGGTCTCGCAGCCGATCAAGAACAACGCCGGCGTCGCCCAGGGTGGGCTCACGGGCGTCACCTGCGCCGTGCTCCGCGCGTCCGACATGACCGTGGTGACCACGGTCACCGGCCTCACCACCGACGGCACCGGCGTCCTCGCGGCCATCTCGCACGCGTCCATCGTCGCCGGCACCCAGTACCACGTGGCCATCAAAACTTCAGGAGGCGGCACCGGCATCACCGGGCCGATCACCGCATCGTGAGTATCCGAGTTGATTCCGTACCGCTGATCGCCGGCGCCGTGGTGGTCAGCCAGTACGCCGGCCACGGCATCCTCGCCGAGGCCGTGCCGCTGTCGGGCGATGCCGGCGGCTCGGTGCTCGCCAACGACATCGCGCTTCCGGCCGACGCCGGCCGCGAGCTCCGGGCCGTCATCACCACCTGGCCCAGCGGGGGCACGCTGGATTTTGCGGAGGACGGCAGCTTCGCCTACACCGGCCCCTCCGCCTGGTTCGCGTACCAGCTGTACGTCGACGGTGTTGCGGTGGGCTTGCCGGTCAATGTCACCCTCACCGTCGGGGGCGTCGCCCCGGCTGTCGGCGGCTACCCCAGCCCCGCGGATGTGCGGGCCGGCGTGGCGTTCGGTGCCAACAACGAGCTCGTCGGCACCATGACCGGCGGTGGCGTCGGCACTCTGGTGATCGCGCTGGGTGGGGGCTTCGGTCTCACCACCGGCGGCAAAGTCGTACTGCACTAGGGGGTGCGATGGCAGATCTCGAAACCCTCCGCCGCCGCCTCACCGAGGCTGAAGCCGCGCTGCACGACCTGCAGACCGGCAAGCGCAAGGTGTCGGTGTCGCGTAACGGCACCTCGATCGGCTACGCCAACTCGGCCAGCGACATCGCCAACCTCAAGTCGTACATCACCGACCTCAAGGCCCAGATCAGCCGGGCGAGCGGGCAGGGTGTAGGCCGACGAGTCATCCGCAACTACTTCTGACGGGCTCAACCATGTCCCTGCTCAATGTCACCCCCCGACGCAATCGCGGCGGGGGGCGCCCGCGTGCGGCCGCCCTTGCCCACGAGGGCGCCTCGCTGACCAGCCAGCAGCTGGCCAGCTGGCGCCCGTGGTCCGGCTCGCCGGACGCCGACCTGCTCACCGAGCTGCCGATGCTGGTGTCCCGCTCGCGGGATCTGTCGCGCAACAACGGGATCGCCTCCGGCGCGGTGCAGACCCACACCGACAACGTGGTGGGCACCGGCCTGCGCCTGCAGGCCACACCCGACTGGGTAGCCCTGGGGCGAGACAGCGAATGGGCCAACGCCTGGGCGCGCAAGACCGAGGGCCTGTGGCGAAGCTACTCGCGCAGTACTAGCTGCGATGCGGCCCGTCGGCACAACTTCGCCGGGCTCACCACCCTGGCCTTCAAGAGCGCGCTGCTCAATGGCGACCTGCTGGCGCTGCCGATCTGGCAACCCGAGCCGATGGATCGCTTCGCCACGCGAATCGCGCTGATGGAGTCGGACCGCCTCTCCAACCCCAACAACGCGATGGACAGCCAGTACCGCCGCGGCGGGATGGACATCGACCAGTACGGGCGGGCGCTGAAATACTGGATTCGCAAGACCCATCCGGGCGACTGCTTCGCCGGCGTGGGGATGGCCGGCGAGTGGGAGGGCATCCCGGCCACCACGGACTGGGGTCGCAAGCGGGTGATCTACGCGGGTGACGTGGATCGGGCCGGGGCCACCCGGGCCAAGCCGATCTTCTCGGCGGTGATGCAGCAGTTCAAGCAACTGGACCGCTACGCCAGCGCCGAGCTCGACGCGGCCGTCACCAACGCCATGATCGCGGCCTTCGTCGAAAGCCCGATGGAGTTCTCCGATCTGCTGGAGATGCTCGGTGGCGATGCGGCCACGGCCAAGGCGTACATGGACACCCGGGCCATGCCGCAGAACCGGGCCAAGCTCAAGAGCGGGGCGATCGTCCCGCTCTACCCGGGCGAGAAGCTCAGTGCCTTCAACCCGGCCCGGCCCGCCACGGGCTTTGCCGCCTTCATGGAGGCGGGACACCGGCACCTCGCCACCGGTCTCAACCTGCCGTATGAGCTGCTGCTGAAGGACTTCAGCAAGACCAACTACAGCAGCGCCCGTGCAGCCCTGCTGGAGGCATGGCGGTACTTCCGCAGCAAGCGGGCTTGGTTGTCGGACTACTGGGCGCAGCCGATCTACGAGCTGTGGCTTGAGGAAGCCGTCAGCATCGGCCTCGTCGAGGCACCGGACTTCTACGAGAACCGCGCCGCCTGGTGCAGCGCCCGCTGGATCGGTGCCGGCCGCGGCTGGGTGGACCCGGTCAAGGAAGCCCAGGCCGCCGTGATGCGGATCGAAGGCGGGTTATCCACGCTGGAGGCCGAATGCGCCGAGCAGGGCCTCGATTGGGAGGAGGTGCTCCACCAGCAGGCCCGGGAGAACGAACTCCGGCGCCGACTGGGTCTGCTGCTGCCAGCCAAGACCTCGCCGCCGGCGGCCGACGATGAAGAGGAGGAGGGCGAGGACGACAACCCGGCGCCCCCCGAGGACGGCCCCGAGAACGAAGGCGACGATCCCGCCTGATCGTGCAGACGTCTGCACACAACCCGAAACCCCGCTCCGGCGGGGTTTTGCTTTTGGAGCGCCCCATGCACATGTACCCGCATCTTGCGGCCAAGCTCTACAACACGCCGCTGATGATCGCCGAGAGCAAGTTCACGGTGATCGAGGGCGTGTTTCGCGCCTGGGAATCCGGCCATGCGCCAATGCCCGACGAGAAGCTGATCGCCGAGTTCGCCGAGCGGCAGACCCGCATGACCCTGGCGAGCGCCATCGGCCCCCAGCGTCGCTACGCCGACAAGCCCTACCAGATGACCGACAGCGGCATCGCGGTGATTCCGGTGATGGGCTCCCTCGTGCAGCGCGCCAGCGGGCTCGATGCCATGTCGGGCCTCACCAGCTACGGCAGCCTCGACAGCCTGTTCTCCCAGGCCTACGCCGACCCGGACGTGCGCGGCATCCTCGAGTGGTACGACACCCCGGGCGGCGAGGTGGCGGGGCTCTTCGCCCTGTCCGCCAAGCTGATGGCTGAACGGGGTGGCAAGCCCACGCTGGCCTACATCGACGAGCAGGCCCTGTCGGCCGGCTACCTGCTGGCTTCCACCGCGGACGAGATCTGGATGCCCTCCACGGGCCTCGCCGGCAGCATCGGCTCGATCTTCATGCACCGGGAGCAGAGCGCCCGCAACGCCTCCCAGGGCTACGTCTACACCCTGATCCGCTCCGGCGCCCACAAGGCCGCCGGCAACCCCCACGAGCCCCTCGATGGCGAGGCCCTCGCCTGGTTCCAGGCCGAGGCGGACCGTCTGCGCCTGATGTTCGCCGACCACGTGGATGGCGCCCGGGGCGTCGAGCCTGGCAGCGCCCTGGCCACCGAGGCCCGGGTGTTCTCCGGGCCATCGGCGATCGAGCACGGGCTCGCCAACAACATCGGGTCGCTGGCCGAAGCCATCGCCCACCTCGAAACCAGCATCACCGCGCGGGGCATCTCGGGCTCCGCGCCCGGTTCCACCTTCAACCCCACGGCTTCGGCCGCCACCCCCGTCACCAGCAAGGAGCCTCTCATGTCCGACCCGACCAAGACCGATGCCCTGACCGCCGAGCAGCTTGCTGCGGTCAAGTCCACTGCCCACGCCGAAGGCCTCAAGGCCGGTGCAACTGCCGAGCGTGCGCGCATCGGCGCCATCCTCCACGCCACCGAGGCCCAGGGCCGCGCCAAGCTCGCGCAGACCTTCGCCCTCGAGTCCGATCTGGACGCCGCCACCGTCCAGAAGCTGCTCGCCGCCTCGCCGACGGAAGCGGCCGCCGCCTCGGCAAACCCCCTCTCGGCGGCGATGGCCGGCGTCAAGAACCCGGACGTCGGCCCGGATGGCGGCGACGACAAGGACAAGTCGCCCCAGGCCGAAGCCAGCGCGCTGGCCCTGCAGATCCTCAACGCCGGCATGCCCGCCAAGCGCGCTTAAGCCTCCTCCGCAGCACCCGACCCCCGTCACCCGCCGGCCACGCCGGCACCTACTGGAGCCATCCACATGGATCTCAAGACCACGGCGCGCTTTGCCGCCGAGGGCACCTACGTGCCCGACCGCCTGATCGCCGACGATGCGGACGACCTGCTCGGCAAGGGCATCACCCTCGCGTCCGGCCAGAGCCTGGAGCGCGGCACCGTGCTCGGCCGCATCACCGCCTCGGGCAAGTACGTGAAGTCGCTGGCCGCCGCGGCCGACGGCTCGCAAGTCCCGTCCGTCGTGCTCGCCGAGGACACCGACGCCTCCGCCGGCGACAAGGCCACCGTCGCCTACTTCAGCGGCGTGTTCAACGGCGCGGCGCTGATCCTCGGCACCGGCCACACCCTCTCCACCGTGTCCGATGCGCTGCGCGGCGTCGGCATCCAGACCGTCTCCGTCCAAGCAGGGGTTTAAGTCACCATGAACATTTTTGACACCGCCGTCCTGGCGCAGGTGGTTGCCTACCTGCCTGCCGCCCAGTCCTGGCTGCTCGACCGCTACTTCCGCACCGAGCAGCGCAGCGAATCCGAGGAGATCTACTTCGACGTGGAAGGCGGCGCCCGCCGTCTGGCGCCGCTGGTCTCGCCGCTGGTGCAGGGCAAGATCGTCACCTCCAAGGGCTACAAGACCAACAACGTGCGTCCGGCCTACGTAAAGGACAAGCGCGTCTTCGACCCGAGCCGCCCGCTCAAGCGCGCCATCGGCGAGCAGATCGGCGGGGCGATCTCCCCCATGGAGCGCATCCAGATCAACCTGCGCACCGATCTCTCCGACCAGATCTCGATGATCACCCGCCGCATGGAGTGGATGGCCGCCTCGGCGCTGTACTCCGGCACCATCACCCTGTCCGGCGAAGGCTACCAGACGGTGGTGGTGGATTTCGGGCGCGACCCGGGTCTCACCATTGCCAAGCTCGCCGGCGCCAAGTGGTCCGACGCTGACGTCAATCCGCTCAACGACCTGCAGGACTGGGCGCTGCTCATGCTCCAGAAGTCCGGCGTGTCGGCCACCGAGGTCACCATGACAGCCGACGTCTGGAAGGTCTTCCGCGACAACCCCTACGTGGCGGACCGCTGGAACACCCTCAACGAGCACCGCGCCACCCTCGACCTCTCAGCCGTCACCACTCCCGGTGGTCGCGTGATGGGCACCATCGACGGTTTCACCATCATCGTCTATGCCGACTGGTATCTCGACCCGGCCACCGGCGAAGAGAAGCCGATGATCCCCGCCGG
>JAKLLO010000130.1 GCA_023150095.1 Zoogloea sp. | reverse complement strand
CTTGTGCTTGGGGAAAGCCTCCTTCACCGCCTTCTTGAACAGGTATGCGCCCCCACCCACCAGGATGATGTTCTGGAAGCTGTAGCTCGCGTCGATCCAGCGCATCATCGACGCCACGGCCTGCTGGGCGATCGAATGCGCCATGGGCATGGCTCGGGAGATGTCGTAGGGCTTCTGGTAGATCACCGGGTTCTTGCCCGTGCGCAGTGCCAGGTCGATGGCCTCGATGTCGTTGTACGGCGTCCCGATGTCGTGCCCGATCTCGGCCGCAATAGCCTGCAGGATGTCGAAGACGCCCCGGTTCACCGAATGGCTCTTGGCCTGCACCAGGCGCATGCCCCTGGCCACCAGCCAATCGAAGGTCCGGGAGCCCGGATCGAGGATCAGGCTCTGCTCCCGCTCGATGGTGGCGCCCTTGCCATGTTGGACGGCGAAGTCCACCAGGGCGCCTTGGGGCTGGGCGATGGCCAAGGCCTTGCGAACCACCACGGTCTTGCCGTTTCCGATGTCGTGGGTTCCGGTCACGGCCTTCTCGAGTGCGGTCTTCTTCGTAGTGAGTGCCGCCACGGGCAGCCCCACGACCAGCAGGTCGATCGACGGCTGCTTCATCAGGGCCAGCGCGCCGCGCAGCAGCGCCATGTACTCGGGCGTCTCGGTGTAGCGGTCGTGCATCTGGGTCGCGCGGAAGGTATCCGCCGCCAGCTCGACCTCTGGACCGACCTCGTAGAAGAGACCGTTGATCGGGATGGCCACCGTCTTGCGTCGCTCGTAGCCGGGCTGGGCGGACGGTTCCCGCATGCTTGGATAGGCGACTGACGGGAAGCTGGCGCAGCGAATTTCGCTGCCGGACGCGCTGATGACGTACTTGGTGTTTCCGAAGCCGACGTCGACGGCTCTGACGACAAAGTCCATGAATGACTCCTGTATGGGTTCGAGAGGGGTCAGCATCGGTTTGTCGATGCGACCGTTCCACACGGAAATCGCTGGGGAAAGCCTCGTTCTCGCAATCAGCTCGGACTGTGTTCCCAGCCGATACGAGCCGAGGCCGTGTGCAGGTCGAGTACCTCCGACCACGCCGCCCCGCGTCTTCCGTGTCGGACTACGGTCTCACTGGATCGGACGTCGTCAAGACCACGCTTTCAGCGCCGAGGGCGCTCCCAGGGGTCAATGGGCATCGAAACCCTCACGATCAAAACCAGAGGCAGGCAAGAGCAATGTCAACCCCAGGCGGCGGGCCATTCCGGAGGGCTTTCCAAAAATAAGCGCCCCTCGCGTTGCAATTTCAAGGGCCACCCGCAAACGCCGCCGTTCTGGCGTCAAGTGGGTGGCGCGGCCCTGCTCGTCATTGACCCGATCGCGGCCTGGGTGTGAACTACAGTCTCCCGAGGCCTCCTGGCCTGCTCCATCGCGGAGCGAAAGGCGTTGCGGTCGTTACCCGCCTCTTCAAGTCCCGATCCATGAATCGGGCTCGGCATGGCCCCTTGAGCCCATGCCCGAAGTGTTTCCCCCGTAGAGCAGCGCAGTGCATTGCTGGCAGTCATCTGCCAGACGTTCCCCGAGAACGAGTCCTGCGTTCGAGCAGTTCCCCGGCCGGCACCTGATGCCGCGCCGCTGTTCCCGTCATCCCTTCGAGCACGCGCACTTCGCGCAGCACATGGCTGTGTTGGCCCCTTGTTGGGCTCCCCATGTGCCCCTCGCTCGTGAACCTCGCACTGCCCTGGACTTTCGGTCAAGGGGCGGACCCATGCAGGGGGATGACGCTACGCATTCAGAGGATTGATCCCCCATGGCGCGCAAGGCCAGACCTTGGCGCCGATGTTGTTCCCGGCCCATGAGGCGGGACGGCATCCCAACTCTCGACGAACGCAGAAATGCGAAAGCGAGACGGATCACCGTGTTCATTTTTAAGAACGACCGAGTCGGCTGACGCGCATCCCGCGCCTCACCGGCAAACCCCTGGGTAGGCATGGCGCGCTCGTGGTCGCACGCCTTGCTGAAACACCTGACCACGCATCGCCCGCGCATCGGAATCCGCGAGGCGATGAACCGATGGATTCCACCCCATTCCCGCTGTGCGCCGCCGGGACGGCTCACGGCACTGCTGTCGGAGATTTGCCATGTCCAGATTCAACACACAACACGCCCCCCGCCGTGTCCAGGGTTCCCTGGGCGCGTGGCGTGACGCCCACCATCACCAGCCGCGCCGCGACCAGGAGCGCGCCACCCTGTCGCCGGAGCAAGCCCTTGAACGGCTGCGGCCCGGCCACGCCGATCCCATGCGTGTGCTTGACCTGCTGATCACCCTGTACAACGCCCAGCACACCGCACGGGAGAAGACCGTCTCGCACAAGACCCGGCAGGAGCGCGCCGACTTCCTGCGGCGCTTCTTCCGCGACCTGCACCAGAAGGCCGGTTTCAAGATGGTGCCCGACCCGCGCAACCTGGGGGATCGCCACATCCGGGCCATGGTCGCCGTCTGGCAGAAAGAGCGGCTGGCGCCGGCCACGATCCAGACCTACCTGAGTTTCCTGCGGGGACTGGCGATGTGGTTGGGCAAGCCGGGCTTCATCCGCAAGCCGGATCACTACGGCCTGACGCCCGCCGAATACCAGCGCCACGAAAACGCCGAGCGCGACAAGAGCTGGACGGCGGCCGGCATCGACATCGACGCGGTGATCGAAGAGGTGTGCCTCTACGACCGCTACATCGGAGCGTCGCTCAAGCTGATGCGCGCCTTTGGCCTGCGGAGGAAGGAATCGGTCATGTTCCGACCGCATCGCTGCGTGGTGCCGTTCGAGGCCACGGGGCTGCCGTCCGAAGAACGACAGGCCGACAGCTACGTGCGGATCAAGGAAGGCGCGAAAGGGGGGCGGCTGCGCTTCGTCCCGCTGGATTCAGCGCAGCGCATGGCGGCGCTGCGTTTCGCCCAGGCGCTGGCCACGGATGACGACGCACACATGGGCGATCCCCGCCGCAGCCTGGATCGCAACCTGCGGCGCTTCGACTACGTGATGGGACGCTTTCAGCTCACCAAGGAAGGGCTGGGCGCCACGTCGCACGGTCTGCGGCATGAAGCATTGATCGACCACTACAGCGCGAAGGCCGGGGTTGCACCCCCGGTGCGCGGCAGAACGGACGTGCCCCCGGATGTGGATGCGCAAGCCAGGCTTTCGGCTGCCCGCTTGGCTGGCCACAATCGCCCCCGCGCCTCGGGAGCTTACTTAGGGGGACTGCTGGCGCGGCAAGCGGCGCAGAAGGCCCAGCCGCCAGACGCGAAGCCGAGTACGCCGGGCGATGAAGAGATGCCCGAGGAGCGCTGAACCGTAGGGGTGCGCGCTGCGCCAAAGAGAACGGGGGCATTGCGGCCCCGTTCCCACATTCCGCAAGGATCACCCGGCCTTGTCCATGCGCCGGCGCAGTCCTTCCCGGTAAAGGATGGACCCGATGCGGCACAGCAAGGCCGCGTCGTCATCGGAGAGTTCGAGGCCGTCCATCCAGGTGGCCAGTTGAACGATGGCCTCGTCAATGGCTTCGGCACTGCCGGTGATGTCCAGCACTTCGGCCTGCGCCTCGAACTGCTTGATGATGGGATGATCCTCGCTCATCGGGTCACCCATTGAAGTTCAGGCGCTCCCGCGCCCGTCGGAGACGGCCAGATGGCCGTCTTGGGCCAGTCATTCAGATGATCCATGCGTGTGATTCTTCGAGCGGAAATGAGGCGGGTTTGCGCCAGCATACGCTCGAAGGTGCGATGAATGAAACGTCATGAATCGCAGCCACGGCCAGGGCTGCCATCCATCTGGGGCTAGGCGAGCAGTTGCTCGGCCGTCTTGCCGCTGGCCAGCGCCTCGACGAACCATTTGGGCTTGCGGCCAAACCCCGACCATGCGTTGCCCGCATCATCCTTGTACTTGATGCGTGCCGGGGCGCTGCCAGCACCCCTGCCCGCTTTCGGCTTGGCCTTGGTGCTGGCCTTCGCCTCCTTCTTGCCGCCGCGAGCCAGACCGAGGTCGGCGGCCGTGAAGCCATAGTAGGCAATGGCGTCCTTCATCTTGGCCGCCACTTCTGCTTTCTCGGATGCGCGGATGGCATCCGCCTCCTGATTCAGCTTGGCGATTTCCCGGTCGATCTCTTGCAGGGTGCGTTTGCGTGCCATGAGCGCTTTCGTTGCAGCTTGTCCGTCTGACGCCGGGTCGGCAAAGCCGCGTCCGGGGTTGTCCCAAGTCTATCGGAGGATCAGCCCTTGCCCCGATGCGCCCCGGACTACGCCGGAGACACCCCGAAATCCTCGTCGGGCAGGATGGCGCATCTCATGGATGGCACCGCCCCCGAAGCGAGTTCTTCTTCGGCAACCGCGTAGCGAGAAAGCGCCGCGCATCGGGCCAGCGACTCGTTTTCCTCGGACACCGTGCCGATCACCACACCGCACCCTTCACGGCTGACCCACACGTTCCAATCCTTCATACCATGGCCTCCTCGGCTGCAGGCTCTGCGTGGGCATCGTCTTGAGAATGCCGGAATCCGAAGCGCGCCCAGGTTCGAGGATCGACCTCGATGGGGCCGGTTCGCTTGCTGTCGAGGTTGATGACCACGCCGTGCTGGCCCAGTCCGCCACGGGAGAAAAGTTCGTAGAGCAGCAGCGCACCGAAGCGCACGGCCACGTCATTGACGAACAGCCCCTGCGAGGCCAGCGACATGCGAACGGAGCAAGATGGCTGGTTGTCCTCCACGACCGTCTCGTCGAGCAGTTCCGGGAAAAGCTCGGTGACGCACGGCAGTCTCGGGGCATCGCCCGCGTTGCGCAGCACAGCGTGGTTGTCCGGCTGGCCCAGCACCACTTGGGCAGTGGTTTCCGTGTTGCCCAGGTCGAGCCAGTAGCGACACGGAACGTGATCGCGGAACAGGAACTGATGCAGGTTGCGGCGTGCCACGCGGCTATCCACGCAACTGATCAGGATGTCAGCGCCACCTGAAATCCGGTGCCCCTCCACGTAGTCCTCGTAGCGCATCGGGTAGGCGTCCCAGTCGAGGCCGTAGAACTGGTTGAGCCGATGCACCGTCACCAGCGCCTTGTATCGGCCGAGGTCGGCGGCGCTGTACAACTGCCGCCCGACATTCGCCTCGCTCACCCGGTCGGCGTCGAAGGCCTGCACATGCAGCCCGTACGGGTGGCCGAGGGCGCGCATCGCAATGTCCAGCCGGGCAAGGCATGTCGCCATCTGCGCGCCATTGCCCCCCACCCCGACCAGATGGCAACGCACCCGGCGCTCCAACAGTCGGGGATCAATTCGATGTTCCATGCACAGCCTCCATGACGTGTTGCACTCAGTGTCCCGCGCCGGGGGCCGCTTTCAAGCGCCTGTCCAGCGGCGGATGACGCTGCGCATCCAGCGGTTCGGCCAAGGGGCGGATTCCTCGCCGTCCACCCTGTCCGCAAACGCATCAGGCCCCGGCCACGGGTGGCGCGGCAAGTCCTGGTACAGGCCGTTGATCACCAGCCGGAACCGCGCCATCGGCTTGGGCTGATCCAGCAGACCGAACACCCCCGCCACCTTGATGCCCTGGTCGTCCCGGTCGTCGTCGGCTGACCAGAACGCCGGAGCCCGTCCGTGCGTGTGCAGGTCCACGGCCACGGTTTCGTCGTCGGCCATCGGTGGCCTTCGGTAGTCGATGCGAACGGGTGAGGCCCGCACTGCCTCGCAGAACGCCAGTCGCAGCCGCCCGGTGCCGCGCGAGTAGATCAGCACACCAGCGGCTTCATCGGGCAGGTGCTTGCGGCCATGAGCGACAAACGCCTCGATCAGCGGGATCGGCAATTGGCCGAAGCTGAAACGCAGGTGCTCCCGGACTTCACCGTAGGGCAGGCGCATCGCCGGGGTATCCAGGCTCAGTGCGGTGATGCAGTCGAGCCAGTCCAGCCGGGTCTGGACGAACCAGCCGTTGCTCGCCACGATGATGCGCTGGCCGTTGGCCATGTCCGGCAGCGGGCTGAAACGCGGTGCGGCCACCACCGGGCAGGAGGCCAGCAAGGCTTGATCGCGCACGTCCATCATGCGGCCCCCTTGCGGTCTTTTTCTCCGAGCAGCCCGCCCAGCGTCGTCTTGACATCGACCAGCACGCGCTCCGGGAAGCGGGCGAAACGCCGGTCGAGCATGTCGCGCCAGAAGGCATAGGCGCCGCCCCGGTAGCGCAGCAGCTTGCCGGTCACGTTCGGGTGGGTGAAGTAGGAGCGGAAGAAGGCATCGTTCCAGGCTTCGATCTTCTCCACCGTGGTGCCTTCGGGCTTCGGCACATTGCCTTGGCAGATACCGCCCTGCCCATTGACGTTGAAGAATGGGGCTTGGTACAGCGGGGTCTGCGGCGTCGGGCGGCGGCTTCCCTTGACGGCCCAAACGCCCCACGTCCGGCTCGATGCCGCGAAGACCAGCCCCGGCAGCGGCACCGTCTCCCCGCGCTCGCCACCGCCGAAGGCTTCGGCATGGTCGCCATCCACCCGGAAGGCAATGTGGCGGCGTGCAGGCGGTACCCACCACAGGATCAGGTCGCCATGCACGTAGAGCACCGTCTCGGGCAGGAAGCCGCTGTGGGCCACCCGCTGGAGCAAGGCTGCGGCCAGTTCGCGTGCCGCCTGCGCGGTCATGGCGCGGCCCGCGCCGATCACCGGCGCACCGTCCACGGTCATCACCTCGTGGACGGTGGCCAGCGCGCCGCCGTTGCGGCCGTGGTAGAGCAGCACCGCCTGATCGAGCGTCAGCACGTTCTCGGTCGGGGTGTGGATGGAAAACTCGGCTTCGTTCATCTTGGAATGACCTCCTGAGAACAGTCTCAGTCGCTCAGGGCGTGAATCAAGCGGTCGATCAGCGCGATGGCCTCAAAGCGCAGGCCCAGGCGGGCAAAGCAAGCACCGAGCGCGCCGGGGTCGTCGAGCGAGATCACTGCCTCGCCCATGCGGTCGCAGAACTCGGACTGGTGCGCGAGGTTGAGCAGGTCGTCGTAGATGCGCGTCGTGATGTCGGCCTCGTCCCAGGACAGCACGGCCCCGAAGCCGATGTACTCGCCGTCGATGTCGGGCCGGAAGCTGTCGTCCAGCGCCAGCTTGGACAGCGCCAGTGCGTCGGCGACGATGGCGCGCATCGCAGGGTCGGTCAGGGTCTTGGCTGCACGCCGCAGATCGCAGAGTCGCAGGGCCGCCTCGCCCTTGCGCCGACGCCTCCCCTTCTCCGGTCGCACCAGCCAGCGCCGCGCCCACTCGGGATAGGCGGCGTCGAGCATTGCGCGGGTGACCATTTCGTCGCGCATGGCCTCCCGGTCGGCTTCGTTGTCGTCCTCGCACATCATGTCGAGCGCGGCCTCTTCGTCCGACTCGCCCTGCCAGTACAGATAGGACGACACGTCGTCGGCAATGTCGGGGGTGAAGACGGGATAGACGTAGCGGCTCTGCTCGCGCAGCACCTGCAACACCGTGGCCCCGAGGCCCGGCATCGCCGTATTCAGCGCTTCCAGTTGCCGGCCCACCGGCCATTCGCTCTCGTGGTACTCGCACCAGTACAGGTCGAGGTAGGCGTAGGCGCTCTGCTTGCCTTCTCGGCTGGCCGGGTGGTGCTGGTGCTCGTCGAGCACGTTGATCGCCACACGGGGTTGCAGGCAGTGCAGCGGCCCGATCAGGCGCTTGATCCAGGCGTCGATAGCCTGCTGGCAGGCTTTGAGCGGATCGGGTTCGTTCGCGGGCAGCGCATCCTCATGCACGATGCCCGCATCGATCAGGCAACGGCACAGCCCCGCGTTCGCCTTGGCCTGCGAACGCGAGGCCACCGACAGCGGCACCTTCCCACTCAGTTGAGGCAGCGCCAGGATGGGCATCGCGGCGAAGACTGGCCTGTCCATGCCGATGTTCAGGTTCGGCGTCATGCCACCGGCGCCAGCATGTCGCTTGTCGCCGCCGAGCGGTGCGGGCGCGCATCGAGGTGCGGCTTCGCCAGGGTGGCCTGGGCGAACCGGCTCATCGCCGTCGAACGGGCCAGCACGCTACGGCGCGACAGCGCGGCGGACAACTTGGACTGCGCGCCGCTCGCCCCTGCCTCGTCGGCCTGAATCGTCGCCAACAGGGCTGCAAGGCGCGGGCCGGCCTCGCCGCCTTCGGCCTGCACCCCGGCAGGCGCAACGCCTGCGCCCTTGGTGCCGACCGCCTTGCGGAAATTGAACTCCTGCACGCCGTCGCGCACCTCGCCGGGCTCGACCTCGGCGCTCACGAGTTCGGGGTACTGCGCGCTGTAGAGGTCGCGCACTTCGCGGGGTTCGAACCCCGGCACGTCCGGCAGCATGATGCCGTTGTAGCGGAAGGATCGCCTGATTTCGAGAACTGCAATCGACATGGTGTTTTGCTCCTTGGTTCGGTGAGATGGCGGTCGCCTTCGACCGCCTTGGAATCCAGTCTCTCAACCGAAGGGGCGGTTGCAAGCCCACGTCGCGGCGCTTCGGTGGCGCTCAACCGAAGAGGTCGTAGGACTCGGCACCCGCCGTTGCTGCGGTTGCCGCAGCGGCGGGCGTGGCGCTCGTGCAGGCGGTGTCGGCTCCCTCGTCGTCATCCTCTGCGGGCGTCGCCTGGACAGGCATGTTCGCGGGGCTCGCCACCTTGCTGGTCACGCCGGTGGCGGCACCGGACTTGGCGGCCTTGCTCGCCGCATCGCTGGCTTTCTTCACCGAAGCGGCCTTCGCCGCCTCGATCACCTCCTTGGTCGCTTCCGCCTGCTGCGCGAGGCTTTGGCGCACCTCGCGGTAGCCGGTCAGCGCCGCGATGAAACCCTCATCGAATTCCTGCGGGGTCGCCGTCAGGCTCAGGGGCTGCGTCAGCGTCGGCTCGCTCACGTCCTTGCGCGGCTTGGGAATCACATTCACGGTCAGCCGGCCCGACTTCTCGTCGGCGCTCACCGTCATGGTCAGCGTCGCGGTCAGGGCCAGCGCATAGAGTTCTGCAAACAGGGTCATGTCACGCTCCTTCAAAAAAGAAATGCCTTCGAAGACCATGCTACGAAGGCATCGGGGGTTTTCCAGTGGCTGCGGCGCTCACGCCGCCAAGGCGGCGTCCTCGTCGGCGCCTTCTACCTCCTCGGCCGCATCGGGGTCGAGCGGTTCGACTTCGGGCTGCTCAGTCTTGCGTGGATAGCGCATGACGGCCGGGACGGAGCCGTCATAGGGGAAGTCCGAAACGGCAAGCAGCGCCTTGATGAAGTCGGCCTTCTTCTTCTCGCGGGCCAGCTTGTAAAGGCTCGCCCCTATCTTTGCGCGCAGCCCCACCTCACTGGCCAGGGCGTCCAGTTCGCTCAGGGTGAATAGTTCAAGGAAGGCAGCGTCCCATTTGAAGTGTTTTGCCTCATCGACCTGGAGGTAGTTCAGCAGCGCCTCCAAGTCGTGCGTGGTCACGCCGAACGCGGCTGCGGCGGTGACCGCGAGGGTCAGCCGTTCCAGGTGCTGTGCGTCGATGGCATCCACCTCTTGCAGCAGGCCGCGAAAGCCCGTTCCCTCCATCGCACCCGCGCCGGCGATCCGGCTCGCCGCCTGCCCGTACTCGGTGCTGCGCACGTCGCTGGCCCGGCCCGAGCGCGCCAAAGCGACCATCACGCGCCGGTTGCGCTCTGGCTGCACCATGAGTTCCTTCGCGGCCCATTTGCGCCACTGCATGAGCCGGTAGTCCACGACGCGCTGCGGCGTCTTGTTGCTCGGCGCAGTGGCGGGCTTGGCATTCGTCTTGGACGCCGGCTGGCGCTTGCTGCCTTGGGCCACGGCCTTGTCAGACGTCCTCTCCTGCTTCGTGCTCTCGCGCTGCGCCTTCACCCACGCGGCGACCTTCTGGCTGTTGCAAGCCGCATCGAAGCACAGGGAAGTCGTCACTTCGCCCTGCGTGCCCGGCATGGCCGAGACGGCACAACCAAAGGAGGCACAGCCTTTGCAGGCCGCATACTGTGCTGCGCCGACACCGAGCGCGCCGTCCTCGGCCACTGACAGCGGCAAGAAACCATCGGTCGCCTTGACGATGCGAACCATGGGGTACTGCTCGCCCAAGCTCGCCGCCTTCGCCGCCACGGCCTGCTGCGTGAGTTCGTCGTAGTGCGTAGGGTGCTGGCAGAAGCCGTCGCCCAGGCTCGCGTCGAACAGCCCGGACTGGCGAGACGAGTTGTGCTGGCAGGCCGCACACTGTGCGATGTCGAAGATGGCGTCAGCCAGACGGCGGGCGAAGCGGCCAAGCTGCTCCTTCAAGACGCCCACCGGCACCTTGTGCGCAATCACACCGGTCAGCACGGCGTTCTGCTTCTCAGGCGGCACCCCGGCCAGCAGTTCGGCGTGACCAAGCTGAATCTGCCGGTGCGTGAGTGCCTTCAACACAGCGGGCGTGCAGGTCAGCAGCGCCAGCCGTCGCTCCAGCAGTTCGGGCTTCCAGCCAAGTGCTGCCGCCGCCTCGTCCTTATCACCCTTGTGGCGCATCAACTGGCGGCGGGCGGCTTGCGCCTCCTCGGCGCGCGACATGGCGGCACGGTGATGGTTTTCGATGGTGGCGAAGGCTTCGGCCTGCTCGTCGCTCAGTGCCTCGATGACGACGGGCATGTCGTAGTCGTCGCCGAAGACGGTCTGGGCGGCGCGCCAGCGGCGCTCCCCCGCCACGATTTCGTAGCGGTCGGTGCCGGGGATCGGGCGGACGAGGATGGGCTGGATGACGCGGCCGGCAGCGCGCAGGCCATCCTCCAACTCGGCCATTTCCGCCGGGTCGAAGTATTCGCGGGGGTTCTTGCCCTGCACGATGCGGCGCAGCGGCAGGGTGGGATGGTTCGGTGTGTCCATGACGGCCTCCTGATGGGATGTCTTCATGCTCTCGCCGGGCCGATCTCTTTCAAGGACCTGCGCCCTCACCGGCTCGTCTGCGAACCAGCCCCCTGGGTTGCCGCGATCAACTCGTCCGCCGCCTGCTGCGCCCAGCGCAGGCAGTACGCCAGCGAGCCGTCGTCGTGGTGCATGGCGCTGAGTTCGGTCTGTTTGCCGCGTTCGATCCGGTTCCAGGCGCGATCCGCTTCACGCAACAGGTGCGCGACTTCGCACAAGGCGTCGCGGTCGTTCAAGGTGATCCGGTCGAGCAGTTGCTGATCCAGCTTCATGGTCAGGCCTTTGTCGAATGGGTGCGGCCCGTCATGCGTTTCAGGCGCGCCGCCAGTTGTCGGTGATGGTCGGAAAACCGGGTGAGGTTCGGGTCGCTGTTCGCCTGCTTCCACCATATGCTGGCGTAGTCCTGGATCACGGCGTTGTAGCCACAATCCGGGCCGTCCTCGTCGAACTCGGCGCACAAGCGCTGGATGGCCTCGCGGTGGCCGAGTCGGCGCAGCGATACCAGCACACCCGGCGTCCAGACCACCCACACGTTGCCGCCGAAGGCGCGTCCCACGGCCATCATGCCTGCCGTCGCTGGGTCTGTTGCTGGATCAGCGCCGCGTAGCGGGCGCCGACCGCATCGCCGTCCAGGCAATCGACGGCGATGCCCACGGCTTCGGCAACGCGCTGGCGCACCGATGCGAGGTGCCGCGCCTCGGCCGGCGTCGGCATGCTCACCGGCCAGCCCGCTTCATAGAGCAGGTGGGCGGGAATCTCCGCCTCGGCAGCCTGCCGCTGCGCGGCCCGCTCCTTGACCTCGACAAGGGCCGCGAGCAACGGTGCATCGAGCAAGCCCGGTGCCACGTCGCCCAGCCAGCGCTTGCTCTGGAACGAGAAGGTCGAGCGAGTCTCCAGTTCGACGATTTCGCGGTAGATCGCTGCGTTTTCTTCACAGCGGGTGGCGGCCAGCAAGTCGGCCTGCGACGCCAGCACACAAAACGCACACGAGACCCGGCTGCTGCCGTAGATCCGGTAGGCGGCATGCAGGATGTCCCCACGCGTGCGGATGTAGTCGAGCAC
>JAKLLO010000129.1 GCA_023150095.1 Zoogloea sp. | reverse complement strand
GCTGCTGCCCGAGCTGGCCCGCGTCGGCGTGCGCGCCATCAAGATCGAAGGCCGCCAGCGCAGCCCGGCCTACGTGGCCCAGGTGACCGAAGTGTGGCGCGCCGCCATCGACCGCCTGCTCGCCGACCAGCAGCCCTTCCGCGTCGAGCCCGCCTGGATGAACGCCCTCAACAAGAACTCCGAAGGCCAGAGCCACACCCTGGGCGCCTACTACCGCCCCTGGAAATGAGCCGCCCCCGAACCGCCCGAAAGCCCGATCACCGATGAAACTCGCCCTCGGCCCCCTGCTTTACTACTGGCCCCGCCAGTCCACCCTCGCCTTCTACGCCGACATGGCGGATTCGCCGGTGGATGTCGTCTATCTCGGCGAGACCGTGTGCTCCCGCCGCCATGAGCTGCGCCTGCCCGACTGGCTCGAGATCGCCGAGATGCTCGCCGGTGCGGGCAAGGAGGTCGTGCTGTCGAGCCAGGTGCTGGTCGAATCCGAATCCGATCTCAAGACCCTGCGCCGGATCGTCGCCAACGGCACGTTCCGCGTCGAGGCCAACGACATGGGCGCGGTCGAGCTCCTCACCAGCGGCGACGCGCCGGTCGCCAACTGGATCGCCGGCCCCACCCTCAACATCTTCAACCCGGTCACCCTCGGCATGTTCGCCGACCTGGGCGCCACCCGCTGGGCCGCCCCGCCGGAGATGTCGCGCAAGCAGATCGCCGAGCTGCGCCACGGCCTGGGCCGCGAGATGGAGGTGGAAATCTTCGCCCACGGCCGGCTGCCGCTGGCCTACTCGGCGCGCTGCTTCACCGCCCGCCACTTCAACCTGCAGAAGGACACCTGCGAGTTCCGCTGCCTGCAGTTTGCTGACGGCATCCCCCTCAAGACCCGCGAGGGCGCGCCCTTCCTCACCCTCAACGGCATCCAGACCCAGTCGGCCCACGTGCACACCCTGCTGCCCGACCTGCCCGCGGTGGTCGCCGACGGCATCGACATCCTGCGCATCAGCCCCCAGGGCGAGCACACCGGCAAGATCGTCGATCTCTTCCGCCGCGCCGTGGATGGCCTCATCCCGCCGATGGACGCCCTCACCGACGCCCTGCCGCTGCTGCCCGAGGCGCCGTGCAACGGCTTCTGGCACGGCCGGCCCGGTGTCGAACAGCTCGTCGTCAACGCCTGACCTGCGGAGCCCCTCGATGAAAATCCCCGCCTTCACCCTGCCCGGCCCCTTTGCACGCCTGGGCGCCCGCCTGCCCCAGCTGCCGCCGACCCTGGCGCTCGTCACCGGCCTCAACCTGGCCCTCGACCGCCTGCTGCCCCGCGACACGCTGGAGCCGCTCACCGGCAAGCGCCTGCTGCTCAAGGTCACCGACGCCGGCATGGCGCTGCGCTTCACCTTCGGGCCGCGGGGCTTCAGCCCGCTGTTCGACGGGCACGATCCGGACCTCACCATCTCGGCCAAGACCCGCGACTACCTGGCCCTGGCGCTGCGCGAGGAAGACCCGGACACCCTGTTCTTCAGCCGCCGCCTGCTGATGGAAGGCGAGACCGACCTGGGCCTGCTGGTCAAGAACACGCTGGATGCAGTGGATTGGGACGGCGTGATGGCGAAGCTCTCCGCCCTCAAGCTGCCCGGCGCCGCTCAGCTCTTCGCCCGCGGGCACTGACGGCCAGGGCGCGCACCCGACACGCCGCGGGCGGCTGAAGCCGCCCCCACCGGGTGATTCCTGCCACGCCTGATCCGCATCTGCGGCACCGCCCCCTGTAGGGGCGACTTCAGTCGCCCATCCCACGCCCATCGATTGCAGCAGCCCGACCGCAACCCGCAGGCGGCGGGCGCCCACCTACCCGACGATCCCGTCCAGCCGGTCCAGTACCGCGCCATCCACCGCCACGTCGAACTTGCGGGCGAAGTGGGCGGTGGAGCGGGCGATCGCCGGCAGATCGGCGCAGCCCAGGGTGCGCGGATGTGCCTCGCCGGCCACCCAGTCGATGTAGCGCAGCGGGTCGTTGGCCACCTTCAGCCCCGGATCGTTGGCGAGGATGGTCTGGATGTAGGACTCGTCCGGGCAGATCACCCGGTAGCGCTCCTGGCGCCGGTAGTGGTCGGCGAGGCCGCGGTTCTCCCGGTGAAAGCGCAGCAGGTGCTCCGCCGCCTTGCCGTTGGCGCAGAACCACTGGCTGCCGAAATAGCAGCGGAAATCCCCCGAAAACGGCGTGAAGTGGCGCGTCAGCAGCGGATGCTCGAGGGTGAAGAAGCGATCCGCCGGCGCGCCGCCAAACAACGCCGCCACATGAAAGCGGAAGGTCCGGTAGCGCCGGAAGTACATCTTGTCGGCGGGCTCCCGGCGGCGTTCATAGCTGATCTCCCGGTGCTCCACAAAGGCATCGAAAGGGCTCGCCGCCAGTTCGGCGAGGATCGTCGCCGCCGGCTTCACCGGGTAATCCGCCGCGCTCAGCAGCACGAACCAGTCCGGCGGGTTGGGCCTGGCGTAGAGCGCCTCGATGCCGCGCAGGGTCGCCTCGACGATCGAGAAGCGCCCCCAGCCGGTCACCTCGTGGGGCCGCACGAATGAAAAATTTGCCCCAAAACCCCGGGTCGGCAGGTCAGATTTCGAAAAGTCGTGGTGACAGACGATGGGCGGCGCGTCGAACATGCGGTCGAGCGTGCCGATCAGGCGGCGGACCTGCGGCGTGTTGGCGTGGGTCAGCAGGACGAAGCCGATTCGTTGGGGCATGGCGCGAAGCGTGATTGACGGACAGCGGACCGATCAAGCATAACCCGAGCACCGGCCCGGCGGCACGCGCGCCGACGACCCGCTAGAATTGCGACAACCCGCCCAATCTCCGGCCCCATGCCCCCCCACCCACGCCGAAGCTCGCCCCTCGCCGCCTGGTTCGCCGCCGTCATCGGCGTGCTGATCGTCTACGCCTGCCTGCACCCCTTCACCGGCTGGCGCGACACCGGGCTGCCGGTGTTCGATTTCCTGTACCAGCCCTGGCCACGCTACTACGGCCGGGTCGACCTCATCGTGAACGTGCTCGGCATCGTGCCCTTCAGCTTCGCGCTGGTGGCCGCGCTGCCGTCGCGGCTGTCGCGGGGCTGGGCGGTGGTGGTGTCGATCCTGATCACCTTCGCCCTCAGCCTGTCGGTCGAGACCCTGCAGAACTTCCTGCCCAGCCGGGTGCCGTCCAACGTGGATGTGGGCTGCAACACCCTGGGCGGCATCATCGGCGCCCTGGCCGGCGGGCGCTGGAGCGGCGTGCTGTTCGACCCCCGCAGCGGCCTCACCCGCTGGCGCCAGCGGCGCATCGTGGCCGGGCATGTGGGCGAGTTCGGGCTGGTGCTGCTGGGCCTGTGGCTGCTCACCCTGCTCACCCCCGAGAGCCTGCTGTTCGCCACCGGCGACCTGCGCCGGCTGCTCGATCTGCCCACCCCGCTGCAGTTCAACCCGACCCGCTTCATGAAGGTCGAGGCCGCCATCGCCGCCAGCCAGCTGGTGGCCGTGGGGCTCACCGCCCGCTGCGTGATGCGCCAGTTCTCGCCGTGGCCGCTGGTGCTGCTGGTGGTGCTCGGGCTGGGGGCGAAGACCCTCGCCTCGTCGGCCTTCTTCGCGCCGGGCGACCCGCTCCACTGGGCCACCCCCGGCGGGCAGATCGGGCTGGCCGCCGGCACCGCGCTCCTCGCCACCTGCCTGCTGCTGCCGGCCCGCAGCCACACCATGCTGGCCGGCATGGCGCTGCTGGTGGGCACCGCGCTGGTCAACCTCGCGCCGGAGAACCCCTTCCTGCCCAGCGATGTGACGCTGATCCAGCGGGGCAACTTCCTCAACTTCCACGGGCTCACCCAGCTCACCGCCAGCCTGTGGCCCTTCGTCACCTTTGCCTACCTGGGCCTGCTGGGCGCCAGCACGCCCCGCGACCCTTATCGCGGGCGCTGAAATCCGCCGCCGGCGGAACGATTGACAGATAATCGCGTCACTTTCCAGAACACCCCCGATTGCGGAGACGCCCGATGAGTTATTTCCAGCACCACGTTTTCTTCTGCTGCAACCAGCGCGCCAAGGGCGAAACCTGTTGCGCCAACCACGGCGCGGTCGAGCTGCAGACTTACGCCAAGGAGCGCATCAGCGCCCTGGGCCTCAACGGCAAGGGCCAGATCCGCGTCAACAAGGCCGGCTGCCTGGGCCGCTGCGACGATGGCCCGCTGCTCGTGGTCTACCCGGAAGAAACCTGGTACACCTTCGTCGATAAATCCGACATCGACGAGATCATCGCCGAACACCTGCAGAACGGCCGCATCGTCGAACGCCTGAAGATCTGAGATGAAACAGCCCCCTTACTCGCAGTGCTCGTTTCCCCCCAAGGGGGAAGTCAGTTCCTTCGGAACGGCCGGGCGGAACTGACATGGCCGCCACCGAAACCGCCCTCATCAACGGCCCCGACGGCCCGATCGAGCTGATCATCGACACGCCGGCCCAGGTGCGCGGCATCGCCCTGATCTGCCATCCGCACCCGCTGTTCCACGGCACCAACACCAACAAGGTGGCGCACACCCTGGCGCGGGTCTTCCGCGACCTGGGCTACGCGGCCCTGCGCCCCAACTTCCGCGGCGTGGGCAAGAGCGTCGGCGCCCACGACCACGGCGGCGCCGAAACCGAAGACATGCTGGCCGTCATCGCCTGGGCCCAGAGCCGCTGGGGCGGCCTGCCCCTGGCGCTCGGCGGTTTCTCCTTCGGCGCCTACGTGCAGACCCGCGTCGCCGCCCGGCTGGCCGAAGGCGTCACCCCGGCCGGCCGCATCGTGCTGGTGGGTACCGCCGCCGGCACCGTCACCGGCGCCCGCAGCTACACCACCGAGCCCGTGCCCGACGACACCCTGGTGATCCACGGCGAGGCCGACGAGACCGTGGCCCTGGCCAACGTGATGGAATGGGCCGCCCCCCAGGAGCTGCCGGTGGTGGTGGTGCCCGGCGCCGACCACTTCTTCCACGGCAAGCTGCACGTCATCCGCAAGATCATCGAACGCGCCTGGAAACCCCTGTGATCCGTCGCGTCCGCCAACCCCGGCCTGCACCGCAGGCCGCCACGCCGAGGTCCTCCCGATGAAACTCGTCGCATCGCTCACCAGCCCCTACGCGCGCAAGATCCGCGTCGCCCTCGCCGAGAAGGGCCTGCCCTTCACCCTCGAGGTGGACATCCCCTGGCTGCCCGAAACCGGCGTGCCGTCCTACAACCCGCTGGGCAAGGTGCCGGCGCTGGTCGCCGACGATGGCGAGGTGTGGTACGACTCGCCGGTGATCGCGCTGTATCTCGAAACCCTGGGCGGCACCCCGCTGCTGCCGGCCGAACGGCTCGCCAGCCTGCCGGTGCGCCAGACCGAGGCGCTCGCCGACGGTATCACCGACGCCGCCGTGGCGGCCTTCCTCGAAAGCCACCGCCCGCCCGAGAAGCAGGACCAGGCCAGCATCGAACGCCAGCTCACCAAGATCCAGCGGGGCCTCGCCGCGCTCGAAGAGCGCCTGGTGCAGCGCAAGGGTTTCGGCGGCACGGCCATCAACATCGGCGACATCGCCGTAGGCTGCATGCTGGGCTACCTGGACTTCCGCTTCGGCCACCTGCACTGGCGCAGCACCCACCCCAATCTCGCCGCCTGGGCCGCCGATCTGCTCGCCCGGCCGTCCTTCGCCGACACCGCCCCGCCGCCCGCCTGATGCCACTGCAGATCGACGGCCTCGTCAAACGCTTCGGCAGCGGCGCCGACACCCGGGAGGTGGTGCGCGGGATCGACCTGCACCTCGTCCCCGGCGAATGCTTCGCCCTGCTCGGCCCCAACGGCGCCGGCAAGACGACCACCCTGCGCTGCGCCCTGGGCCTCACCGCCGCCAGCAGCGGCAGCATCCGCCTGTGCGGCCTGCCGGTGCCCGAGCAGGCCCGCGAGGCCCGCGCGCGGGTCGGCGTGGTGCCCCAGCTCGACAGCCTCGACCCGGACTTCACCTGCGCCGAGAACCTGCTGATCTTCGCCGGCTACTTCGGCATCCCCGAGCGCGACATCCGCCCGCGCATCCCCGAGCTCCTCGCCTTCGCCGGCCTCGAGGGCAAGGAAAACGCGCGCATCCAGTCGCTCTCCGGCGGCATGAAGCGCCGCCTCACCCTGGCCCGGGCGCTGGTGAACAAGCCGGATCTGCTGATCCTCGACGAGCCCACCACCGGCCTCGACCCCCAGGCCCGCCACCTGATCTGGGAGCGCCTGCGCCGGCTCACCGCCGAGGGCACCACGATCCTCCTCACCACCCACTTCATGGACGAGGCCGAACGCCTCGCCAACCGGCTGGCCATCCTCGACAGCGGGCGCATCCTCACCCAGGGCAGCCCGCGGGAGGTGATCGCCGAGCACATCGAGCCCCAGGTGGTGGAAGTCTTCGGCGAATGGAACGGCGGCGGCACCGGCGCCGCCGCCTGGGCCACCGAGCACGCCGCCAGCCTCAGCAAGCGCTGCGAGATCAGCGGCGAGACCGCCTTCTGCTACACCGACGACGCCGCGCCGCTGCTCGCCCACCTGGCCCACCAGCCGGGCCTGCGCACCCTGCACCGGCCGGCCAACCTGGAAGACGTCTTCCTCAAGCTCACCGGGCGCGAACTGCGCGACTGATCTCGAACATGCCGTCCATCTTCGCCCCGCCGCGCCTGTCCGGCCGCCTCATCGCCGTGTGGCGCCGCAACTTCCTGGTCTGGAAGAAGCTCGCCCTGCCCTCCATCGTCGGCAACCTGGCCGACCCGGTGATCTACATGCTGGGCCTGGGCTACGGCCTGGGCATGCTGGTGCCGGAGGTCGAAGGCGTCTCGTACATCGCGTTCCTGGCCGGCGGCACCCTGTGCTATTCCACGATGAACGCCGCCACCTTCGAGGCGCTGTACTCCGGCTTCTCGCGGATGCACGTCCAGAAGACCTGGGAAGCCATCATGAACGCCCCGGTGGCGCTCGACGACATCGTCGCCGCCGAGCTGGTGTGGGCCGCCAGCAAGGCCACGCTGGCCGGCACCGCCATCCTCGGGGTGATCGCCGCCTTCGGCTTTGCCGCGTCGCCGCTGGCGCTGGCGGCGATCCCGGTGGTCTTCCTCACCGGGCTGTGCTTCGCCGCCCTCGGCCTCATCATGACCGCGCTGGCGCCGAGCTACGATTTCTTCATGTACTACTTCACCCTGTTCATCACGCCGATGACCATGCTCTCGGGCGTATTCTTCCCCCAGAGCCAGCTGCCCGACGCGGTGCTCGGCGTGGCCAACCAGCTGCCCCTGGCCCACGCCGTGGCGCTGGTGCGCCCGCTGCTGCTCGGCCAGATGCCCCAGCAGATCGGCCTGCACCTGGCCGTGCTGGCCCTCATCACGGTGCTGGCCTTCTGGCTGGCCCTGGCGCTCACCCGGCGCCGCCTGCTCAACTGACGACGACCATGACCGCTCCTGCCGAAACCCTCCTCGTCCTCACCAACCTGCCCGACGCCGACAGCGCAAAGCAGGTCGCCCGCCAGCTGGTCGAGCAACGCCTCGCCGCCTGTGTGAACATCCTGCCGGCGTGCACCTCGGTCTATCGCTGGAACGACGCCGTCGAATCCGCCACCGAGGTGCCGGTGCTCATCAAGACCACCCTCGCCCGCTACCCGGATCTCCAGGCCGCCCTCACCGAGGTCCACCCCTACGAACTTCCCGAAATCATCGCGGTCCCTCTGCACGAAGGCCTGCCCGCCTACCTGGCCTGGGTCGGCGCCGAAACCACCGAGCGGCACCCCTGATTTCTTGATCCATCCGCTGGCGGGGTCGCCACCCCGTCGCCACACTTGCCGGCCATGATCCGTCTTATCCGCCACCTTTTCGCCTTCGCCGCAGTCCTGCTCGGCGCTTTCGGCGCGCACGCCGCCGGCGAGCCGCTGCCCGTCGAACAGGCCTTCCGCGCCACCGCCCGGGCCATCGACGACAACACCGTCGAGATCCGCTTCCAGATCGCCGACGGCTACTACCTCTACCGCCACCGCTTCAAGTTCGACGCCGAGGGCGCGAGCTTCGGCGAACCCACGCTGCCCGCCGGCAAGCCCAAGAAGGACGACGCCTTCGGCGAAGTCGAGATCTATCGCAAGGAGCTCGTCTTCACGCTGCCCGTCGCCACCGGCAAGCCACCCTTCCCGCTCACCCTGGTCAGCCAGGGCTGCGCCGACATCGGCATCTGCTACCCGCCGCAAACCCACGCCCTCAACGTCGCCCTTTCCAGCGGCGGCGCCAGCGAAAGCCTGCTCGCCCGGGCGCTCGGCAAGGGCGAAGCATCTGCCACCACCGCCGCCGCCACGCCCGCCCCGCAAGCAACAACCGACGATCACGACGAATCCGGCCGCATCGCCCGCCTGCTGGCCGGCGGCAGCACGCTCGCCACCCTCGCCAGCTTCTTCGGCTTCGGGCTGCTGCTCGCCTTCACGCCCTGCGTCTTCCCGATGATCCCGATCCTGTCGGGCATCATCGTCGGCCACGGCCACGCCATCTCCAAGGGCCGCGCCTTCAGCCTGTCGGCGCTGTACGTGCTGGGCATGGCCGTCACCTACGCCGCGGCCGGCGTGGCGGCGGGGCTCTCTGGCACCCTGCTGTCGGCGGCGCTGCAGAACCCGTGGGTGCTCGGCGGCTTCGCGCTGGTCTTCGTGGTGCTGTCGTTCTCGATGTTCGGCTTCTACGAGCTGCAGATGCCCACCGCGCTGCAAAGCCGCCTCTCCGACACCGCCAGCCACCAGAAGGGCGGCTCGCCCGGTGGCGTGATCGCCATGGGCGCGCTCTCCGCGCTGATCGTCGGCCCCTGTGTGGCCGCGCCCCTGGCCGGTGCCCTGCTCTACATCGCCAAGACCGGCGACGCAGCCCTCGGCGGCCTCGCGCTGTTCGTGATGGCGCTGGGCATGGGCGCCCCGCTCATCATCGTCGGCGTGCTCGCCCGCAGCGCCCTGCCCAAAACCGGCCCGTGGATGGAGAACGTCAAGCGCGCTTTCGGGGTGATGTTGCTCGCGGTGGCCGTGTGGCTGGTCTCGCCGGTGCTGCCAGGCGTCGTCACCATGCTGGCGTGGGCGGCGATCCTGGTCGTCTCGGCGATCTACCTCCACGCCGTAGACCCCCTGCCGCCCCACGCCAGCGGCTGGCAGCGCTTCTGGAAGGGCTGGGGCGTGATCGCCCTGCTGGCCGGCGCGGCGATGTTCATCGGCGCCCTGGCCGGCTCCCGCGATCCGCTGCAGCCCCTCGCCATCCTGCGCGCCCAGGCAGCCAGCGCGCCGGTGGCCGAAACCAAATTCCAGCGCGTGCGCTCGGTGGCCGAACTCGACGCGGTACTCAAAACCGCCACCCGCCCCGTGATGCTCGACTTCTATGCCGACTGGTGCATCTCGTGCAAGGAGATGGAGCGCTTCACCTTCGCCGATCCCGCCGTGGCCCGCCGCCTCGCCGGCTTCCAGCTGATCCAGGCCGACGTCACCGCCAACAACGACGACGACAAGGCGCTCCTCAAGCGCTTCAACCTCTTCGGCCCGCCGGGCATCATCTTCTTCGACGCCGCCGGCGCCGAACGCAAGCAGCTGCGCGTCGTCGGCTTCCAGGAAGCAGAGATTTTCGGGAAGGTGCTCGACAGCGCACTCACCCACTGACGCACCGTAACCAGCCGCGCAGCTGGCCTTCCGGCGTCCCCGAGCCTATGCTTGGGCTATGAATAACGACTGGCCGCGCCGCCCCCCCGGCAAGCGGCCTGGCGCAAGGGATGCGCCAACCATGCCCATCATGCCGGACCTGCCCAGCGCTGACGACCTGCCCAGCTTCGACGACCTGTATGTCATCTCCGACCTGCACATGGGCGGCGAGCCGGGGTTCCAGATCCTCCAGCACACCAACCGGCTCGCCGGTTTCATCCATCGCCTCGCCAGCCAGACGCCCGAGCGGCGCCTCGCGCTGGTGCTCAACGGCGACGTGATCGACACCCTCGCCGAAGACAAGAAAACCGTCCCCGACTACGTGGCGATGCAGGATGCGCCGCAGGTCGTCGCCGGCATCATCGACCGCGATGCCTTCAGCGGCATCTGGCAGGCGCTGGTGGATTTCGTCCGCACGCCGAACCGCCATCTGGTCATCGTCATCGGCAACCACGACATCGAGCTCGCCCTGCCGGCAGTGCAGCGGATGCTCACTGCCCGCCTCGTCGGCGACAAACCCGCGGCCCGCGCCCAGCTGGAATTCTCCACCACTGGCGGCGGCTACCCGTGCAAGGTCGGCGACAAACGGGTGTTCTGCACCCACGGCAACGAAACCGACGCCTGGAACTACAACCGCTACGAAGCCCTCGCCCAGCTCGGGCGCCACGTGGACGTGGGCAAACCCCTCGACAACTGGCAAGCCAACGCCGGCACCCGGATCGTCAAGGAGGTGATGAACGAGGTCAAAACCCGCTACAAGTGGATCGACCTGCTGAAACCCGAAAACAAGGCGATGCTGGGCGGCGTGCTGCTCACCCTTGATCCGCGCCAGGCCAGGAAGCTCGCCGACATCATCGCCATCCTGCCCGACCGGGTCACCGCCGGCTTCGACCGCGACAGCCGCCTGGGGGGCGCCGAGGCCACGCCCGCCGACGCACCCGTCTCACCTTTCGACCAGATGCTCGGTCCCCACCTGCAGCAGCTGCGCCCCGCCCAGGGAGCCTCCCCTGCACCGCGCGCCGACGACATGCTGCTCGCCGCCGAAAGCGCCCTGCAAGACGGGCTTGGTGCCAGCAGCGCAAACGAATCCACCCTCGGTAGCTTCCAGTTGATCTGGGACCGCATGACTGGCTGGCTAACCGGCATGCCCAAGGAAGAAGCCCTGCGTCGGGCACTGCTCGACTGGCTGGACGGCGACCGGAGTTTCGACCCCACCTACGGCAAGCAGGCGGACGACAAGGCCATCGTCGCCTCGATCGCCCCCGCCGCGGCCGACTTCATTGTCGCCGGCCACACCCACCTCGCCCGCGACATCGACCTGGGCAATGGCCGCCGGTACCTCAACTCCGGTACCTGGATCCGCCTGATCCGCCTCAGCCCCACCCTGCTGGACGACTCCACGGACTTCAGGACCACCCTCTACCCGGCACTCGACAAGGGCGGCATGGCCGATCTTGACGAGTGCACCATCAACGGCGAGCCGCTGATCCTCGACCGCACCACGGCCGTGCGCATTTACAAGGACGCAGAGGGCGCTACCCACGGCGAACTCCGCCGCGTGACTGGCGACGGCAGCACCGACGAAGCGCTATCCACGGCAAGGGCCTGAACCATGACTGCCAACACCGACATCCGCAACGTCAAGCTTGAGTTCCTGCGTCCCGGCCCGGCCCACAACCAGCTCCTGTCGCCCCTCACGCCTTATGTGGCGGTGTGTGGCGAAGACGGCTCTGTGACCGTGAACATGCCCTTCGAGCACCGCGAGCTGCTCATCCGCCTGCGCCGCCTGCGCTACGAGAACGGCGTCGACCCGGCCCGCGACGTGCAGCGTCAGGCCGAGGTACGCAGCATGGGCGAAGAGATCGGCAAGATCATCGGTCAAGTGCCGTCGCTGCTTTCAGCCATCAGCGGCGCCGGTGATGGGATGGTGCACCTGCGTCTTGTGCTGTCGCCCTCCGAATTGGGCATGGTGCCGTTCGAGATGGCCATCGCCCCCAACGCGTTTCCGGGCTCGGGTAGTGCGCTCTTCCTGCAACCCTGCGCGCCAATCACTGTCACGCGCGAGGTGCGCCGCAGCACGCCGCTCAAGGTCAACTGGAATCGAGCACCACGCATCCTATTCGCCTTCGCCACCCCAGCCGGCTATGCCAAGGTCCCGGCTCAGGATCACCTGAACGCCCTGCGACGCGCCATCGAACCGTGGGTAGAAATTCTCGACCCTGGCCAGGACGAAGCCCGCCTCGAAAAAGTCAAGAAACATCTCACCGTGCTGCCCGACGCCACCCTTGAGGACATCCGCCAGAAATGCGCGGAGCACGAATACACCCATGTTCACATCCTCGCCCACGGCGCGGCCTACGAAGACGCCGGCGACCTGCGCTTCGGGGTCGCACTGAAGGGTTATCGCGACCCGTCCGTTGCCGACATCGTCGATGGCACCCGCC
>JAKLLO010000128.1 GCA_023150095.1 Zoogloea sp. | reverse complement strand
CCAACACCATCGTGCTGGATGTGTGCCGCGACATCTGGATGTACATCTCCCTGGGCTACTTCAAGCAGAAGCTGAAGGCCGGCGAGATCGGCTCGTCCACCATGCCGCACAAGGTCAACCCGATCGACTTCGAGAACGCCGAAGGCAACCTGGGCCTCGCCAACAGCGTGCTGCGCCACCTGGCCGACAAGCTGCCGGTGTCCCGCATGCAGCGCGACCTCACCGACTCCACCGTGCTGCGCAACATGGGCGTGGCCTTCGGCTACGCCGTGCTGGCCTACGACTCCTGCCTGCGTGGCCTGGGCAAGCTCGAAGCCGATCCGGCCCGCCTCGCCGCCGATCTCGACGCCTGCTGGGAAGTGCTCGCCGAGCCGATCCAGACGGTGATGCGCCGCTACGCCGTGCCCAACCCCTACGAGCAGCTCAAGGAGCTCACCCGCGGCAAGGGCATCACCAAGGAAGCGCTGCAGCAGTTCATCGGCACCCTGGCGATCCCCGAAGCCGAGAAGGCCCGCCTCCTCGAGATGACCCCGGGCAGCTACATCGGCAAGGCCGCCGAGCTGGCCAAGCGCATCTGAGACCGCGTTGTTCTGTCGGGGCGACTTCAGTCGCCCTTTCAGAACACCGCTGACTTTCGCTTCCCCAACACCGGAGATTCATCCATGGCTTTTGCCGACAAGCTCAAGGCCCTGCCGGGCGTTTCGCACCTCGCGGCGATCCAGCTGCTGGGCGCCGCCGACGAGGTGGTGGCCACCATCGAGAACAAGCCCGGCCAGGCCGGCTCGCTGGCGGTGTACAACCACCTGGCGCAGATCCACGGCGCCATCACCCCGACGGCCGCCGCCCAGGGCATCGAGATCTACTCGGAGCACAGCGAGGACGCGCGCCTCAATCCGGGCAAGCACCCCAACATCGACCGCCTGATCGGCCTCGTCGAGCGGGGCGAGACCCTGCGGGTGAAGCACGTGTTTGCCGCCTGAGCGGTTTTTTGCGCTTCATTAAGAAGGCTGTCCGCGGGCAGCCTTCTTTTTTGTCCGAACAGGCTTGTTGACACATACCGACCGATCGGTATGTAATTCGCCCACCATGAGCCGCCAGCCCGATCTCACCCGCGCCCGCATCCTCGATGCCGCCTTCGCCGAAATCCACCGCGAAGGTTTCCGGGCGGCCGGCGTGGCGAGCATTCTGGCGGAGACCGGGCTGACGAAAGGGGCGTTCTACCACCACTTTCCCAGCAAGAAGGCGCTGGGGCTGGCGGTCATTGACGAGCGCATCGCGCCGCTGCTCGAGGACTGGGTGGTGCGTCCGCTCGACGACGGGCCGCAGCCGTCGGTGGCGGCCTTGCTCGACCTGCTGGAGCGCAGTCATTCGGCCGATGTGTCGGCGATCAATCTCGGCTGCCCGCTGAACAACCTGATGCAGGAGATGAGCGCCCTCGACGAGGATTTCCGGGCCCATCTCGCGGCCATCCTCGAACGCTGGCAGCGCAAGCTGGCCGCGCTGCTGCGACGGGCGCAGGCCGCCGGAGATGTCCGCGCCGACGTCGATTGCGAGGCGTGCGCGCTGTTCATCGTTGCGGCCTGGGAAGGTGCCGTCAGCGTGTCGAAGAACCTGCAGTCGGCGGCGGCCTTTCACGCGACGATGGCGCAACTGCGCGCTTTCGTCATGAGCCTGCGCCCGGTGCGCTGAAATTTTTTGCCCTAATACATACCAACTGGTACGTATGTTTTAACCCTCCAGGAGATCCATGATGAAAGTATCCGAAGCCATCCGCCAGCGCCGTGCCGTCAAGGCCTTTGATCCGACACACCGCATCGGCGAGGATGAAATCGAGACGCTGATGCAGCTGGTCAAGCTGTCACCGACGGCCTTCAACATCCAGAACTGGCGCTTCGTCCTCGCTCAGGACCCGGCGCTGCGTCAGCAACTGCGCGCGGCTGCGTGGGGGCAGGCGCAGGTGACGGATGCCTCCCTGCTGGTTGTCGTGACCGCCGACCTCAAGGCCTGGGAGAGGGCGCCGCAGCGCTACTGGCGCGATGCCGCAGCTCCGGTGCAGGAGGCCATCCTGCCGATGCTCGACGGTTACTACCGAGGCCGGGATGTGGTCCAGCGTGACGAGGCGATGCGCTCCTGCGGGATCGCCGCGCAGACCCTGATGCTCGCGGCGCAGGAGCTGGGCTACGACAGCTGCCCGATGGATGGCTTCGACTTCGACGCGGTGGCCCGTCTAATTCAGCTGCCGTCCGACCACGTCATCGCGATGTTCGTCGCGATCGGCAAGGCGGTCCAGCCGGCGCACCCGCGCAGTGGGCCGCTGCCGCTCGACGAGATCGTCGTGCGCGACCGCTTCGCCGTGGCCTGATCCGGAGCCTCGGGCCGCGCTTACGCCGAGCGCGCGGTCCGGGCCTGGATGATCCACCGGGCGATGACGATGCCGGCCGTGTCGGCCAACACGTCCATCGGCTCGCCGACGCGGTTGGTGGTGAGGGCGTGCTGGCAGATCTCGATGAGGATGCCGTAGCCCAGCAGGCCGCCGGCCACCGCGTTGAGGCGCGCCGGCCAGCCGGCCCAGCCCAGCAGCGCCAGCACCGCGAAGGCCGCGCTGTGGTGCAGCTTGTCCTGGAAGTCCACCACCTGAGGCACGACGGCCATCGGGATCATCGCCAGGATGAAGATGACGACGAGGGCGAGGATGAACAGCGTTCGGATGAGGGGCTGCGGCAACTGGAAGGGCATGTCAGGCGGCGGTGATCGGGAGCGCGCATTCTAGCGCAGCGGCGCGCCGGGCCCGGCCGCAAGCCGCCCGTGCCGGGTGTCAGGCGTCGGCAGCCCGGCGGCGGGCGGCGAGCCATTCCCACACCAGCCCGCCGGGCGAATCCTGGCCAGTGAGCACGTAAGACAGGGTGTGGGCGTTGAAGAGGGTCAGGTCGAGATCCTTGCGGGCGGATTCGGCTCCCACCAGCAGGAGCTGGTCGCCCAGCCGGATGTCCTGCTCGTCGTCGGGCAGCAGATGGGGCGGGTCGCCTTCGCGCAGGAGCAGCAGGGGGCGGCAGGCGAGGGGCGGGCGGTCGGTGACCGGCGCGCGCAACAGCTGGCCAAGCCGCAGGGTGTCGTGGCGCATCAGCAGGCGGTAGGCCGAGGGCGCCTGGGCGATGTTGATGGTGACGCTCCACACGGTCGGCACGTCCCAGCCGAAGCGCTGGGTGAGCGTGTCCAGCAGCTGTTGCGACCAGTTGTCGTCGGCCCGGCGCACGGCGTCGAGGAATGGGGCCAGCAGCGGCGTGGTGAGGATGGCGATGCATTCGTGGGCGACGATCTCGCTGGGCACCATCGCGAAGTCGGATTCGAAGGCCGCGAACAGGGTGCGGTTGGCGACGTGGTTCTGGCGCAGCACCGTGAATAGCCGGGGGTTGAGCTCCCGGGCGGTGACCACCGTGGACAGGTTGTTCACGTCGTTGGCGGTGGCGGCCACGATGCCTACCGCGTCGGCGATGCCGGCGGCGCGCAGGGCATCCGCGCCGGTGCCGTCGCCCTTGATCCAGGTGTGGCTGGGGTCGATGGGCGGCGCGTGGTCGATGATCGTCACCGGCAGGCCGGCGCCTTCTAGGGCCTGGGTCATCACCCGGCCGAAGGCGCCGTAGCCGCACAGCACCCACTTGCCGGCGGGCGGCTCGCGGTGGCGGGTGATGGTGGTGCCGGGCAGGCCGGTGAGCCACAGCAGCAGGTGGTAGGCGGCGGGCGAATGCAGGGCCAGGGCCATGTACTCGCCGAACTTCTCGAACGGATTGATGATGTGCCGGGTGCCGAACGAGGCCATGTTGGCGACCGTCTCGGCGTGTTCGGCCCGGCACATGGCCGGCAGGCCGGGGGCCAGCAGGCGGGCGGCGATGGCGACCGCGAGGTTGGTGCCGTCGTCGTTGGTCAGCGCGATCACGCCGCGGCAGTACTTGCTGGTAAGGCCGGCGAAGGCCAGGGTGTCGGGCTTGCTGGCGTCGGCGCACAGTGCCGGCATGTCGGCGGAGTAGCTCTGCAGCTCCAGGTCGCCCACCCGGGTTTCGTCCAGCTCGATGACCACCGCCCGGAAGCCCAGCTCGTCCAGCGCCCGGCAGATCAGCCGGCCGGTCTCGCCGTAGCCGCACACCAGGAAGAAGGGTTCGCGCAGGTGGCGCACCTGGCGCGAGAAGCGCTGCACCGCAACGGCGTTGAGGAAGTTCTTGTCCTGCAGCATCGCGAACACGGTGCCGAGGGTGTAGGCCCAGCCGATCACCGACAGATAGATGCACAGGAGCGTCCACAGCCGCTGCTGCTCGGAGAAGGCGTAGGGGATCTCGCCGAAGCCGATGGTGGTGGCGGTGTAGCTGATGAAATAGACGGCGTGGAAGAAGCTCATCCGCGGCCCCGGCCCGCCGCCGTTGGGGTCGGCTGGGCCCGGCACCAGGGTGAGGCCCAGCACCGACACCGCGAAGATCACGATGAGCACGATCAGCGGCGTGCGCAGCCGCCGCAGGACCAGAAAGATGGTGCTGGTGGGGGTGTTGTTCACGGCGTCAGCGCCGTTGCATGATGGTCTCGGCGATGAGGATCACCACCGACACGACGTTGGCGAAGAGCGCGCCGCCGGACAGCGAGACGATGCTCGACATGGTGGCGGGGGTGAGCCCGGTGCCGGCCACGTGGGCGACGTAGCCCCACACCATGGCGGCGGCGATCAGTTGCAGGTCGGCGACGAGGCTGGTGGCCAGGTGGATGGCTCCGATCTGGGTGCGGTCGCCGAACTTGAGCACGGTGGCGATCAGGTTGACCACCACCGCGGCGAACAGCTCGTAGATGTCGTGGTGGGCCGGGTTGTCGATCTCGCCGATGAAGAAGCCGAAGTTGAGCGTGGCGGCGAAGACGATGAAGAAACCGAAGATGACTTTCTCGAGGTTCATGGCGGGGCTTGCATCCGGTGGTCGGTATCCGGGGATGCTAGCACCATGGGCCATGGCGTGGTGCCGTTGGCACTTGCCGGTCTCGGCCAGGCGCCTTGATCTGTAGCCTGAATGACAAAGGCGGGAAGCGCCGGCCGGATGGGCCGGGACTTCCCGCCTTTGTCGGGGTGTTGCTTACCAGCAGGTGCTGGTCGAGCCGGTGCCGGAAACCGTGCGGGCGCCGCTCTGGCTGAGGGTGAGGGTGCCGCACTGGGTGTCGGAGCTGGCCTGGCCGCCCTGGGGGGTGACCTTCAGGACGAAGGCGTTGGCGCTCACCGAGGCGACTGCCAGCACGTAGTTGCCCTTCATGTCGTTCACGCAGGAGGTGGTGGGCAGCGCCACGGCCGTGCCGTCGAGGGCCTGGTCGTAGCGCAGGTTGGTGGTGTAGAAGCGCTCCATGTACTGAGCCGCTTCCTGCAGGCAGGCGGTGGCGAGGTTGCGTTTGCTGCGCACCACGTAGCTGGAGTAGTTGGGGTAGGCGATCATCGTCAGGATGCCGACGATGCACACGGCGACCATCAGCTCGATCAGCGTCATGCCAGCCTGGTTTTTCGGAAAACGGTTACGCATGGTGGGTGTTCCGGTGGCGGTGGTTGCGATTGACCATCGCTATAACGGCACGGCGTGTCATTCCTTGCGAATTTCGCGCCACGAGACGCGCCCCCTGAGCTCGCTGAGGTTCACGTTCGGCTGGGCCTTGCAGACGCCGGTCGAATCGCAGCTCTGGATCGTGAACTTCGAGTCGGTCACTTTTTTGATGGTGATCTCGCCGATCATCCCGCCGGTACGCACCGAGCCTGCCGGGGTGAGCTTGCCGCTGACGAGTTTCTTGTCGGCGTCGTCGAAGGCGTTGTCGCCGTTGATGTCGAAGAAGGGCTTGGTGAGCGTGGCGCCCGAGAAGGCGCTGACGGCGTTGATGTAACCGCTGCCGCCCGAGGCGCATTTGTCCGAGCTGGGAATGACGCTGCTGGCATAGAGCACGCCGGCCGAATACTGGCTGCGCGACACGATGCGTTCACCGGCCTTCACGCCGCCGACGGCCAGATCCACATACCAGCCGCTCTTGCCGACCATGTCGTTGGCAGCGGGCTCGGAGAAGGTGCGCGTGAGGTAGGCGCCCTGGGCGGTCTCGGCGGTGAGCGTACGTTGGGTGAGGGCGCTGCGACCGGCGATGGTGCTGCCGTCGTCGATCAGCCCGTACCAGCTCTGGATCGCGTTGTCGGAGACGTCGGCGTTGGTCAGGTAGCGGCCGGTGCCGCCGAAGACCCAGCGCTTGTTGGTCTTCGGGTCGATGGCGACGGCGAGCCCGGCGGTGATCGGCTGGGTGTTGTTGCTGGCGTCCCGGGCGGTGAACATCGAGGTGCCGCTCCAGGCCGAGGTGTCGCTGCCGGCGAGGCTGAAGCGCCAGAAGTTGCCGAGGAGGTCGCCCGCGTAGATCAGGTCGATCTTGCTGTCACCGTCCTTGTCGAAGCCGACCAGCGAGGCCAGGCCGTTGGTGGCCGACGACGAGCCGGCGCCGGTGGCGATCTTCTTGATGAGCGCGCCGGTGTTGAGGTTGATGATGTACAGGAAGGCTTTTTCGTTGGTGCTGTTGTAGCCGTTGCCGACGATCACGGCCCAGTCGCCGGTGTTGAGCCTGGCGATGACCGGCTTGCCGAGGGTCTGGCCGAGGTCGGAGTCGGTGTATTCCCACAGCACGTTGGCGGTGCCGAAGGTGGAGGGCGAGGAGACGTCCAGCGCGTAGAGCCCCTTGCCGGCGCGGCCGAGGCTGCCCACCAGGATGTTCTTGCCGACGGTGGCGACGTCGGACACCACCAGCTCGCCATCGTTGAGGTAGGCGTGGGAGTAGTTGGGGTTGGCGAGCTTGGCCATGGTGGTGAAGTTGACGCTGCCCGGAATGTAGGCGAACTGCTCGACGCCGGTCGTGGCGTTGAAGGCGTGAAGCATGCCGTCGTTGGCCGCGGCGAAGATGGTGTTGGTGGCCTTCACGTAAACCGGCGCGGGGTTGGCGAAGTCGCCGATCACCGAGGTACGGTTGCGGTAGGCGCCGCCATTGGAGACTTCGCCGGTGCGCACGCCGCGCAGGTAGTCCACCACCGCGGAGCTGCCGAGGGCGCTCTTCTTGCTGGAGCTGAGGTTGGTGTATTCGAAGGTGGTGCCGCCGCCACCACTGTCCTTCCAGGTGTAGATCTTGCGCGAGGCGGGCGCGGGCACGTTGGCGGAGGCTTTCCAGACCGGGATCGGGGTGCCATCCGGGGTGGTGTTCATCTGGCCGTTGGCGTTGTAGCCCACGGCCCACAGGTCGCCGCCCCAGTTGCCGTCGTAGCGTGCGACGAAGGTCTTGCCGTCGGCCTCTAGGGTGAAGGCGGTGACCGCCACGTTCCATACGCCGCCGGCTTCGCCGATGGTGGTGAGGGCCGAGACCAGGCCATTGGCGAACTCGGTGGGGTTCTTGGCGGCGACGAAGCTGCCGCGGCCGTTGACCGCGGCGTGCCACAGGTCGTCGATCTTCTGGGCGTCGCCGTCGAGCGGGTTGGGCCAGACGGCTGAGCCGGCGGTCAGTCGGGCCAGGTCGGTGGCCGGGTTGAGGGAGCCCTGGGGCCCGAGGGACAGGGTGAAGGTGTTCATGTTCTGCCAGAACGACGGGTTGGTGCTGGTGGCCCGCATGTTGTTGGTCAGATCGGTCCGCAGGTCGTTCTTCCAGTAGTACATGGAAATGTCGGCCAGGGTGTTGGCGTAGCTGTCCTGGTAGGGCCGGGCCGCGGAGTACTTGTACGACTGGGAGTTGGTGCCGGTGATCGTGGAGCCGGCGGTGCCATCCTCGTTGTCGATGCCCGAGATGGTGGTCTCGCCGTAGTAGCCGTCGGTGGTCAGGATCGTGAAGTTGCGTCGGCACGACAACTGGGGCGACGGGCCGTAGGGGCCGGAGTTGTCGGTGCGGGAGTAGTACTGGCCGGCCCGGTTGAGGGCTTCCTTGAGCGGGGTGCCGAGGGTCGGGACGGTGTTGGTGAGCAGGTTGTTGAACCAGGTCTGCCGGTTGGTGCCGTCGAACACGCCCGAGGTGGGGATCGCGTCGCCGAAATCGGCGGTGTTGATGGTGGTGAAGCCCACCCGGTAGTTGGTGCCGAGCTTGGAGAAGGCGATGCTCGAGCCGGCCCGGGCCGCCAGGGTGCGCGAGCGGTAGTACGAGAACCAGTTGGCGAAGTTCTGTGCTTCTTCGGCGACGCTGCGGCCGGAGGGGAAGGTGCCCGAGATGGTCGTTGTGGTGCCGGTGGCCAGGTCGGTGGCGTAGCCCTTGTTGCCCTGGATCTGGTACTTGGTGTAGCTCGCCGCAGCTGTCTTGCTCAGGCTGCCGCCCTTGTACACGTAGTACGTGATCGGCCAGAAGCTGTGGTTGCAGGTGCCTGACCAGCCGCACTGGGATGCGCCGTTCGTCAGGGAGGTGCCGGAGATCCAGTTGGCGGTGAGGGTCTGTTGGCTCGTCAGGTTGAGGGTGCCGGCGCCCGAGTTGGCCGGGTGCCAGGGCGCGGCCGATGGTGACACGTTGCCGTAGGAGGTGCCGTCGTACTTCACCCACGGGGTGTAGGTGATCGACGGGTCGTAGAAGATCGTGTTGTTGGCGGCCGAGCGCTTGTAGTAGTTGTGGAAGTTGGCGTCGTTGAAGGTGGGGATCAGCCGCCAGTTGGTGTTGTTCTGGCCGTAGATGTCCGAACCGTAGATCGTCCGGTTGGGCGGCGGGAACAGATAAATGCCGTAGCCGAGGTCGCCGATGGGGTTCTCGCCGGGCCAGATCGTGAGGTCGTCCGGCATCATCTCGAACTGCATGCTGCCCGAGTCGTCGAGCACGAACAGGATGTTCGAGGGAATCGCGGCGGCCGATTGCAGGGGAGCGTCCGGAATGTCGAGGGTGGCGCCCGCCGGCTGACAGATGAATGCGATGGCGAGGGCGATCAGCGATGGCCTGAAAACGGCCCCGGACTTGCGGTTACGCGTGAGATTGGACGGGCTGCTCATGACCGACTCCCTGGATTACTGGCGTAGATTGGATTGAAGCGTGACCGAGGTGCCGCGGCCGTTGGTGGCCACCGCGCGGGCGGTGATGCGGACCATCGGAATGAGACAGGTGGGCTCGACCGGGATCTGAAGGTGGCAGGTGCCATCCACCGGTTGGGCGCCCATGTCTTCGAGGATGTACTGGGCCGTGACGATGCTGGCGTTGGAGTTTGTGGCCGATTTCCAGCCGGTGAAGCTGCTGTCCAGCCAGCGGTCAGTGGCTCCCGCGACCGGCGTCGGGCAGAGCCCGTTGGTGCAGGTGTTGGTGAAGGTCAGCGGTGAGGCTGCGACGATTTCGGCTTCCCGCAGGGCCGCTTCGGCGGCCTCGAAGACGTAGTTCTGGTCGTACTGGTTGCCGCTCATCCGCTCCTCGAGGCCGGCGCTGCGCATGGCCGAGAGGCCGAGGAGGGTGATGATGATCAGGATCATCATCGAGGCGACGAGGACCATGCCGCGCTGGGCGTGGTACGAGGTGCGGCTCATGGCGTTCTGTTCCTCAGCATGATGGTGCTGGTGGCCACAGTGCTGATGCGGCGATCCCCCGAACTGCCGGTGGCGACGTTCTTGTCCATGCCTTCGAAGTTCAGGGTGAGGCGCACCGCGATGACGGCAGTCCAGTCGGTGATGGAAGCGGCGTCCACATAGGCCGTGTTTCCGTTCTGGAGGTACTGGATCTGCATGTCCGTCACGCCCGGGGCGATCTCCTCGGGGTTGCCGTTCAGGAAGACGCGATAGAGGGACGGGCGGCCGTTGGTGCCATTGCCGATGTACCAGGTGCTGGCGCCAAAGCGGTACAGGCGGGCGACCAGCGAGTCGTACTTGTAAGCCGTGGTGGAGCAGTTGTTGTCGGCGTCGAACCCCAGGGCGGTGCCGCAGTTGCGGGCGCTGCCGGCGCCGGCGGCGTAGGTCACCGTCTTGCCGGTGACGGTCGAGGCATTGAGCACCGTGGATTGCTTGTAATCGCAGGCGATCAGGATGTCGTTGGCGCTCAGGCCCGACGTGGCGGTATTGAGGGTGAAGCTGTAGCCGGTGTTGTTGTGGGCGTCGATGCTGAAGCCGGAGCCATAGGCGCCGGTGAGCTGGATCGCGTCGGTGGTGCTGATGCGCTGCGTCGTGCCGGTGCCGATGGCGATCGCGGGGCTGGCCGTACCCCCATCGTAGCCCTGCACTCCGTTGCCCATCACGCTCCACCAGGCCGGAGTGGTGGCCTGGGCGGCGTTGAGGATGCTCTCGTTGCGCCTCGAGATGGCATTGTCCAGGCGGCTGCCGTTGCCGCAGCCGGTGCCGGCCGCCTCGCGGATCTCATGGCTGATGAGGGCGAAGGAGATGCGCGCCGAATCCTGCATCTTGGAGAGGTTGTCGGAGGTCTTGTAGGTGGTCTGGCTACCGAGGAAGACCACCAGCACCCCGCCGACCAGCACCATGCCCAGCACGAGCGAGATCATCAGCTCGATGAGTGTCAGGCCCTGCATGCGGGCCCGACGTGTGTTCGGCGCGAGCATGGCAGTCTTCACAGGATGACGCGGGTGGTGACGCTGAACGCCGACTTGCCGCTGGTCGCGCGGGAATCGTCCCACTGCACGGTGATGTCACAGGTGGCGTTGCGGCACACGATGCCGCCGCACGCCGTGCGCCCGATGGCGCCCTTGAGGGCATTCAGCCACGAGGTCACGTCGGTGTTGGCGAGGCTGGTGCCGCTGGCGCTGGAGCAGGTGTCCACGTTGTATTCGCCCCCCTTGGCTGCCGTCACGTTGGCGCGCATGGATTCGGTGATCGACGCGCTCATGATGGTCGCCATCGAGCGCGACTGGGCGCTCTGATTGTTGCGCAGGGAGACCGTCTGCAGTGCGGCCATGCCAAGCATGCAAAGGGACAGCACCACCATCGAGACCAGCACTTCGATGAGGCCCACGCCTTTTTGCCGCTTGGGGAGGTTCTTGTGTCTCATTTCCAGGATGCCTGTGGATATGGGTCAGGAGTTGGAGGGAGTGGGGCAGGCGCCGTCGTTGTCCACCTGGACGATCAGCGGGCGGCCGCCGGAGGCGATGCGCAGCTCGCGGGCGTTGTGGGCCGGGGAGGTGGTGACGATGCACACCGACAGCTTGGCCTGCAGCAGGGCCGACGACGAACCCGGCGCGGTGCGGGCAAAGCCGTCCGAGCCGATGCGGATGCGGTTGGTCTGGCCGGTGATCGCGGCGCTTGCCTGCACGCTCATGCCTGAGGCGTCGGAGATCGTGCCGCTGCGCAGGATCTCCGAGGCGCTGGGGGTGTCGGTGCCGTCGGTGTCGGCAAACACCAGCCAGCCCTTCCAGGCGTCGGTGGCTGCCGAGCAGGTGCTGCCGTCGTCGCTGCGGCAGAACACCACGCGCTGGTTGAGACGGATCGCCTCACTGCGGGCAATCATCAGGCCGCCCAGGATGTCGTTGGCCTGGGTGGCCAGCCGGTTGGTGTTGGTCAGCGCGACATACGATGGTGCGGCGATGCTGATGAGGATCGCTGCAATGGCGATCGACACCAGCAGTTCGACCAGCGTGAATCCGTTTTCGGGCTGCTTGCACATTTCGGTTCTCGGGCGCCGCGTCCGTTGCCAGGGCGGCAGTCAGGTTTCTGGGCGTGCCCGCCGTCGCGAAGAGTGCGGGCCAGCGCGGGATCTGCTTACGTACTGATTTGGGTAACGACAAAAATGAAAAAAACTGAAACGGGTTTGGTGATCTGCGTCACGACGTCCCGTTCGTTCCGGTCCAGTAGGAAACGGCGGCGTAGATGCGAACTTGAGATGGCCGCGACGAACGGCGGGCGAGGTGCCGCAGCCCGCGTCGGGGCTGGATATTCCGCAATGCAGCAGGGGGCGGGAGGGCGTCGGGAGGGCACGTGCGGCGGGGGATCCGGCCTGCCTGCAGGGCCAGTCGATGCACGTGAAAGGCGGCGAATGCACAAAAAAGAACGGGCCCTGGGGCCCGTTCGTCGGATACAGCGAAAGGTGACTTTAGACTTTTTGGTAGATTTCCGCGCCCTTCTTCACGAACTCCACCGCCTTGGTCTCCATGCCCTTCTCGAGGGCCTCGGCCTCGGCGATGCCCTGGGCGGCGGCGAAGTCGCGCACGTCCTGGGTGATCTTCATCGAGCAGAAGTGCGGGC
>JAKLLO010000127.1 GCA_023150095.1 Zoogloea sp. | reverse complement strand
GAGGCAGTCTGTCTGTCCGATCCGTCGCGTGCGTGCAGTGCCAGGAAGGAGTCGCAGGTGAGCAGGAAAGGAAAACCGGCCTGGCGGCCGGGCATGGAAAAACGGTGCTTGACGGGGAAGTCCTTAGAGTCGGGTTAGCGCAGCGTAACCCGACACAACCCGGTTCCGGCTACGACGGTGCGCGCCACACGGCCCCTGTCGGGTTACGCCCTGGCGGGCTAACCCGACCTACGAATCGCACTCCCCCTGTAGGGGCGGCTTCAGCCGCCCGCGGACTTCGGTCACGCACCTGCGCCTGCTGCGTGTGCGGAGGGGCGACTGAAGTCGCCCCTACACAAGCAACAGAGGGTAGGTCGGGTTAGCCCGCAGGGCGTAACCCGACACCCGCAATCAATTTCCGGGCGCTCCGACACCGGATCGCCCCGCATTTTTTGGAGACTGAATCCGTGACAGCCCAGATCATCGACGGCAAGGCGTTGTCGAAACAGCTTCGTGAAGGCTTCAAGACCCGTGTGGCGCAACTCGGTGCGCAGGGCGTGCAGCCGGGCCTCGCGGTGATCCTCGTCGGCGACAACCCGGCGAGCCGGGTCTACGTCGGCAACAAGGTGAAGGCCTGCGAGGAGGTGGGCGTGCGCTCCTTCCATGTGGGGCTCGCTGCGGATACGCCGGAAGCGGAGGTGCTTGCCACCATCGCCCGGCTCAATGCCGACCCGGCCGTGCACGGCATCCTCATCCAGCTGCCGCTGCCCGCGCACATCGACCCGCGCCGGGTGTTGGAGGCAATCTCGGTAAACAAGGATGTGGATGGCTTCCACCTCTACAACGTGGGCGGCCTCGTCGTTGGTAACACGATTTTCCCGCCCTGCACGCCGTATGGCGTTCAACTGCTCCTCGACACCACCGGCACGGATGTCGCCGGCAAGAACGTGGTGGTGGTGGGCGCCAGCAACATCGTCGGCAAGCCGATGGCGCTGATGCTGCTGCAGCGGGAAGCGACGGTAACGATCTGCCACGCCAGGACGCGCGACCTCGCCCAGCACACCATCCTCGCCGACATCCTCATCGTCGCCGCCGGCAAGCCGGGGCTGATCGTGCCGCAGATGGTCAAGCAGGGGGCGATCGTGATCGACGTGGGGATCAATCGGTTACCGGACGGCAAGATCGTCGGCGACGTGGATTTCGAGGGCGTGAAGGAGAAGGCGAGCTGGATCACCCCGGTGCCCGGCGGCGTCGGGCCGATGACGGTGACGATGCTGATCGAAAACACCCTGCGCTCGGCCGAGCGGGCGCTGCGGATGCGCCAGGCCGACGACTATCAGGACTGGGAAGCGCCGGTGATCCATCCGGTGGCCCGCTGAACACCACACTTGCCCCAAAGAGAACGGACATGAGTACCGACGACTGCCTGATCCAGCTGGACGGCCTCAGCCTGCCGGCCTCCATCGGCATCTACGACCACGAGCGCGCCGCGCCCCAGCCGGTGGACATCGACCTGCTGCTGGCCATCGACGGCACGCTGGCTGCCCGCAGTGACGACATCCGCCACACGGTGGATTACGACGAGGTGGTCGACGCCATCGCGGCGCTCCTCGCCAGCCGGCACTTCAACCTGCTGGAGCACCTCAGCCAGGCGGTGCTGGATCTTCTCGGTGCGCGCTTTCCGGTGCGCCGGGCCGAGGTGACCATCGCCAAGCCGCTGGCCGTGCCCCGCGCCCGCCGCGTGTCGGTGAGCCGCCGCGCCGAGTGGAAGCGTGAGGCGATGAAGGTGGTGGCGGTCTAGCCGCCGGGGCTTAGCCCACCGCCACCAGCAGCGGGCGGGTGAGCGCCGACAGGCTCGCCCGCTGGTTGCCGGTGGCGTCGAAGTTGCCCGGCGCCAGCCAGGTATCGAAGGCCGCGGCCAGCGCCGGCCAGTCGGCGTCGATCATCCCGTACCAGGCCGTGTCGCGGTTGCGGCCCTTGCTCACGTTGGCCTGCCGGAACACCCCCTCGAACGAGAAGCCCAGCCGCTGGGCGGCGCGCCGCGACGGCGTGTTGAGCGCGTTGCACTTCCATTCCACCCGCCGGTAACCCAGCGCGAAAGCCTCGCGCAGCAGCAGCCACAGGGCCTCGGTGGCGGCGGGCGTGTGCTTGAGCGCCTCGGAGAAATGCAGGTGGCCGATCTCGATGCAGCCGTGGGCCGGCGTGATGCGCAGGTAGCTCACGATGCCCACCGCCTGCCCCTGCCCGTCGATCACCGCGAAGAACAGCGGGTCGCTGCCGCCCGCCATACTGGCGATCCAGGCGCTGAAGGTGGCCTCGTCGGCGAAGGGGCCGTAGGGCAGGTAAGTCCAGTTGGCGCCATCCCGGTCGGCGGCGAAGGCCGCAAACAGCGCGGCGCCGTGGCGGCTGGCGTCGAGGGGATCAAGCCGGCAGTAGCGGCCGGATAGCGGCGTGGCGACGGGGGGCGGGGGCGGCGTCCAGTCGGGCAGCGCATCGCCGACCGGCTGGCCGAGGGCGTTGGTGCAGGTCATCGGAAAATGGGAAATGGGCGGTGGGAATTGGGGAATGGGCGGGTAGAGCCCGACGATACGCCAAGGCCTCGGCCGCACCAAGCCGGCGCGGCCCTCAGCAGGCGTTGCGGGCGAGCTGCGGCGCGTGGAGCAGGAAGCGCGCTTTCAGCCAGCACTCGGCCCATTCGGCGGCGGGGTCGGAGTCGATCACCAGCCCGCTGCCGATGCCCATCCTGCCGTGGCCGTCGGCGCCCACCTCGACGGTGCGGATCGCCACGTTGAGGCGGAAATCCCCATCCGGCGCAAACCAGCCCAGCGAGCCGGTGTACAGCCCGCGGGGCGCGGCCTCCAGCTCGTCGATGATCTGCATGGCGCGGATCTTCGGCGCGCCGGTGATCGAGCCGCAGGGGAACAGCGCCGCGAGGATCGCCTCCGGCGCCAGATTCGGATCGGCCAGCTCGGCGCGGATCCACGACACCATCTGCCACACCGACGGGTAGGGCTCCACCGCGAAGAGCTCGGGCACCCGCACGCTGCCGGGGCGCGCGAGGCGGCCCAGATCATTGCGCAGCAGGTCCACGATCATCAGGTTCTCGGCGCGGTTCTTGGGGCAGGCGCGCAGGGCCTCGGCGGCGGCGCGGTCGGCGGCCGGGTCGTCCAGCCGCGCGGCGGTGCCCTTCATCGGGCAGGTGACTAGCTGGGCGCCGCTGCGCTCGACAAACAATTCCGGCGACAAGGACAGCACCGCGCCGCCCTCGTCCTGCACGAAGCCGCCGTAGCGTGCCGGCTGGCGGTGGCGCAGGGCGAGGTAGAGGGCCAGCGGGTCGCCCTCCAGCTCGAAGTGCAGCGGAAAGGTGAGATTGACCTGATAGCAGTCGCCGGCGCGGATGTAGGCGCGTACGCGCTCCGCCGCCGCGAGGTAGCGCGCCTCGCTCCAGCCCGCATGGACGTGGCGCAGGCCGTTGCTGCGGCGGGATGGGGGCAGATCCGCATGGCGGCGGGCCAGCAGCGCGTCGATGCCCAGCGAGAACATCGCCCGGCGGCGGCGGAAGAACAGCAGGTGGACGGTGGGGGCGGTCGGCGGCGGCAGCCCGCAGCCGGGTTCCAGCTCGCGGCCCAGCTCGTAGTCGAGCCGCGCCACTGCCCACCAGCCGCGGGCGCGGGCATCGGCGAGGGTCGCGCCGAGTCCGTCCGCATGGCCCTGCCAGCCCCCGGCGAAATCCTCGAACAACCAGCCGGCGGCGTCGCCCGGCCCGGCCTGGCGGTTCTCGAACAGCGCGAAGGGCGTGGCGGCCATGATCGTCAGCCCGTGACCGGGTGGATCACCGGCGCTTCCCAGTCCTGATAGTCGTCGGCCTGGCGCATGCGCAGCGCCCGCTCGGCGGAGCGCAGGGTGTTCTCGATCAGCATCGTCACCGTCATCGGCCCCACACCGCCGGGCACCGGGGTGATCCAGCTGGCCTTCTCCTTCACGCCGTCGAAATCCACGTCGCCGACGATCTTGCCGTCAGGCAAACGGTTGATCCCCACGTCGATCACGATCGCTCCCTGCTTGACCATCTGCGGCACGATCAGCCCCGGCTTGCCGGCGGCGACGATCAGGATGTCGGCGAGGATGGTGTGCTGGGCGAGGTCGCGGGTCTTCGCGTGGCAGATCGTGACGGTGGCCTCCCGCTGCAGCAGCATCAGCGCCATCGGCTTGCCGACGATGTTGCTGGCACCCACGACCACCACGTTCTTGCCGGTCACGTCGGTGCCCGTGGTGTCGAGGAGCAGTTGAACGCCGTAGGGCGTGCAGGGCGGGAAGATGGTGTTGCCGACCACCAGCCCGCCCACGTTGTAAAGGTGGAAGCCATCCACATCCTTGTTCACCGAGATCGCCTCCAGCACCCGGCGCGGGTCGATGTGAGGCGGCAGCGGCAGCTGGATGAGGATGCCGTGGACGGCCGGGTCGGCATTGAGGCGGGCGATGGTGGCGAGCACTTCCGCCTCCGGCGTGTCGGCGGCAAGGCCAACGTGGAAGGAGCGCACGCCCACCTCCTCGCAGGCCTTCACCTTGTTGCCGACGTAAACGCGACTCGCCGGGTTGTCGCCGACGAGGATCACCGCGAGGCCCGGCTGCACGCCCTGCGCACCCAACTGCGCCACGCGGGTCTTGAAGCCTTCACGAAGGGATTTCGACAAAGCCTTGCCGTCGATGATCTGGGCTGTCACGGGTTCAGTCTCCTGAAAAAAGCGGGGCGATCCGGTGTCGGAGCGCCCGGAAAATGGTTGCGGATGTCGGGTTACGCTGCGCTAACCCGACCTACCCTCTGTTGCTTGTGTAGGGGCGACTTCAGTCGCCCATCCGCACACGCAGCAGGCGCAGGTGCGTGACCGAAGTCCGCGGGCGGCTGAAGCCGCCCCTACAGGGGGAGTGGCGTAGGTCGGGTCAGCCCGCAGGACGTAACCCAACGGATGCGGCTCATCGGAACACCACCGTCTTGTTGCCATGGACCAGCACGCGGTCTTCCAGGTGGTAGCGCAGGCCGCGGGCGAGGACGGCTTTCTCGATGTCCTTGCCGTAGCGCACGAGGTCGTCCGGGGCGTCGGAGTGATCCACGCGGATCACGTCCTGCTCGACGATCGGGCCCTGGTCGAGCTCGCTGGTCACGTAGTGGCAGGTGGCGCCGATCAGCTTCACGCCGCGGGTGTAGGCCTGGTGATAGGGCTTGGCACCCACGAAGCTGGGCAGAAAGCTGTGGTGGATGTTGATGATCCGGCCCGGGTAGTTGGCGCACAGCTCCGGGGACAGGATCTGCATGTAGCGGGCCAGCACCATCACGTCGCCCTCTGCCTCGTTGAAGAGCTGCTCGACCTTGGCGTAGGCGGCGGGCTTGTTGTCCGGCGTTACCGGCACGTGATGGAAGGGGATGCCGTGCCATTCCACGAAGCCGCGGAAGGTCTCGTGGTTGGAGATCACGCACGGGATGTCGATGTCCAGGTCGCCCGACTGCCAGCGGGCAAACAGGTCGTACAGGCAGTGCTCCTGCTTGGAGACCAGGATCACCACGCGCTTCTTGCGCGCGCTGTCACTGATCGACCAATCCATGCCGAACTCGGCGGCGATCTGCGAGAACTTGTCGCGGAAGGTCTCCAGCCCGAAGGGCAGGGAGTCGGCGAGGATCTCCTGGCGCATGAAGAAGCGCATCGCCTCCGGGTCGGCGTGGTGGCTGGCCTCGGTGATCCAGCCGTTGTGGCGGGCCAGAAAGGCGCTCACCGCGGCAACGATGCCGACCCTGTCCGGGCACGAGAGCGAAAGGGTGAAGCGTCGGGTTGGGGTACTCATGGGGCTGTTCCTTTTACTGGGCCTCTGACGGGCCATTTGTTTGTTCTGGGGTGACGGCCGGGGCGGCGCGCTGCACGGGGCGCTGTGGTGGTGCTGTAGGGGCGACTTCAGTCGCCCGCGGACGCAAAGAAATGATCCGCCCCGATCAAGTCGGCGGTGGGCGACTGAAGTCGCCCCTACAGGTGTCCGTCGTGCCTCATCCATCGCCGGGCTCAGCCCTTGGCGGTGCGCTTGGTCTTGTCCGGATCGTCGAAGGGCAGGGTGTGCGTGGTGGCCGCGCAGGTGAGGCTGGCGCCGCGCAGTTCCAGCTTGATGCCGGGCACCGCGTAGGCCGGGTCGAGGCGGGCAATCGCCATCGAGCGCTCGGTGAGGCGCGAGTACATCCCGCAGGTCACCAGGCCCACCTGAGTGTCGCCGTCGTAGAGCGCATCGCCGCCCAGCGCCGCATCGCGGCTGGCAAGCTCGACCCCGTAGATCTTGAAACGCTCCTTGCCCTGCAGCCGGTAATGCTCGGCGGCGCCGCGGAAGTCCTTCTTGCCCGGCGACACGGTGAAGTCCAGCCCCAGCTCCCACAGGCTGTCGCCGATGGGCTGGCCTTCCATCGGGTACATGTCGGAGTTGTCGTAGGGGTAGAACAGCAGGTAGCTCTCGACGCGCAGCCAGTCCAGCGCGGTGAAGGAGCACGGCATGATGCCCATCTCCTTGCCCTCGGCCACGATGGTGTCCCAGATCAGCGGCGCGTCGGCCGCCTTGCAGAAGATCTCGTAGCCGCGCTCGCCGGTGTAGCCGGTGCGCGACAGCATCACCGGGCGCCCGAAGAGGGTGGTCTGCATGTGGTGGAAGTAGGGCAGGTCGCGCACGCCCGGCACGTGCTTGGCGAGGAAATCCACCGCCAGCGGCCCCTGCAGCGACAGATCGTGCAGATCGTCGTCGAACAGCACCGCCACGTTGCGGCCCACCGCGCCGCGGGTCAGGATCTCGTGCCCGGCGCCCGAGCCATGCACCACCATGAAGGCGTTGGGCCCGTTGCGGTAGATCACGCAGTCGTCGATGAACTTGCCCGCCTCGTTGAGCATGCAGGCATACACCGACTTGCCCGGGTAGAGCTTGCTCACGTTGCGGGTGGTGGCGAAGTTGATCAGCGCCTCGGCGTGGGGGCCGATGATGTGCATCTTCTTCAGGCCCGACACATCCATCAGCCCGGCGCGGGTGCGGATCGCCGCATGCTCGTCGGCCAGCGAAGTGTCGTACGTCCACGCTGTGCCCATGCCGTTCCAGTCTTCCAGCTTGGAACCCAGCGCGCGGTGGCGGTCCGCCAGGACCGACAGTCTCCATGAACTCATCTTTGACTCCTTCTCGAAGGGGTTGGGGATTGAGTCCATTAGGCCAGCCGGGTGGGCGGCGGAAAATACTACTCTGGTACTACTTCAGGGAGAGGGGGTACGGTTTCGCTGGGTGTGTCTGAACGGTGCCGGAATATCGGAGTAGGTGAGGGAAACGAGCAAATATGGGGTAAGAGTTGCCTTGCAATAACTGGATGGTTCGCGTTCTACCCCTTAGGGAGATTGGAGTTTTCCGAAACCAAGAATTTAATTGGGAATGCTATCTGATGGAAAAAGAAGCTGTCGTTTGATGGGGGTGTGCACACAATTTGGATTCCGTCAGTGTCTGTGATATTTATTTATAATCTCTCGTTTTTTTGATGAGTTCATTTCGCTCTCGCTTATTCAGAGGTGCAAAGCTACCAAGATGAATTAATTTTCTATCTGCAATCCAGCTTGAGCCGCATGCATCGTCTGGTGCATTATTGTACCAATAGCAGGTTGTGAGCCAAGATACATGTTCGTCCCAAGTGAAAATATCGTCACTCCTTGGCGCCGAACGCGGAGTCCACGAGAATAACTTGCCCTTACCGATAAAACCATTGCGGTGTCTACTCGGCAAGAGCAGGGTGTCTTCGTTAACAGCTAAGGTTAAGCAAAGGTGAGTGCAAAAACTATTTCGCACAATACATTCCACTATGTCAGGCGGAACATTGGTGGTCGCATCAACGAGGCGGCAGCCGAAGGATTTTGCGAAATATTTGTATAGATCGCGTTGGGATTCCTCCCAGTTGGAACCATATATTTCTTCAAAATCCAAGAAGCGCTGACGGAGAACGGCTTCTTCATTTTCCATCATCCAACTAATGAACGCGTCGTAGGCGCGGTCAAATGGTTGGGTATAGGTAGTGTTACAGTGCTTACAGAGGCTAGGCGAATATTTCAATAATTTCGAGTTGGGGCCTTGTACTAGACTCTTATGTCCAGAGCGATAGTGGTATAGCGCGGCCGGCCCGATATATGGGCCTCGGCCGTGAGCACGGACAAGATCAGCTTTCTTGAAACGATGTTCCGCGCTGTCGGCGCTCGCGCCACAAATCCAGCATGCTCTGCTCACCGATTGTCCTAGGATTATGTTGATGACAGTGATTGTATCGGACGCAAAGAGTGCATTTCATTAAATCAATGACCAATACGAGGCGCTCTGCATGAACGTCTTATCGTAGGCAGTAACACTCACTCTAGCGCGTCACCGTGACTGTCCTCTCCAGTTTTACCGGGATTCCGGCCTTCCACCCCCTCAATCATCCTCCAACGCCAACATCCCCTGCGGTGGCGTTGGAGGCCACTGCCCCGCCTCGCTGCGCTTTTCAAACCACCGATGCATCGCCGCATCTTCCAGCGCGTATTCGCCTCGCGCGGATTTCCATACCAGCGCGGGCATGCGTTGGCGGAGGGCTTCCAGTGCTCGTTGGGCCTGGGCGGTGTTGACCGGGTGGGCGGTTTTTTCGCGGTAGAAGCGTAGCGCCTCGGCGTCGTAGGGGCGGAAGCGCGGGCCTTGCTCCAGCATGCGCCACAGCACGGCTTGTTCGGTGGGCTTGAGGCCGAGGTAGTCCGATTCCATCTGGGCTTCGTCTTCGGCCTGCTGGTGCTGGGCGGCTTCCAGCAGGGCCGGTTCAAAGCGTCCGCTCAGGGCTGCCAGCGGGCTGAGCACCTGCCCCAGCGCGGCCATGAAGAACTGGGGGCGATGGCCGAACACTTCAAAGGCTTGCTGCAGCAGGGCTTGGTCGACCGGCCTGAGTTCAGGCCGTTGGGCTTCGATGAGGCCGGCGACGTGGGCAATGAAGTCCGGCCCCAGAGGCGGCATGCGCTGGATCTGCGAGCCGTAGAAGGGCGCGCCGGCGGTGTTGACGAGGCGCAGCAGCTTGTCCCGATCCGAGCCGGACATCACCAGCATCAGGCTCACCACGCCAGGCTGGTTGAGCTGGTCTCGGGCGGATTTGAGGGCCGTCATGGCCGCTTCGCCGGCCTCGCTGGTGAGGGCGTGCTGGGCTTCGTCGATGATCAGCGCGACGGGCTTGCCGGCGTTTTCGTGGAGCAGCCGCAGGGCGTCGATGAGGGTCAGGCCGTCGATCTTGCCGATCTTGCTGGTGTCCACTTCCAACCCGCCCAGCTTGACCTTGTCCAGGCCGGCCTTGCGGGCGGTGCGCGCCACCACGCCCAGCTGCGGCTCCAGGGCACGGGCGATGGCTTCGGCGATCAGTCCGCCCGGGTCGCGCCGGGTGTCGGCCCACAGATCCACATACACCACGATCACGCCCTCGGCCTGCAAGGCCGGCCGCAGATCGCCCAGCAGGAAGGTGGATTTGCCTGTGCGGCGGGGCGCGGTCAGGAACAGGCCGTTGTGGGCGTCCCCGAGCAGGGCCTTGCCTTGCAGGGCGGCGACCAGCTCGGTGGCCAGGGCGGTGCGTGGGAAGGCGATCATGGCTTTTATCGTAAATTATCGCAATGGCGATAATTTATTGGAAAGCCGATAAAAGTCAATAAAGCGTGGGGGTCTTGCTAAGCGGGCGGGCTGCCGGAAGTTTCTCCGGCGCTTCAGCTGCTGCGCTCCTCCTCCCTCAACTCCCTCAACCACACCGCCGCCTCGAACCGGTTCCGCAGGTTCAACTTCTGCAGCACGTGCTTCACATGCACCTTCACCGTGCTCTCTGCGATGCCCAGGGAGCGGGCGATGATCTTGTTCGAGGCGCCCTTGGAGACGAGCTCCAGCGTCTCCTGTTCGCGCACGGTGAGGGAGGCCCAGCCGGCGTCGATGCTTTCGCGGTTGGTGGCCTGGGGTTTGGCGAGGACGCCGCCGACTTCGGGTGACAGCACGGTGCCGCCGGCGGCCACCTGGCGTAGCTTGCGGCAGAACTCGTCGGGCTCCATGTCCTTCAGCAGGTAGCCGGCGGCGCCGGCCTTGAGGGCTTCCATCACGTCGAAGCTGGAATCCGAGACGGTCAGCATCACCAGCCGCGCGGGGCTGCCGGCGCTTTGCAGGGCGCGGATCACCGAGATGCCGTCGAGGCCTTTCATGTGCAGGTCGATGAGCGCCACGTCGGGGCGGTGGGTGAGGACGGCCTCGATGCCTTCGGCGCCGCTGGGGGCGTCGGCCACCACGTGGATGTCGGGGTACATGGAGAGCAGCTGGCCCACGCCGCGGCGGAACAGGGCGTGGTCGTCCACCACCACGATGCGGATCGGCGGGCTGCCGCCGGGGGTGTCGGGCAGGTTCATGGGAGCGTTCCTCGGAGGTTGGATTCGGTGGGCGCGGCGCGGGGGCGGAAGCGCATCTCGACGCAGGTGCCGCCGCTGGCGCCGGGCTGGATGGCGAGGCTGCCGTCGAGCTGGCGGGCGCGCTCGCGCATGATCGACAGGCCGTGGTGGCCTTCGCCGCCGCTGTCGGGGGCGATGCTGCGGCCGTCGTCCTCGATGCGCACGGCCACTTCGCCGCTGGTGAGCGGGGCGAGCTGCACCACCGCGTGGGCGGCGCGGGCGTGGCGGATGACGTTGGTGAGCGCCTCGCGGACGATCTGCAGCAGGTGGAATTCCTCATTGGCGGTGAGGGGCTGGCTGCCGAGCCGGAAATCCAGGCTCACGCCGGTGCCGGCGCGGGCTTCGAGCTCGTCCACCACCTCGCGCAGGGCCTGGTGCAGCCCGCCGGGGGGCATGGAGGTGCGGAAGGCCGACAGCAGCTCGCGCAGGTGGCGGTAGGCGCTGTCGAGGCCGGTCTTGATCTCGCCGGAGATGTCGAGCATGGCGCTGCCCGGCGTGCAGGCGGTGCAGCTGCGGCCGATCTCGAGCTGCAGGCGGGCGATCTGCAGCTTCATGTACGAGAGCGCCTGGGCCAGCGAGTCGTGCAGCTCGCCGGCGATGGCGCTGCGTTCGTCCATCAGCGCCAGCCGCCGCCGCCGCTGGTTGCGCTGCAGGTTGCCCAGCGACAGGGCCAGGAGCCCGGCCACCGCATCCACCAGCCGGCGGTGGCGGCTCTCGAAGAAGAAGTTGCCGCGGGCCTCCACCACCAGCACGCCGTAGATCTCGTCGGCGTCGCCCACCGGCACGGCCAGCTCCACCACCTCGCCGTCGGGGCCGCTGGCCGAGCGGCGCAGGCCGCCGCCGCGGGCGAGCATCTCGGGGTCGAACTCGTCGAGTAGCGCGGGGATGCGCGGCGCGCCGATCTGCTCGGGCACGCCCAGGCCTTCGGCCACCGGCTCCAGCAGCGCCAGCGCGCAGGCGCGGGCGTCGAGGCTGTCGGCGAGGTCTTCGAGCATGGCCTGCAGGGCGGTGGCGCTGCCGCCGTGGCCGGCGAGCCCGGCGCAGGTGCGGTAGATGAACTCCAGCGAGCGGGTGGCGAAGCGCTCCTGCTCCTCGGCCTGGCGCGACAGCCGGGCGCTGTCGGCGATGCGGCAGGCGAGCTGGCCCGACACCGAATCGAGGGCGCGGGCCAGCCGGTCGATCTCGTCGGCGCCTTCGCCGCTCACTGCCACCGCACCGGCCGTGTGCGCGGCGACGCGGGACAGCGCGATGTTGGTGCGCTGCACCAGGGCTTTCCACGCAACCCGCAGGATCAGCGCGCAGCCACCGGCATAGAGCAGCGCGAGGGTGGCAATGGTCAGCTCGACGCCGGCCCGCTGGATGGCGTCGCTCGCCGATTCCAGCCGCGCCAGCAGCCCCGCACAGGCGCACAGGGCCGCCGCCAGGCTGGCGAGGCAGGCCAGCAGCAGTCCAAGGCGGGCCAGAAGCGGATAACGGGCCAGCATGACAGGTGTTTTTCAGGTCGTTTGGCGGTGTTGATCCAGAGAGTAAAAAGCAACTTTTGCGCCTGTAGTGAAACAAGACAGGTCGGCCGGGTGGAGTGATTCCTGCTAGATGCGGGGTGTTTCCAACCCCGGTTTGATGGACTCCGATGACGCTTTATCTCGTCGCCACGCTGCTTGCCACCAGCCTCTCCGCCCTCGTGCTGAGCCAGTCCGGGCTGGGCGCGCCCGTACTGTGGGGGCTGCCGCTGCTGCCGGCCGCCGCCTGGCTGGCTCTGCGCCTGGCCCCCGGCGGCTGGCGGCCGCGCCACGTGCGGGAGGCCAGCGGCGCCAGCCGGCCGCTGGC
>JAKLLO010000126.1 GCA_023150095.1 Zoogloea sp. | reverse complement strand
GCGACGCCGACGGCCTGGCGATGATCCAGCTATCGCTGCGACCAGTGCCGCAAGCAGCGTGGCACTACCTGAGCTTGAAGCTCAAACTCGGCGATCTTCTGAGGGAGCTGAAGCTGACCGAACCGTGGCGGCTGCGCAGCCTTGTGCTGCAACTGCAACATGCGGAGAAGTCGACCGCGGCCTTCGAGCTGCTGCATCCACCAAGCATGAACTTGGTGTCGCTGACGGCCGACGCAGCGACCGCGGCGCTCGCGCTGCCGCTGGATCAGACGGGCGCCCCGATCCCGCTGTTGATGCGCTGCGAGGGGGTCTCATTAAACGGCGACGCCAAGTGGCCGACAGGGCTGGTCGGCAAGCTGCATGCGGTGGTCGAGATTACGAACATGCAGGGCGAGAACCCCGTCCCCGAGCTGAAGGTGCTCGACCCCTTGCCCCTGAACCCGGCCAGCATTGACATCAAAGCCGTTCCACGACCCGATGTGGCCGGTGCCTCAGAAGTCTTCGGCTGGTTCAAGCCGCAGCCTGCCGAGGTTTGGGCGAAGGCGGCAGCCCCCGGAAGGCCTGCCTCGGCTGGGGCGGAGCCTGTGCCCCCCGGGCCGGCGCACGGGGCCTTCGACTCGTTGATGCGCTACGTGCGCATCGCCTCACCGGCCTTCGTGCCGCCGACTGATGAGGCGCTGATCAGCGCGATGGGGCAGTACCCGGCCTGGGCGCAGCGCTTCCTCGACCACGGCGCGGTCTCGTCGGCTGAAGCCAACGCGCCACTGAAGTTGCACCTCGCGCTGGCCGCGCCGACCAAGGCAAGCCCATGGCGCCTGGCGCCCGATGCCGCTGGCTGCGTGCGCCTCTATATCCCGAGCGACGACCGCTGGGCACATGCGCGCGCCTACGCGATAAAGCCACTGTCACGCTACGCGCACTTGATGGCTGCGGTGGGCGTGATCAAGTCGATCGAGCGCGAGCAGCTCGTCACGCCCGATGTCGACAAGGCCCCCGAGATCGGCTACGCGGTGGCGGTGATGCCGCGCACCGAGCGCGTCGAGCCGCCGGTGATCCTCGCCAGCGAGGTCCACGACCAGTCTTGGGAGGTGGTGCTCGCGCGGCACGGCGAGGAATCGCTTGCCATGTCCAACCGGCCGCTGTTCGCGCGGCTCGGTGCACCCGACATCGTGCTCACACAGCTGCGCTCTTACCGCTGGTCGAAGTGGCCGGAGGAGCTCGCGAAGGTGCTCGGTCTGAAGGCGAAGCCCGAGCGCCACCCAGGCCGCGTCGCGAACCATCCAGACCCGGTGCCGGCGTCGGCGACGGGGATGCTTCCTGCACGACTGCGTGAGCTGGCACTCGAGATCCCGTCGCTGTGGAAAGGCGCTGACGTCGCCAGCTTCCGGCCGGTGCCGCCGCATTACAAGCTGGTGGTGCTCGCAGCAGCGCGGGCCGGGATCGTGGTCTCGAATGTCGTCTCGATGGTGCAGGACGACCTGCCGCGCCGGGCGCTGCGCGATCTGAACACGTTGCCGCCCGCAAAGAACCAACCCCTCGCGCCGTCCCTCGCCATCGAGCGCTCCAGCGACGGAAAGGCGGTCTACCAGCTCGAGCATCGCTTGGTCTCGCATCACGACCTCACGCCGCAGCAGGCGCGGCAATGGAACACCGGCGGCCGCGATGACATCTGCTGGTGGCCCGACCCCGATGTCAGCTACCAGCTGCTGCACGAGACAACCGGGGCGACCATCGTCATCGAAGAGGTCTCCGACACCCGACTCGTAGCCGACGGTGCGGACGACGCAGCGCCAGTGGTCGTGCGCGCGCGCGGCACACGCTGGAAGGCGAAGGCTAACCCGCGGGTTGCCGAGGCGGGGTCGGGGATGGACTCGCGCCGCTTCGTACTGCGCGTCGAGTACACGCCAATCAAGGATGGTCCGGCGGACGCCACGACGACCTTGGGCTTGAGTGAGGCCGATCTCGTCAATGCGCGCCTGCCGAACTTCGCAGCGGCCATCAAGCCCTTCGGCCGCGTCCTCGCCGCTCGCAAGCGCTCGTTCGACCTTGCGCGCAAGGGGGACGAGAGCCATGGGGACTACGAGAACCGGATCAAGGGCTATGCCGCCGCATGCGAGGCATTGAAGGATCGACTGAAGAAGGCGAGGTTCGAAACCGTACCGCTGACGCAAGACGCCGACCTTGCAATCAAGATGCTCGGGGATTGGCTGGCGGCAAATCCGGGAACCGGAGCCTCGTGGCTGGCGGAGTTCGAGCAGGCGCTGCAGCAGGGCGAGCTGAAAGGCCTGACCGACGATGCCAGCCTGCGCTATGTGCCGGCCGGACTTCAGGAGACAGCCGGAGAACTGCATCCGCTGCGCTTCGATGACGAACCGTCGCCCATGCCCTTGGGGCCGGTGCTGCTGCTCTTCGACGTGCCTGCTGATGCCGAGTTGGACGCCATCGTGAAGTCAGGGCACCCCCTGACCAAACACAACTCGCGCTTCTGGAAGGCGGTGGCGCAAAGGATCTCCGGCGGTGCGACCCGTCTGCGCCTGAAAGCCGTTGATGGCCGTGCCCGACCACCCACCGACAGCAAACTGCCCCACCCCGGCATTGCCGCTGAAGACGTCGCCTGGCCCCAGGCCATGGCGATGGTCGATTGATCGCCAGGAGTCCGACATGACGAAACCCAAGCAACTCCATGTCGTGCTTCGCGGCCCCGAGTGGGAGCCGGGCAAGCCCTTCTGGCGGCTCCACGCCGCCGCGCCCGACCCCTACGTCAAGGGCAATGGACACCGGGTCGAAGACCACGTCCACCCGCTGCGCGTGCAACTGATGGACGCGGTTCGCGCGGCCGATTCGGCTGACAATTCGCGCCGACCGCACGCTTTGTCGCTGCATCTTCTGATCGGGCATGGTCAGGGGAAGTACGCCACCGAGTTCGGTGATTGGCCGAACGCCGTCCCTGACAAGGAGGCGACGAAGCGGACCCACCCGAACGGCTTCGAGCCGTTACCTGGCCGCAGCGAGGCAATGAGCTTCAGGCCATTCGAGGTGCAGGAGCGGCTCGATCTGTTGTGGCCTGATTCCGACGCGGCGGGCGGCAGACCGCAATATCGCATGCAATCGTCGCCATCACGGCGCAAGTGGCGCTACCGCAAGACCCCTGGCGGGGATGACTACGACCACCAGACTGCGGCTTACTTCGCGAGCGGCCCTTTGGCGGCCAAGCCAGACACTCCGGCCAATCCGCTTTCAGCGGCGTTTCAGCATGTGCTGGTCGAACCGCTGTTGCCGGTCGATCACCAGTGGCCGGCCGGAAAGAAAGACTACCAGATCAACTTGCCAGAGTTCGGCCTGCTTGCAGGAACGGTTCAGATCGCGGTCGCCGACGGCGCCTTCAGCTGGCTCGGCAAGCTGCAGCCACAACCAGCCCCTCGCTCGACCAAGGAGGGCATTCAGCGTTACGCGTTGAGCTTGACGCCTGAAGGCATCGAGCTTGACTGCGCGGTGTCCTTCCCCGGAGCGGCGGAACCGCTCGACGGCCGCTTCCTGCTCGCACCGCAGCAAGGTCATCTGACGCTTACCTTGCTGCCCGAGGCGCTGTCTCCCGCACAACGCACGATCTGGTTGAGGGCTTGGCAGGCCGTGCTGCCCAGCGCTGCATCGGCGGAGGTCCTTCACGGCTTTCGCGTCGAGTGTGACGCCAGTGCGATCCCAGCCTTTCGATGGCACCTCGAAGCGGAGAACTTGCCGGACAAGGACAAAGACGCACCGGGCTGGCGGATCACCAGCGACACCGCAGATTTACCGGTCGAGATTCCGGCCAAGCATCTGCGCCTGGACCTGCGGAGTCCCGAGGGCATCGTCAACTGCAGCGGCGGACATGTGCTGCTGGGCACGGTGGCGAGCCTGAAACCGCACAGAAGCCGCTTCTTCGGCACTGACGAACTCTACGAGGACTTCGCCAAGGAGGCGAACAAGGTCAAAGGCGCCCTCGTGCTCGCCTGGGCATCGCAGCGCGACGAGGATACGAAGCGCGACGAGGACAAGAAGGCAGCCGCAGCCCCCAGCTACTTGACGCTGAAATCGGACCAGTCGGAGCCGAAATCAAAATTGAACCTCGAGCTGGTAGCCCCGAAAGGGTATCCCTGCTCGCATGACGAGCGCAGCCTCGCGGCAAGCCTGCGCGAAGCGTACGGGCTGCCGACACTCGCCGCCGGGCATTTCGACACCGCACAGCCCCTGGTCTACGGCTTCTTGCCGCTGGCTGATGGCTGGCTCCAGTTGCCTTTGCCGAACCTGCCCCCGATCAATCCCGCTAGCGACCGCGAGATGATTGACGCGCCTACGGCGGCAGCCGCCTCGGTACTCGACGGCTTTCTGCGCTTCAGCAGCGGCGCGGTGCTGCCGCCGGTGTTCTCGGCCTTTGACGCGACCTCAACGGCCCCGCTGGTCAGCGAGGCGCCATGGAGCGTGACCTTGGCCGGTGCGCGTGGGCTCGGCGTAGCGGTGCTTCTGGGCGCCGGTCCGGCGCGTCAGCCGCTGTTTGGCCAGGCCTTCGTCGAAGAGCCTGACCTCTCAGCGCGCGGGCTGCTGTGGCTGTCAAGCGACCGGCCCGACGCACTCGAAGCCCTGCCCCGCCTCGGTGCCGGACCGGGGGCTTACATCGACGTGCCGCTTGAAAAACGCGAAGGCGGCACCGGCATCTTCAGCGTGTCAATAGGCAGCCTGAAACTGTCGTCGACTGCGCGAGGCGGCGCCTGTCGCGAAGAGGTCGACCTTGCAGCCGACTTCGACGCCAAGTACTCTGACTTGCCGCAGTGGAAGCAGGACGAAAGGCCCGTCGTCTCGACGACCCGCTGGGTGCGACATCCCAGGATGCCGTTGGCAGCGCAGATGGCGATGACACGCGCAGCCACGTCGGCGGTGCGTCCGCTCGAAAGCCGCGACTTGTTTCCCTTCGGCCTGCAGCACGACAGCAGGCCGAATCGCTGCGCCGAAATCTCGTGGCGCGCGAAGGACGCGTTTCCCGCGCTGACGGGCAGTTGGAACCACCAACTCAGGCCGGAGTGGCCCCGGCCGAAAGTCGAGTTCGAGGACGATTACGAGAAGACGGCCAGAGGCGTGGCCTTCGTCGCATTCGGCGTGCCCGGGGTCGAGGTCGCACCGCGCGACGGCTTGCTGGGTGATGCCGCGATGTGGGACATGCAGGCGGCGCTGCGGCATGACCTGCCGGTGCTCGACGAGGCTTTCGCGACCGCCACGCTACCGCCTCTGGACGTGCAGGCGCCAGCGATCGACAACGTGCCAGCGATGACGCGGGTGCCAACAGCACTCGACTGGCAGGCGATGAAGACCTTCTGGGCAAATCAAGAGCGGCGGCTGCAATTGAGCCGCGTGAGCCACAGCTATGTGATTGGCTACCGCGCTGCCGGAGACACATCCACGGCAGCCGTGACGTCGCTGGTAGGCAGTTTCACGTGGCAGGCGGCGAAACTGGGCTTCACGACCGCGGCCGACAACGAGCGGCTACCCTACGGATGGATGAGCTTGGGTGTCGGTCAGCCGATCAAAGGCAATGGCGCGCTGCGAGGGCTGGAGGCACGCTTTAGCGTTGACGCCCAGCACAACACGTTGACGCTTGATCCGCAAGGCAGCCTCAAAGTTCTCGGCAACAGCCCTGCGTCTTTGGTCGACGACAACTATGTCCTCGATGTCCGCGGCGCTGGCGTGCGCCCACTTGAGCCCTATGCCTCACACTGGTGGCGCCCGGTGCGGGACCGGCTTGCCAAAGTTCCGCTGGCTGGACGACTCACGCGCCCGCCGCAGCAGGTCATCGGCATTCGCTGGAAGGCCGGCGGCGACGAACGGCTGCGACTGTGGTTCAAGGATCTGGCCTTCGCCCCCGCAGACGCCGCGAGCAACACCTCACACGAGGGCGAGCAGGCGATCGACTTCACGGCCTGGCAGGACGGGCGATTGCAGCGCAAGGGACATGAATGGCGCCTGCTGCCGATGGCAGGTGTGGGCGAGTGCAACGGCTTCGACCACGGCAACGATCGCCTGCCTTTTTTCGGTTTCGCGTTCGAGCCGCTCGACCTCGAGTCGATGAAGTTTGCACGCCGCCAGGACGGCGTGCTCGACACCGTGCCCGACGAAGTGGTGCTCGTCGGCCGCCTTCATCTTGGGCCGGACGAGGAAGACGTGCACGACGGCGGCAACCTGCTCCGGCTGACCTTGGTGCGCGACGGCGAGGCACTGCGGCTGAGTACGGTGGCACTGGTGAACACCGACCCGCTGTCGTTTGCGCTGCGCGCCGGCGCCGGTTTCGTGACCGTGGAAGCGGGTGAGATAACCTTGGACAAGGGTGCGCTCGGGCTCGGCAAGATCGCGCTGGGCTTCGAATTCCTCGAGCAGCCCGTCAAGCTGCAAGGCGCGACTGCCACCTTGAGCCCGGACAAGCAGCTGCTGACCTTCGATTGGCATGGCGAGGCGCTCGACGGCCACGCGACGATCGCGATCACGTCTGCGACCTTGGTCGTTGGGCCGACGGCGGACAAGACGACGTTCGGCTTCACCTCGAAGGTGTCGATGGCCCCCGGCGAGGCGCCCGGCGCGCCGACGGTCAGCATCACCGCGCCGAGCGGTGCCGCAGCCAGTCTGAGTGTGCTCGGCGCAACGGTGGAGGGCGCGACGTTCGAGCCCTCGCGCAAGGCCTTTTGCGTCGTCACCAAAGCCGACTCAATCCACGCCGGCGCTTTGCTGGATGGCTTTCCGAGCGGCGGCAAGGTCCATTTTGGGTTGATCGCCAGCGTCGGACCTTTCGACGGCAATGCGGTGGCGACGTTGATCGCCGGCACCCTGGTCGGCACCCTCTCGTACGCACCAGAGGAGATCGCGCGAGCTTCGACCTTCCGGGTGCACACCGTGCGCCTGCGCGCCGACTGCGGCCGGCGCAGCACCGCTCAGGGAAGCCCCGACACGCGTTGGCGCGGCGGCATGACCCTCTACGGCACCGCGGGTGGACAAAGTGCGATCGCCTGGCCCGATGTCTCGGAGGTCTCAGCCGCCGACTGGGTGATTCCTTACCCAGAGAGCAGCTCGAACGGCCGCACGTGGCTGCAGGTCAACGCCGGGCATTGGCATCGCCATCAAGTGGAGTGGGTGCTCGACGGCCATGAGCTGCCGTTCGACACCGCCGGGTATATCCGCGCCGGCGACCCCGCCAAGGGCATCTGGACCACCTTGGCACTCGCCCGGCATACGCTGACGCCGGGCGATGCCGGCGCCGCAGCTGCGACGCTCAGCTTCACGGCGGTGGACTCGCTGGCGCTCGGTGCCGTTGCGGCGATCGTGCCGGCCTGGCCGGCGGGTGCCCATGGCTCCGCCGAGGACCTCGTGAAGCGCTTCACTTTCGGCGCGCGCTACATGTCGACTGATCCCGACAACACCTCACCGGCGGCCTACGAGCCGGGCATGATCTGGCCCGGGGACGGCGGCCTGGGCACGGTGCTGCAAGGGAGCTGGGGGCGCGCGTTCAGAAGCGCCTTCGCGACCGCCTATCCAGAGCCGGCGCACGGGCTGCTGCTGCTCGGAGGATTCGTCGGTCTGCTCGATCAGGGTCAGCCGAGCGCGCCCCTGCTGCGTCTGCCGGCGCTGATCGGCGTCTCGGCCGGGCTGCTGGCGGCTGACGGCCCAGCAGCACGGCCGGCGCTACGCCAGGGTCCGGACAATCCAATCGCCGTGGAATTGGCGTGGGCTGACGGACTCGCGTCGGCCGCAATTAGCGTGACCGCCGGCAGCGCGGTGGCGCCGGCGGGGAGCCACGCCCGGGATATCGACGCCGCGATTGCCGCCGGGGCCCGCGCGCTCGCGTTCGACGTCAGCGCGCAGCGTGGGCTTGCCGCCGCGATGCTGGTCGAGCAATCGTTTCCCATCATCAATGAGCCGAACGTGCTGAGCACCACGCCGTACTTTCTGGCGGCTGCCGCCAGTGTCAGTAGGGTGCTGAACGCGGCGGTAAGCACGCCGCAAGGGAGCACGCCGCAAGCGAGACGCGCGCTCTCGCTGGTTTCGAGAGCGTCGACAGACAACCGCGCGCCTCAGCCTCGCGTGCAAAGACGCGCCGCGGTGCTGGTCACTTCCGACGGCAGCCGTCCAAGCGAGCAGGCCGCGCGGGCGCCAGCGATTGCAGCGGAGATGATCTCGGTCGGTGAGGATCTGGTGGTGAGCGATTGGCCAGGCCTCGAACTCGGCAGAGTCGAGCAGGTCAATGCGCAGGTGGCGATCCGCGCCGCGAGCCTGCACGCCCGCCCGCGTGCGGCACTGTTGAGAGACCACGACGGACGCGTCGCGCATGTGGGCCTGCCGAGGGTGACGCTCGCACCGCGGCCGCGCCGGCCGCGTGTGCAGCGCTTCGCCGATGCGGGCCGCGGCTTCATGCTGCCGCCGGTCGGCGGCGATGAGATGGGGGGTGTCGAAGAAGGCATCTCGCGGCCGCTGCGCGACGACGACGGAGGCAGCGGCATTGCGGGCATCTCCCGCGTCGTCAACCTGCCAGCGCTGGCTGCCAAAACCGGCCCCAGCCATTCCGATGTCCGTCACGTGGTTTGGCTTGCGCAGCAACGCGTGCCGGTTTACCTGCCGCTGCACACCAAGTTGCTTGCGGAGCCGATTCCCTGGCTGGTACCCGGCGCGCCGCGCAGCCGGCTGCCCGTGGACGACCAAGTGCTGGCGGCCTTGGGCGAGCCGCCCGACCAGGGACAGCCGTCGGCGAATCCCTGGCAGGCGTTCGTGCCCGAGCAGGTGGCGGTCACCGCACTTTCGGAGCGGCCGGGCATTCTGATGGCGCGCCGGCTCCGGCTAGAGATCGGCGCCAACTCGTTCGACCCCGACGGCGGCGCTTTCGACAAGCAGGTGCCGCGCTTCGGCCAGCCTGCGCAATCGAGCGCTTCTTCGCCACGCACCGAACGCACGCCGCGACCGGCCGAGCTGCCACCCAATGCGTCGCTCGCGGATCGCATCGCGGATCGCATCGCCAAGCCGGCGAAGCCGCGGCTGCCCGATCGGCGGCCTTGCGCTTCGCCGCTGTTGCCTACCACCAACCACGCTGCGTGGATCGGCCCAGCGGACACCGTTCGCGGCACCGGATCGAGCGGTGAGCCGTGGACGGTGAGCTTTGTCGCTGCTCAGGCCTCGGCAGGTGTGGTGGGCTCGGTGTGGGACGGCTCGATCAGCCTTGAGGCTCAACTGGACCTCCAGCGCAGCGAGCCGGCGCCCCAGGCTCCGCCCGCCTTCTGGCAGTGTGAGCTCATAAGGGTGCTCGGCTTCCGCGCAAAGGACACGCCGCTGCGCGCCACGGCCAGCCTGGTGATCGACGGCCGCGCGCTGCCCTATCGTTGGTTGCGCATCCAGGGTGCCGTCGGCGAGGCGTTGCCAGACAGGGTGGCGCGGGGTCGCGTCCAACTGGTGCTCGACATGCGGGAGCAGAAGCCGAGCGACGGCCAACCCGGGTCGCCGATCGCCGCGATCGCCGAATGGCTTTCGAGTGCGCGCACCACGCCACAAGTCGAGCTGCGCCTGACGGTGCATCCCGGTGCCGGTGCGCAAGACCCCGAGCTGCCCACGGATGGCTGCTTCGAGCTCAGCACGGCCGGCGAGGCCTTGCCAGGCGGCCCTTCGCGCGCGCCGGTGACCCTGCGCTTCCCGCTCTGGCCGGTGCTGCGCGACCGGGGCGGGCTGGCCTTTGAACAGTCGAGCCTGGTCTTCACCGACCCCGCCTACGACGAAGGCCTCTCGGCGCCGCCACACGAGCAGAGCGGCCGCGTGACGCTGGCCGACGCCTCGCAGCTTCCCGGCGGGCGCGGCGCGCTGCTCGCAGTGCTAGCGGCCGACCGCGCTCGCATCAACCGAAAGGGCACGTTGACGCTGATGGCCGACCTGCGGTTCGAGAAGCGGCTCGAGGCGTCGGTACGTGCGAAGCTGGGCGACAAGTTCGTTGCCGATGTGCCCACAGAGGGTGAGCCGGCCACGAATTTTGAGCCAGTCGGGCTCGCGCTTCGTCTGTTTGTGCAGCCGCGCGCCGGGCAGCGGCGCGAGCTCGCGATCGCCGGAGTGGAAATGCAAGCCGTCAAGGGCCGGCTGCTGCTTGGTCACGTACACGAGTTGGCTGTGAGCTCACTCGTCGAGGATGACGGCACGCCAGCGCGTCTGGATGCCGGCGACATGCTCGAGGTCGAGACGACTTTTCCCAAGGGCGTGGACATCGAGGTGCTGACGGTCATAAAGCAAGGCACCAAGGTCGTCGGGAAGTGGAAGCCGGTGAAGCTGAATTCCGCCGAGGTCCGAACGCTGCGTGTGGTGCTGACAGACGAGCCAGTGGTCGAGCCCCCGCCCGGCCTGTACGCTGCACTTGTGCGCAAGCGCGACAAAGAGAAGGAAGACTCGTCAGCAGCGCTGTCGTTACCGCTATACGCCCAATCGCCGCTGCCTTGGCGTGTCGACCTGCAGGACGCGGCAGCCGACTTCCGTGCCGGCCTGATGCGCCGCAACGCGACCTTCGTCTGGACCCTGCCCACGACACACCGTGACATCAAGTTGCGCGATGCGCATATCGTCAAGTGTGATCGCAACGGGCAGACCTACCTGCCGGACGAGTCCAGGCTAGGGGAGGATTTCATCCGCGCCCGCCTCGCCTGAACGGGAAGCCTCCAGGTGCGCGCCAAGAGTTGAGGCGGACACGACAGTCGGTGCCAAAGCAGCTGGATGACCGCTGTGCGGGTGAGCTGTCGTCCACTTGCCTAGATTGACTGACTCAGATCAGCCTGGTGGACTAAACCGCTCGCGCGGTAGTCGCTGCGGCCCGACCCAGGACGTTCGCTGAGCGTCCATCTCTGCGATGTTGGTCATCGAGGCAATCCGCCTCGGTCACCCACAGGAGCAGGATCATGGACGTCGCCACCCCGACCCGAGCCACCACCGTCTCTCCGCTGCGCCAGCGCATGCTCGACGACATGCGCATGCGCCAGTTCGCCCCGCACACGCAAGAGGGCTACATCCGCGCGGTGCGCAAGCTCTCTGTGTTCCTGGGCCGCTCGCCCCATACCGCCACGGCCGAGGACCTGCGACGTTTCCAACTGCACCTGGTCGACACCGGCACCGGCCCGGTCACCATCAACGCCACGCTCACCGGGCTGAAGTTCTTCTTCGACATCACGCTGGGCCGCCCCGAGCTCATGCTCAAGATGCCCCACGTGGCCGTTCCGCGCAAGCTGCCTGTCATCCTGAGCCCCGAGGAAGTCGGTCGCCTGATCGCCGCTGCGCCCAACCTCAAGCACCAGGCCGCCATGTCGGTGGCCTATGGCGCGGGCCTGCGCGTCAGCGAGGTCGTCTCGCTCAAGGTGAGCGACATCGACGGCGAGCGCATGACGCTGCGCGTGGAACAGGGCAAGGGACGCAAGGACCGCTACGCCATGCTCAGCCCGGTGCTGCTGGAGCGGCTGCGCGCCTGGTGGCGGCTCGGTCATGCGCAGGGCAAGGTGTGGCACGGTGGTTGGTTGTTCCCTGGCTTGGACCCGACGGACCATGTGACCGCCCGCCAGCTCAACCGCGCCGTGCACCTGGCCGCCGCCACGGCCGGCATCGACAAGCGCATCACGCCGCATGGCCTGCGCCACGCCTTCGCCACCCATCTGCTGGAACAGAAGGTGGACATCCGCGTCATCCAGGTGCTGCTCGGGCACAAGCGGCTGGACACCACGAGCCTCTACGCCGCCGTGGCCACCGATCTGCTGCGCCGGGTGATCAGCCCGCTCGATCAGACCGCCGACACGCCTGCAGCGGCGCCATCGCCCGAGGTCTCCGCCACGTAGCCACCGGCCATCGTGCAAGGGCGACCTGCGTTGGAGGTCGCCGACATCTTCCGCGCCCACGGACCGGCCTGGCGCGAAGTCCAGCGTGGACACCTGAGCTTGGCGCACCTCAAGGTGATGTCGGCCATCGAGCAGTGCCGCAGCGCGGCGCTGGGTGGACACGTCTTGCGCTGCGAGGGCTGCGGCATTGATCAGGTCGCGTACAACTCCTGCCGCAATCGGCACTGCCCCAAGTGCCAGAGCGGCGCGGCCCAGCGCTGGCTCGATGCGCGCCAGGCCGATCTGCTGCCGGTCGAGTACTTCCACGTGGTCTTCACGCTGCCGGCGCAGGTGGCCGACATCGCGTACACGAACAAGGCCTTGCTCTACGGGCTGCTGTTCGACGTGGCGGCCGAGACGCTCTTGACCATCGCGGCGGACCCCAAGCGCCTGGGCGCCCGAATCGGCGTCACGCTGGTGCTGCACACCTGGGGCTCGGCGCTGACGCACCATCCGCATGTGCACGGCATCGTGCCCGGTGGCGGTCTCAGTGCCGATGGCAAGAGCTGGGTGGCCTGCCGACCCGGCTTCTTCCTGCCGGTGCGCGTGCTGTCGCGCCTGTTCCGGCGGCGCTTTCTGGAGAAGCTGCTGCAACTGCACGAGGGCGGGCAGCTGAAGTTCTTTGGGGAGCACGCCGGCTTGGTCGATGCAGCAGCCTTCAAGGCCTGGCTCGCACCGCTGCGCAAGACCGAGTGGGTGGTCTACGCCAAGCGCCCGTTCGCCGGCCCCGAGGCCGTGCTGGCCTACCTGTCGCGCTACACGCACCGGGTGGCCATCTCCAACAGCCGGCTCGTGAGCCTTGACGAGCGCGGCGTGAGCTTCCGCTGGAAGGACTACCGGGCCAAGGACCAGACGCGACACAAGACGATGACGCTCTCGCCCCAGGAGTTCATGCGCTGTTGACGCCGGCCGAAAATTGACCAGCAGAGCCGGGTGATGCCGACCGAAAACTGACCAGGGTGTTCAACCTACCCTGCTGCTTTTTTGTGCAGCAAGGAACGAGGAGTGATCACCATGGCCATGATGGGCAAGATTCG
>JAKLLO010000125.1 GCA_023150095.1 Zoogloea sp. | reverse complement strand
TGCCATCCCGGTACTGGTCGGCAAAGGCAACGACGAAACCGCCGTCAGGAAGACCGATCACGTTGGCGTGGGTCTGGTCGTAAGCGCTCGTGGCACTCACCCGGATCTCGTTGCCGACGGGCATATCGGTGGCGCTGAACACTCGCGCGAACACGCCGCCCGACGAACCATCCTGGCCTTCGCTGCGCCAGCCAACCACGTAGCCACCACCCGAAAGCGCCGCAATCGAGACGCTCTGCTGGGCATTCCAGACGTAATCGTTGAGCTTGAACTCCACACCGACCGGCACCCCGGCGGCGGTAAAGTGCTGCCCGTAGATACCCCAGCTGTTGCCGTCCTGGCCGGACGATTGCCACACCACCACGTAGCTGCCGTCGACCAGGGTTGCCACGGCGGGCACGCTCTGATCACCGGCAGCGTAGGTGTTCACCTGTTGCGCATCGAACAGCGCCTCGGCGCCACTGGCGGCCGGGGTGACATTGATGACCACGTTCTGGCCCGACGTGGCACCGCTGCCGTCCTGAAGCACCAGGCTGAGGGTGCGGCTGGGCAGCGGGCCGGCAGAGGTGGTCCTGTAGCTCAGGTGCTCGGCAACGGCCTCCACCGCCTGGGCAGTAGCGGCCCCGTTGAAGGTGATCACCAGCGGTTCGCCATCCGCCCCGCCGCTGAGCGAACCCACGGCAAGGCCCTCGTATTGCACGCTATCGCCAACCACATTGATCTGACCGATCCCATCGCCATCCGTGATCAGCCCCAACTGGTCCGAACTGCGGCCGTTGGTGACAAAGCTGGCGGTCAGGGTTCCACCATCGAACGAACCCGCACCCTGGGTCACTGCCAGCGCCCCATCGACGAGCACGCCAACGCGGGCGATGGCTTCGCCAACAGTCAGCGAGCTGCTCAGATCGTCGAGGGTCAGCGTCGGAGCGGGCGGGCTGTCCTGGATCACGATCGCAACCTGCGCCGGCGCCGAGGCCGTGCCAGCACCATCAAAGAGCCGGAAGGCCACCGCCCGCTCGGATGCCGGCGGGAGCCCGCCGACGTAGGTGTAGCTGATGTTCTCCGCGAGGGCCTGCACCGCGACCGGGGTGGCCGCAGCATTCAGGGAGATCACCAGCGGCTGGCCGGCAGAGCCACCGGCCACAGAGCCGATCTTCACGCCGCCGTAATACACGCCATCAGGCCCGAGGCCGATCTGATCGGGGCCCAGACCGCTGTCGCGCACCCCCAGCACGTCGTTGCCATCGAAACCGGAAGTGAGATAAACCCACAGGCTGCCGCCATCGAAACTCCCGCCTTCGTTGGAGACGAACAGATCGTTATCGATGACCAGCGAGGCACTCGCGTCGGCGGGACTGACCACGATCCGTGCCGACAGATCGTCGAGCACCGGGTTGCCATCCCGCGGCATGGTTGCGACATCGCCGAAGAGGCGCTGGAAGATACCCGCGCCGGAGCCATCCTGATCCTGATCCGAGCGCCACGCCATGACGAAGTTACCGCCAGTCAGACTGGCGATCGCAGGCTCGGACTGGTAGCGACCCGCCGTGTCGGTGTTGCCGAGGCGGTCACCATCGACCGGTTGCCCAAAGGCATCGAACTCCCGCAGGTAAACGTCGCCCCAGCCCGAGCCGTTGTCACTGTAGAAGGCCACGGCAAAGCCGCCGGTCGCCAGCGCACTGACCTTGGGCTGGTACTGACCACCGTAAACGTTTTCATTGACGAGGATCTCACCGCCCACTGCCGCGCCGCTGGCGTCGTAGCGCTGGGCGAAGGTGGCGTAACTCGAACCATCGCGTCCGCCGGAATCCTGCCAGACCACCACGAATCCACCATCGACCAGGTACGCCACATCCGGGTTGTCCTGGGCGCCCGAAACGTAGGCGTTCACCTGGAAGACATCACCGAGGCTGTCCGTCGCGGCGCCATACACGCGACCGAAGACGCCGGAGCCACTGCCGTCGTTGCCACCGTTATCCTGCCAGACGATCACCAGATCGCCATTGGCCCGGGCTGCGATGCGCGGAACCAGCTGGTCACCGTATTGCCCGGACGTACCGAGCGTGTCGACGCTCACCCGGACTTCCGGCGTACCGACCACGTTGCCGGCGTTGTCGAAGCGGGTGAGGTAGATATCCTGGTAGTAGTCCCCGCTGGCGTAGTAGCTATCCCCCGACCACACCACCGCATAGCCGTCGGTGTATGCCGCCACCGCACCGTGGTACTGGTAGCCGCTGGTGGTGGTGTTGACCACCGTCGTACCGCCCGCTGCGGAGCCGTCTGCGTTGAAACGCTGGGAGAACACGCCCCAGCCCCAGCCGCTGCCTTCGTTGCTGCTGCTGTCCTGCCAGACAACCACGTAGCCACCGTCCGACAGGCCGGCAGCAACCGGATAGCTCTCGTCGCCTGCAAACAGCTCGGAACTGACGCGGAACTCGGCGCCGACTGCCTCACCGGACGCATTGAAGCGCTGGGCGTAGATACCCCATCCGCTGCCGTCCTGGGTGTAGGACTTCCAGGTGATCACATAGCCGCCATCGGCAAGCGCTGCGATGGCCGGCGCATTCTGCTCGCTGTACGTGAAGGTATTGACCTGCTCCTCGCCGTACGCCGCCGGTGTGCCATCCAGTTGCGGCGTGACGTTCACCGTCAGCTGGTTGGGTTCGCTGCTGCCGCCGTCGCCATCCGACACCCGCAGGCCCAGCGTCCGGATCGCCGACGGGCTCGAATCCGTGTTGCCGTAGCCCAGGTGCTGGATCAACGCCTCCACCGCTTCCGGCGTCGCCGCGGTGCTGGTGAAATCGATCCGCAGGCTGCTGCCGTTGGCTCCGCCACTCAGCGTGCCGATGGCCACCCCGCCATAGCTCACCGTGCTGCCCGATACCCCGATCGGGCCTTCGGCCACCACGCCCAGCTGGTCTTGCGGGCCGGCGCCGCTGGTGAAGTACAGGTCCAGGCGGCCACCGTTGAAGTTGGCCGAGTCGCTGTCGGTGAGGCTCACCGCGGCGTCGATCACCTGCAGCCCGGCATTGACCGCGTTCTCTTCAAACGTGACCGAACCCGTGAAGTCCGACAGGTCGGGGCGGGCCTGGCGGCCCAGCTCGGCGGTGCTGCCGAACAGTTGCTGGAAGATGCCCGGGCCAGAGCCATCCTGGTCCTGGTCCGAGCGCCAGGTGACCACGAAGTTGCCATTGCCCAGGTCCGCCAGCGCCGGTTCGGACTGGTAGTGATAGGCGGTGTTGCTGTTGACCAGCCGGTCGCCATCCACCGGGTTGCCGCTGGCGTCGAATTCACGCAGATACACGTCGCCCCACGAGGCGCCGCTGTCGTTGTAGAAGGCGACCACGAAGCCGCCGGTGGACAGGCCGCTGACCCGGGCCTGGTACTGGCTGCCGTAGGTGTTTTCGTTGACCTGGATCTCACCGCCCACGGCCGCGCCGCTGGCGTCGTAGCGCTGGGCGTAGGTGGCGTAGCCGGAGCCGTCCCGGCCGTTGTCGTCGCGCCAGACGACGACGTAGCCGCCGTCCGAGAGGGCCGCTACGTCGGGGCTGATCTGGGTGCCGGGGGTGTAGCTGTTGACCTGGAAGGTGTCGCCGAAGCTGTCGGTGCCGGCGTGATACACGCGACCGAAGACGCCCCAGCCGCTGCCGTCGTTGCCGTTGTTGTCCTGCCAGACCACCAGCAGGTCGCCGTTGCTGTGGGCGGCGATCCGCGGGGCTTCCTGGTAGCCGGGCTGGGCGGCGCTGCTGCCTACGGCGGTGCTGACCCGTTGTTCGGGCGTGCCGACCATGTTGCCGGCGTTGTCGAAGCGGGTGAGGTAGATGTCGTAGCTGTCGCTGCCGGACATGTAGCCTTCCGACGACCAGACGACGGCGTAGCCGTCGGTGTAGCTGGCCAGCGTGCTGTGGTACTGGGTGCCGCTGGTGGTGGTGTTGATCGTGACCTGCCCGCCCACCGGGTTGCCATCGGCGCCGAAGCGCTGACCGAACACGCCCCAGCCCCAGCCGCTGCCTTCGTTGCCGTTGCTGTCCTGCCAGGTGACGACGAAGCCGCCATCCGACAGGCCGGCCACCTGCGGGTAGCTTTGCTCACCGCCCACGAGGGTGTTCACCCGGAACTCCGGCCCCACCGCTTCGCCCGCCGCGTTATGACGCTGGGCGAACACGCCCCAGCTCGAGCCGTCCTGGCTGTCGCTGATCCACGCGATCACATAGCCGCCGTCCGCCAGCCGGCCCACCGCCGGCGAAACCTGCTGACCGGCAGTGAAGGTATTGACCTGCTCCTCGCCGTACGCCGCCGGCGTGCCATCCAGTTGCGGCGTGATGTTCACCGTGAGAATGCCTCCGGCGGTGGACGCCCCTTCGCCGTCTTCGACGCGCACGCCAATCTGCCGCACCGCAGGCGGGTTGTAACTGGTGTTGCCGTAGGCGATGTTCTGGATGAGCGCCTCGATGGCATCGGCGCTGGCGGCTGCGTTGAGGGCCACCTGCAGGCCCGCTCCGTCCGTGCCGCCGCTCACGGTGCCGATGACGACGCCGCCAAAGCTCACCTGGTTGCCGACAAGCCCGATCTGGCCGAATCCGCTGCCCTGATCCCGCACCGACAACTGGTCATCGGCACCGCCACCGCTCACATAGAAGACCGAGATCACACCGCCGTCGAAGCTGGCACCGGCCGGCGCAGTGAAGCTCACCGCCGCATCCAGCACCTGGGGCTGGGCATTGATGAGGTTCTCCTCGAAGGTGACGCTGCCGCCAAAGTCGGCCAGGCTCGGCGCCGACGAGCGGACCAGCTCCGAGGCCGTGCCGTAAAGCTGCTGATACACGCCGGACAGGGAACCGTCCTGGCCGTCGGAGCGCCACACCACCACGAAGTTGTCGCTGCCGATGTGGGCAATGGCCGGCTCGTACTGGGAGTAGGAACCGCTCGGGCTGTTAACCCGGGCTTCCGGTGCCACCGGCGTGCCGTCGGCCTGGTACTCGCGCATGTAGATGTCCGAATACGAGCCGCCGGAGACGCCGGTGTTGTCGTTGTACCAGGTCACCACAAAACCGCCGCTCTCGAGCGCGGCAACAGCCGGCTGGTACTGGCTGCCATACGTGCTTTCATTGACGAGGAACTCGCCGCCGACCTTGGCACCCAGGGCATCGAAACGCTGGGCATACACCCCGTTAGCCGATCCGTCCCGACTTCCGTCATCACTCCAGACCACCACGAAACCGCCACCGGCAAGGGCGCTCACATGGGCGTCGTACTGGCTGGACGCGGTGGTGGTATTGACCTGGAACTCAGCCCCGGTCGGGGCACCGCTCGCGTCGAAGCGCTGGGCATAGAGGCCCGCCGCGCTGCCATCCTGATAGTCGGAGCGCCAGACGACGACGAAGGACCCATCGTTGAAAGTGGCCACAGCCGGTTCGTACTGGTCACCGGATGTCGTGGTGTTGACCTGGAACTCGGCACCCTGGGGCGTGCCGTCATTCGAATAACGCTGAGCGTAGATGCCCGTTCCGCTGCCGTCCTGATAGCGCGAGAACCAGGTGACGATGAAGCCCCCATCGTAGGCGGCTACCGCAGACTGGTCCTGATCGTAACTGGTGAGGGTGTTGACGAGGAACTGCGTGCCGGCCGCCACGCCAGCGGAGTCGAAGCGCTGGCCATAGATCCCGTAGCTGCTGCCATCACCGTTCTGATCCGTCCAGGTAATGACGAATCCACCGTCCGACAAGGCGGTGACGACAGGACTGATCTGCGATCCGGCCGTCTGGGCATTCACCCGGAACTCCGGGCCGACCGGGCTGCCTGACTCATTGAACTTCTGAGCGTAAATTCCGTCGACAGCGCCATCCTGCCCCCGGGATACCCATGTCACTACATAACCACCGCCCAAAAGACCAGAGACCGCCGGGCTGTATTGGTAGTCGTTCGTGAAATAGTTAACGCGCTCTTCGCCATAAATCGCAGCCATCGTCTTTCCCCTAGAGATAACCGAGCCTTCGTCGCCTTACGGACGGCCCATTCAGGAAAAGCTGTGCAATTTCGATGCCCGTTAAAAATTGTTAAGAAAAACAAGCACTCAGTAAAATAATGACATTTTTTTGTAAAAAAATCTGACGCCTTCTGCTCGACGTCGGGCGACTGTCGATCGCGGACGGATGGGTTACGATCAGTGCTACGCCCCCCGGACTCCCACGAGAAGAACACCATGGACACCCGCTACCTCGACGACCTCACCCCTGGCGACCGCTTCGTGAGCGGCGGCTTCACCTTCACCGAAGCCGCCATCATCGACTTCGCCTTCCAGTACGACCCGCAGTCCTTCCACCTGGATGCCAACGCCGCGGCGGATTCGCCCTACGGCGGGCTGATCGCCAGCGGCTTCCACACCATCGCGGTGTGCTTCCGGCTGTTCATCCAGAACGGCGTGTTCGCCGAATCGAGCATCGGCTCGCCGGGCCTCGACGAGCTGCGCTGGCTGGCGCCGGTGCGCCCGGGCGACACCCTGCACAGCGAGGTCGAGGTGCTCGAGGTGCGCCCGTCGTCGTCCAAGCCCGACCGGGGCATCGCCCGCATGCGCTACACGGCGGTCAATCAGCGCGGCGAGACGGTGCTCTCGTTCATCGGCAACAACCTGCTCAAGCGCCGCCCCGCGTAAGCCTCAGGCCGCCAGCACGGTGGCCAGCCAGTCCTCGATGTCGCGCACCTCCTCCATGCACAGGCTGTGCTCCATGCGGTAGCTCTTCCAGGCCAGCGGATAGCCGGCGGCGGTGAGCTGATCGGCCGAACGCCGGGCAAAGTCGTGGGGGATCACCGGGTCGGCGGTGCCGTGGGCCATGAAGATGGGCACGTCGCGGTTCGCCTCGCTGGCCTCGCCCGCCAGGGTGTCGGCCAGCGGCAGGTAGGTGGACAGCGCCAGCACGCCGGCCAGCCGGTTGGCGTGGCGCAGCGCGGTGTGCAGCGCGATCGCCCCGCCTTGCGAGAAGCCCGCCAGCACGATGCGGCTGTCGGGAATCCCGCGGGCGTTCTCGCGGGCGATCAGCGCCTCCACCTGCGCGGCGGATTCGATCACCCCACGGGCATCCTCGCGCCGGCCGCTGAAATCCTGCGACAGGATGTCGTACCAGGCCCGCATGATGTAGCCGCCGTTGATCGTCACCGGCCGCTGGGGCGCGTGGGGAAACACGAAGCGCGTCGGCGGCAGGCGGTCGATGTCGAACTCATCGACCACCGGCTCGAAATCGTGGCCGTCGGCCCCCAGCCCGTGCATCCAGATGACCGCGTAGGTGGGCGTCGGGGCGGTGGTGATTTCGACGGCGGGCAGAAGATTGGCGCTCATGACGATTCCTGAAAAAGTGATTCCCCGATTCTAACTGCGGCAGATGTCACACCGCCCCGCCGCAGCCCGTGCAGACGGTGCGTTTTTTTGCGCCAGATCATGACGCCCGGGCAACGGGGGAGTAGATTTGTAAGCTTTATCCAACGCAGCGCCCGAGTTTATGGAAAACACTGCCGCCGACACCCTGATCCGAACCAACCTGGAGTTCCTGCGCCGTCACGCGCCTTTCGACCGGATGGAGGCGGAAGCCCTGCGCTTTCTCGGTGAACGGCTGGCCACCGCCTTCTACCCGGCCGAATCCGAAATCCTGATGCCCGAAGACGGCCCGCCGCGCTTCTTCTACATCGTCTATCGCGGCAAGGTGCAGGCGCGCCAGATGGGCGGCGTCGCCGTCACCGAATACGCCACCCTCACCCTGGGCCCCGGCGAGGGCTTCCCGATCGGCGCCATCTCCGCCGAGCGCCGCTCCACCAACAGCTACATCGCCGTCGAGGACAGCTACTGCTTCCAGCTCCCGGCCGCCGATTTCCTGCGCCTTCAGGAGCTCTCGCCCACCTTCCAGATCTTCTGCACCCGCTACATCGCCAGCCTGATGAGCCAGTCGCGGGAGCAGCTCCAGGCCCAGTTCTCCCAGCGCGCCGCCGAGCAGCAGACGATGACCACGTCGCTCGCCAATCTGGTCAAGAAGGCGCCGATCTTCGTCAGCCCCGACGTGGCCACCCGCGGCGCACTTGAAAAAATGGCCGCGGCCGGCGTCGGCTGTCTGGCCGTGGCCGGCGAAGACGAGAAGCCCGTCGGCGTGCTCACCCAGAGCGACATCCTCAAGCGCATCGTGCTCACCGGCTTCGACCTCACCCGGCCCATCGCCGACGTGATGACCACCCCGCCCCACACCCTCCACGCCAACGCCAGCGCCTACGATGCGGCCCTCGAGATGGCCACCCACGGCGTGCGCCACATCCTGGTGGTGGATACCGAAGACAAGCTCAAGGGCGTGATCTCCGAACGCGACCTGTTCGCCCTGCAGCGCATCGGCCTGCGCCAGATCCGCGCCGGCATCGAGAGCGCCGCCGACGTCCAGGCCCTGCAGCGCGCCAGCCGCGACATCCGCCAGCTGGCCCTCAACCTGCTGGCCCAGGGCATCGGCGCCGAGCAGCTCACCCAGTTCATCTCGGCCCTCAACGACGCCCTCACCCGCCGCATCCTCGAGCTCAACCTCGACCGCCACGACCTGCACGGCGTCGAATACGCCTGGCTCGCCTTCGGCTCCGAAGGCCGCCACGAGCAGACCCTCTCCACCGACCAGGACAACGGGATCATCTACGTGCTGCCCGAATGGGCCGACAAGGAACCCCTCAAGCTGCGCCTGCTCGAGTTTGCCAAGGATGTGAACAACGACCTCGCCGCCTGCGGCTTCCCGCTGTGCGAGGGCAACATCATGGCCAGCAACCCGGAGCTGTGCCTCACCTACGACGAATGGCGCGAGAAGTTCGGCCAGTGGATCCGCGAACCCCACCCCGAGGCCCTCCTCAACGCCACCATCTTCTTTGATTTCCGGGTGCTCTACGGCGACGAGAAGGTCGCCCACCGGCTGCGCCACTGGCTGCTCTCGATGACCGGCGGCAACCCGTCCTTCCTCAAGGCGATGGCCACCAACGCGCTGGATGTGTCGCCGCCGCTGGGCAAGATCCGCGACTTCGTCACCGACGACGATCCCAAGCATCCCGGTACCATCGACCTTAAAAAGTTCGGCGCCCGCCTGTTCGTGGATGCCGCCCGGGTGCTCGCGCTGCGCACCGGCGTCGAGGCCACCAGCACCGCCCAGCGCCTGCGTCAGGGCGGCAGCCGCATCGGCATGCCGGCCGAAGAGCTCTCCGCGATGGCCGACGGCTTTCACTTCATCCAGCTTTTGCGCCTGCGCCACCAGCACCTCGACACCGACCACGGCGCCCCCGGCGACAACCGCGTCAAGCCCGACGACCTCAACGAGCTCGACCGGCGCATCCTCAAGGAAGCCTTCCGCCAGGCCCGCAAGATCCAACTCCGACTCAAGCTGGACTACCAAATCTGACCATGAACTGGCTCTCCCGATTCCTGCCCGGCGGCGGACCGGCCGTCAGCCCCGCCCTGCAGGGCGAGCTCGACGCCGTGGCCGCCCTGCCCGCCCCCGAGCTCGCCCGCGCCCACTACGAAACCCGCTACGTGATCGTCAATGCCGAGGTCGCCACCGACAGCAGCGGCGGGCAACGCCTCTCGGGCGTTGGCGCGGTGGCGATCAACCAGGGCCTGCTGCGCCCGGGCGACGCCTTCTACGCCCAGCTCGGCAACGCCCCGGCCGAAGCCCTCGTCGCCCTGCTCAAGTTCATCGCCCGCGCGCCGGTGGTGGTCTTCAACGCGCCCTTCAACCAGGGCATCATCGAACGGGCGCTCGAACAACACCTGGGCAGCGTGCCCGAGCTCGACTGGATCGACCTGATGGTGCTGATGCCCAGCCTCTACCCCGAGCGCAGCGCCGGCCTCGCCCGCATGGACATCTGGCTCGCCGCCTTCGGCATCGAACGCCTCGACCAGCGCAGCGCGCTGCTCGAAGCCTGCGCGGTGGCGCAGCTGCATCAGGTGGCCCTGGCCGGCGCCGGCGTGCAAGGCCTCGCCACCCCGCGGGATCTGCTGGAAACCCAGAGCAGCCGCAAGTGGCTGCGCGGCAGCTAGGCTTCATCCTCGCCGGCGGCCCACGCCGCCCGGCAGATCCCGGCAAACCGCGCCGCCAGCGGTGACGGCTGGCGCGGCAGCAGGATCGCCGCCGCCGCCGTCGCGTCCGCATCCACCAGCGGCACCAGCCGCACCCCGTCGCCCGCCAGCCCGGCCATCCCCGCCGGGATCACCGCCACCCCGAAGCCCGCCCCCACCAGCGTCAGCATCGACGTCTTGCGCGAGATCACCGGCGCCATCCGCGGCACGAAGCCCCGCGCCAGGCACAGATCCGTCACCCGCCGCGCCAGCCCGCCCCGCTCCCGATGCACCGCCGACACAAAGGCCTCGCCGGCCAGGTCGGCCAGCTGCAGCGCAGGCTGCGCCTCGAAGCGATGCCCGGCCGGCAGCGCCACCAGCAGCCGCTCGTCCGGCAGGGGCACAAACTCCACCGCCGGATCGCGCCGCAGCACCGGCAGCCGCGCCACGCCCACATCCGCCCGGCCCGCCGCCACCTCGGCCACCTGGGTTTCCGACGCCACCCGATCCAGATCCACCCGCGCCGCCGGCACATCCCGGTTAAAGCGCCCGAGCGCCGCCAGCAACGGCCCCGCCAGGGGCACCGAGCTCGAATGCAGCAGGCGCAGCACGCCCGCCTCGCCCCGCGCCAGCGCCCGGGTGTCGTCCGCCGCGCTGGCCAGCTCCGCCTCCACACCGGCCATGCGCGCCCGGAACAGCTCGCCCCCCGGCGTCAGGCGCACACCCCGCGCCTCGCGCATGAAGAGCGTCACCCCCAGCTCTTCCTCCAGCGCCGCGATCTGCCGGCTCAGTGCCGGCTGCGCCACAAACAGCCCGGCCGCCGCCTGGGAGAGATTGCCGGCCTCCGCAACGGCCAGGAAATAGCGGATCTGCCTGAAGCTAATCATTCTTAAATGTAATAGGTAGGCGATTAATTCGATATTGGCGTTATAGCACGCCCGCCGCCACACTCGGGGTGTCGTTCAACACCGGATCGCCCCCATGCCTGCCACGTCGCTGCTCACCCTCGACACCCTGTTCAACACCAGCCCGCTCGCGCTGCTCGGCATCTTCGCCGTGCTCACCGTGGCCTACGCCATCTTCTCGCTGGTCGGTTTCGGCACCGGCCTCATCGCCTCCACGCCCCTCGCCTGGGCCATGCCGGTGGCGCGCATCGTGCCGCTGCTGGCCCTGCTCGACGCCACCAGCGCCATCCAGCGGAGCTACACCCTGCGCAGCCAGGTGGACCGCGCCGCCCTCTTGCGCCTCGTGCCCGGCATGGCCGTCGGCCAGGCCATCGGGGTGGCGCTGCTGCGGGTGCTGCCCGTCCCGCTGATGGCCGCCCTGCTCGGTGGCTTCGTAATGGCCTACGGCGCCTGGAGCCTGCGCAGCAGCGCGCGCCGCAGCCAGCCCCCGGCCGGCGCCGCGTGGGCCTGGGGTATCGGCGGCGGCGTGCTCGGCGGGCTGTTCGGCAGCGGCGGCTTCGTCTATGCCGCCTACCTGCAGCCCCGCCTGCCCGAGCGCAACGCCTTTCGCGCCACCCAGGCGGTGCTGATCGCCCTCTCCACCCTGTGGCGTGTGGCCCTGTGCGCCGCCACCGGCCTCATCGACGGCCCGCTGCTGCTCGCCGCACTCATCCTGCTGCCCGCCACGCACCTGGGCAACCGCCTCGCCGGGCGGGTGGACAAGCGCCTGTCGGTCGAGGGCTTCCGGCGGGTGCTCAACGGGCTGCTGATCGCCTCCGGCCTCGCCCTCGTGGCCCGGGCCGAGAGCGGATATCTGCTCCGGCTGCTGTCCTGGTAGCGCGACGAGGGCAAAGCGGCGCACTGCGTCGGATCGCCGCGGCGCAGCAATCCTCGCCACATAAAACCCATGTCATATCAAGCCCTTAGCCCATTTCAAAAGATGAAACAGGCTTGATCTGGGTCAAAAACCCTACAAAATGTGTGGATATTATCCCTGCGGTTTTCATCTGACTGAAACAAACAAAAGGGAGATCGCACATGTACAAGAAACTCGTCGCCTGCACCGTTGCCGCCCTCGCCGCCCTGTCCGCCGGCGCCGTCCAGGCCCAGGAAAGCCCGTGGATGGTGCGCGCCCGCGCCGTCTATCTGAGCTGGGACAACGGCAACGCCGACGGCCTGCAGAACGCCGGTGTCGGTACCGTCAGCGCCGACAAGCGCTGGATCCCGGAAGTGGACATCAGCTACTTCATCACCAAGAACATCGCCGCCGAGCTGGTCCTGACCTACCCGCAGGACGTGGACATCAAGACCGCCGCGCTGGGTGGCATCGGCCACGTACAGGCCCTGCCGCCGTCCCTGCTGCTGCAATACCACTTCACCGACCTGGGCGCCTTCAAGCCCTATGTGGGCCTGGGCCTCAACTACACCATCTTCACCAAGGACAGCTTCAACACCGCCCTGGGCAAGGTGTCGGTGGATGGCAGCTCCTGGGGCCTCGCCGCCCAGCTGGGCATGGACTACGCGATCGACAAGAAGTGGTCGATCAACCTCGACGCCAAGTACATCCAGATGGACACCGACGTGAAACTCGGCGGCACCAAGATCGGCAAGCTCGACCTGAACCCGATCACCTACGGCGTAGGCATAGGCTACCGCTTCTGAGCGCGCAGCGCAGTCAGCCTAAGGGCGCCCGACGGGCGCCTTTTTCATGGCTAGCGATCTCCGCGCCGCAGCGCGCGGGCGTCAGCCGGCCGGCGATACGGCCAGGACGGTGAGGCGGATGGCGTGGCCTTCGGGGGTCTGCCAGTCGATCTGCTGACCGATGGAGAGGCCGAGCAGCGCGCTGCCGGCGGGCGAGAAGATCGAGACCTTGCCTTCGGCGGCGCTGGCTTCGTGGGGCCAGGCGAGGGTGAGTTCGTATTCGCGGCCGGAGGTTTCCTCGCGGAAACGGGCGCGGCGGCTGGGGGTGATGATGTG
>JAKLLO010000124.1 GCA_023150095.1 Zoogloea sp. | reverse complement strand
GTAATCGGAGGCGATGCGGGCCAGATCCTTCTTGGCGGTGGCCTTGCCGCCCGCCGAGAACTTGGCCACCGCGCCCACCGGCGTGGCCTTGGAGGTCTGGCCGCCGGTGTTGGAATACACCTCGGTGTCGAGCACCAGGATGTTCACGTCGTAGGACAGCGCCAGCACGTGGTCGAGCCCGCCGTAGCCGATGTCGTAGGCCCAGCCGTCGCCGCCGATGATCCACACCGAGCGGCGGATCAGCCATTCGGCCAGGGACGCGAGCTCCGTCGCCCGCGGGTGGCCGCTTGCGGCGAGCTTCTGCAGGAGCAGCGCGACGCGCTCGCGCTGGGCGCGGATGCCCGGCTCGCTGCGCTGGTCGGCATTGACGATGGCACCGGCCAGATCACCGCCGATCACCGCTTCCATCTCCTTCACCAGCTGCATCCCGTAGGCCATCAGCTGGTCGGCGGCGAGGCGCATGCCCAGACCGAACTCGGCGTTGTCCTCAAACAGCGAGTTGGACCACGCCGGGCCGCGGCCGGCGCCATTGACCGTCCACGGCGTGCTGGGCAGGTTGGCGCCGTAGATCGACGAGCAGCCGGTGGCGTTGGCCACCAGCATGCGGTCGCCGAAAAGCTGCGTCGCCAGCCGGATGTAGGGCGTCTCGCCGCAGCCGGCGCAGGCGCCGGAAAACTCGAACAGCGGGTCGAGCAGCATGGCGCCGGGGATGGTGCCGTGCTTGAGCAGGCTGCGGTCGAAATCCGGCAGCTGAAGGAAGAAGTCGAAGTTCTCGCGCTCCTGCTCGCGCAGCGGGCCGATGGGCGCCATGTTCACCGCCAGCCGGCTGATGTTGGACTTGTCGTGGATCGGGCAGGCTTCAACACAGTCGCCGCAGCCGGTGCAATCCTCCGGCGCCACCTGGTAGCTGATGCGGGTGCCGGCCGGGAAGTCCTTGCTCTTGGCGGGCACGTGCTTGAAGGTCGGCGGCGCATCGGCCGCTGCATCCGACGGGAAGGCCCGGGCGCGGATCGCCGAGTGCGGGCAGACGAACACGCACTTGCCGCACTGGGTGCACAGGTCGGCCTCCCACACCGGGATCTCCAGCGCGATGTTGCGCTTCTCGAACTTGGCGGTGCCGGTCGGGAAGGTGCCGTCGATGGGCATCGCCGACACCGGCAGGCGGTTGCCCTCGCCCCGGTAGATGGGCAGGGTGAAATCGCGGACGAAGGCCGGCTGGGCCGCATCCGCCGGCAGCACGATGGGGGCGGCGCCCTCCCCGGCCGAGCCAATGGGCACCGCGTGGAGATTGGCGAGGGTCACGTCGATGGCGCGGTGGTTGAGGTCTGCCAGGCGCTTGCTCTTCTTGCCGTAGGTCTTGTCCACTGCCTTCTTGATGGCGGCGATGGCTTCGTCGCGGGGCAGGATGCCCGAGATGGCGAAGAAGCAGGTCTGCATGATGGTGTTGATACGCCGCCCCATGCCGGCCTCCTGGGCCACCTTGTAGGCGTCGATCACCCACAGCTTGAGGCCCTTGGCGGCGATCCCGGCGCGCATTGCGGCGGGCAGGCCGGCCCACACCGCGTCGGGCGCATCCGGTGTGTTGAGCAGGAAGACACCACCCGGCGCCGCGTGGGCGAGCAGGTCGTAGCGCTCGACGAACACCGTCTGGTGGCAGGCCACGAAGCCGGCCATGTCCTCTTCCACCAGATAGCTGGAGCGGATCGGCGCGTCGCCAAAGCGCAGGTGCGACACCGTGACGGCGCCGGACTTCTTCGAGTCATACACGAAGTAGCCCTGGGCCTGCAGTGCAGTGGATTCACCGACGATCTTGATGGAGTTCTTGTTGGCCGACACCGTGCCGTCGGCGCCCAGGCCCCAGAACACCGCGTGCTGCAGGCGGCGCGAGGCATCCGAGCGGAAGGCATCATCCCAGGCCAGCGACAGGTGGGTCACATCGTCCACGATGCCCACGGTGACCTGGCGCTTCGGCTTCGCCTTGGCCAGCTCGGCGAACACCGCGGCCACCATGCCCGGCGTGAACTCCTTGCTGGCGAGGCCGTAGCGGCCGCCGATCACCCGCGGCATCGGGCGGGCGCCGTCGGCAGCAGCTTCGGCGAAGGCGGTGATCACGTCCTTGTAGAGCGGCTCGCCGTCGGCACCGGGTTCCTTGCAGCGGTCGAGCACGGCGATGGAACGCACACTCGCCGGAATCGCCGCCAGCAGCGCGCGGGTGTCCAGCGGGCGGAACAGGCGCAGCTTGAGCAGGCCCACCTTCTCGCCCCGGGCCAGCAGGTGCTCGACGGTCTCCTCGACGGTTTCGGCGGCCGAGCCCATCACCACGATGAGCCGCTCGGCGTCCGGCGCGCCCACGTAGTCGAACAGCTTGTAGTGCCGGCCGGTGAGCTCGCCGAAGCGGTCCATGGCCGCCTGCACGAGGGCCGGGAAGGCGTCGTAGAAGGGGTTGGCGCGCTCGCGGGACTGGAAGAACACGTCGGGGTTCTGGGCGGTGCCGCGCAGCACCGGGTGCTCGGGCGACAGGGCGCGGGCCCGGTGGGCGGCCACTAGCGTGTCGTCGATCATCGCCCGCACGGTGGCGGGCTCGACGGCGACGATCTTGGCAACCTCGTGGGAGGTGCGGAAGCCGTCGAAGAAGTGGATCACCGGAATCCGCCCGGCCAGGGTGGCGGCCTGGGCGATCAGCGCCATGTCCTGGGCTTCCTGCACCGAGTTGCTGGCGAGGAGCGCACAGCCGGTGGCCCGGCAGGCCATCACGTCGGAGTGGTCGCCGAAGATCGACAGGGCGTGGGTGGCCAGCGCCCGGGCCGCCACGTGCAGCACGAAGGGCGTCAGCTCGCCGGCCATCTTGTAGAGGTTGGGGATGAACAGCAGCAGCCCCTGGCTGGCGGTGAAGCTGGTGCCCAGCGCCCCCGAGGTGAGCGCCCCGTGCAGCGCGCCGGCGGCGCCGCCTTCGGACTGCATCTCGATGATCTTGGGTACGACGCCCCACAGGTTGGGCTTGCCCTGGGCCGCCCATTCGTCGGCCCACTCGCCCATGTTCGAGGATGGGGTGATCGGATAGATGGCAATCACCTCGCTGCCGAGGTAGGCCATCCGTGCGGCGGCTTCGTTGCCGTCGAGATTGAGATACGTCGTCATTGCGACCCCCTGTTGGTACGACTGGCGGACGCGGGCCGCCCCCACGGGTGGGGCGCCGCGTCGATTGAAATGTGAAGAGAACGGATCGCGCATCCCGGCGCTGCCCCGGGACGGGTAAGCCGACGCCCGCAGTGCAGCATCGGGGCAGCATCCGGCAGCCGCAACCTCACCCTTTGCGGGCGGGTTTCACTTCGGCTTTCCCGCCCCCGACAAGGCGGGCGGTTGGGACGGCATTCGGCTTTCATGGCGGCCCGACCTGGATTCGGGCGTGTGCAGCGCAACAATGGGGCCATCATACGGCCCCGGCGCAAAGCCGGATTTTGACGTGGCGCAAGCTTTTGCGCGGTCAGCGGGGGGATGTGCGGCGACGCACAACCAAATTCACAGCCGGCGCAAGGCCCCGGGGCCGCAGGGTGAGGAGCCCCGGTCAGCCTTCGCCGCCGTCGCCGCGGCCCTTGAAGCCGTAGCGTTCGAGCATCCGATAGGCGGTACGCTCGGAGACGCCCAGCGCCTCGGCCACCCGGCGCCGGTTGCCCTGATGGCGATCGAGGAGTTCGGCCAGGTAGTGGCGCTCGATCTCGTCGAGGGTCGGCTCGCCGTGGATGGTCACCGGCCCGGCGGCGACGGGCGCGGCGTCGAAGCCCGGATCGCGCAGGGGCGGCAGGTGTTCGGGGCCGACGAGGCCGGTGCGGCTGGCGAGGATCAGCGCCCGCTCGACCACGTTGCGCAGCTCGCGCACGTTGCCCGGCCAGTCGTAACTGACGAGACGCGCCACGGCAGCGTCGGAGAACGCCACCTGACGGCCGTTGCGGGCCCGGGCGCGGGCAAAGTGATCCACCAGCCGGGGGATGTCGTCGCGCCGGTCGCGCAGCGGCGGCACGGTGATCTCGAAGGCCGACAGGCGGTAATACAGATCGGCCCGGAAGCGCCCTTCGCGCACCATCTGGGCGAGGTCGCGGTTGGTGGCGACCACCACCCGCACGTTGGCACGCAGGTCGGTGGTGGCGCCCACCCGGCGGAAGCGCCCGGTTTCGAGCACGCGCAGCAGCTTGGCCTGGATCGACGGGCCGATCTCGCCGATCTCGTCGAGGAACAGGGTGCCCTCGGCGGCGGCTTCGATGAGGCCGGGCTTGCGCCGGTCGGCGCCGGTGAAGGCGCCCCGCTCGTGACCGAAGAGCTCGGTCTCGAAGAGGGTTTCCTGCAGGGTGCAGCAATCCACCGCCACGAAGTGCCCGTCGCGCCGCCGGCCGGCGTCGTGCACGGCGCGGGCCACCAGCTCCTTGCCGGCGCCGCTCTCGCCGCGCACGAGCACCGTCACGTCGTCGTCGGCCACCGCCTCGATGAGGCTTCGCACCTGGCGCATGGGCTCGCTGCCGCCGACCATCGGGTCGTCGGCGAGGCCCCGGTGGGCGATCTTCAGGGCGTCGCCGGCGCGCAGCCTGGAGCCTTCCAGCGCCCGCTGGATGACCAGCTCGAGTTCGGCCAGGTTGACCGGCTTGACCAGGTAATCCACCGCCCCCAGGCGCATCGCCTCGACGGCCTGGTTGATCGAGCCGTAGGCGGTGAGCATGATCACCGGGCGGGTCTGGGCGATGTCGGTGAGGGGCCCGAAATCCCGTGCGTCGGGCAGGTTCATGTCGAGCAGCACCAGATCGGGCGCCACCTCGTCGATACGCGCCCGGGCTTCGGCCCAGGTCTGCGCGCTGTGCATGTCGAAGCCGCTGCGGGCGAGGGTCTTGACGAGCAGGCGGTTGAGCACCGCGTCGTCCTCGATCACCAGGATCGAATGGATGATCGGGGCGTTCATGGGTTTTCTCCGTCGGCCGAGGCCAGAAAGACATGGAAGGTGCTGCCGAGGCCCGGCTGGCTGTCGACGCTGATCCGCCCGCCGTGGCGCTCGAGGATGGCCTTGCAGATGGCGAGGCCGAGGCCGGAGCCACGGCGACCGTCGGCCCGGCGGCTGAAGAAGGGCATGAAGATCAGCGGCTGCTCCTCGACCGGGATGCCGACCCCGCTGTCGCGTACGGCAAGGTGGTAGAAGCCGTCCTCGCGGCGCAGGCGGATGTCCAGCAGGCCGCCCTCGGGCATGGCATGAAAGGCGTTCTGGAACAGGTTGAGGGCCACCTGGCGCATCTCCGCCTCGTCGCCGCGCACCCGCGCATCGGCGGGCTGGATGTCGAGATTGACCTTCACCTTCGCGCTGCGGGCCTCTTCGGCGAGCAGCGCCACCATGTCGTCGATCGCCCCGGCGATGAGCACCGGACGGGTCGGCCCGGGCGGGTGGCTGAGGGTCATCAGACGCTGGGTGATGAGCACGCAGCGGTCGATCTCGGCATCCACCAGTTCGAGGTATTCGCTGACTTCGGCGGCGTCCATCGAACCATCCCGCAGCCCGCGCAGGCTGGACTGCAGCGCCAGGCGGATCGACGCCAGCGGGTTGTGGATCTCGTGGGCCACGCCGTTGGCCAGCAGCCCCACTGCCGACAGGCGCTGCTCCTGGGAGAAGCGCACCTGATCGTCGAGGGAGCGGATCGCCTCGACGACCAGCCGGCGCCCGTCGGGCCCCACCAGCGGCGCGGCGTGGATCTCGACGCTCACCGGGCTGCCGTCCGGGCGCTTGTAGTTCATCACCGTGCGCAGGGCCTCCGGCCGGGCGCGCAGCTCGGCGAGCGGACAGGTGACCAGCGTCACCGGGCAGGGTTCGTCGAGCTGGCGGCCGATGCGGTGGCAGGCTTCGCCGCGGATCGCGTCGAGGGGCAGCTGGACGAGCTCGGCATAGGCCCGGTTGGCGAGCACGATGCGGTGGTCGTCGCCGATCACCACCATCGGGTCGGGCGCGGCATCCACCAGCCCCTGCAGAAAGACGCCCTGCTGGCCGGCCTGCTGGATCATCTCGCCGAGGCGGCCGGTCATCGCGTCCACTTCGCTGCCCAGGCGGCCCAGCTCGCCGCCCGACAGGCTGCCAACCCGCGCACTCAGATCACCGTCGGCGACCCGGCCGGCCACGTGGGCGAGCCGGCCCACCGGCGCCAGCACCTCCCGCCGGACCACCCACCAGATCACCAGCGCCAGCAGGCACAGGGCCGCCAGGGCCAGGGGCAGCAGGCGCCGGAGCTGGGCGGCGACGCCGCTGCCGTCGGACGGCGGCACGAACTCGATCACCAGCACCCCATTGACCGGATGGGCTTCGGCGGCGCCGTGGCAGCCGCTGCAGCGCGCCTGATTGCGGATCGGATAGGCGATGCGCAAGGACCCGGCGTTGCCTCCGTCGACGGTGTCGAGGCGCGGTGGCGAAGCGCTGCAGCCGGGGGCGAGGCACAGGGTGCTCACCCACTCCGGATGAAAGCTGCCCTGGTCGGCCGGGCGGGACGCAAAGCGCACCTCGCCGCGGGGGTTGAGCAGCGCCGCAAACTGCACGCCGGGCAGGCCGCCCAGCTGGACGAGGATCTCGCCCAACCCGGGCAAATCGCGGCGCAGCATGGCCGTATGGAGGCTGGCTTCAAACAGCCCGGCCAGACGCCGGGCGGAGCTTTCGTGCTCCACCTTCAGGGCCGTGCCGGAGATCCACAGGGCGCCCCCCACCAGCATCCCGGACGCGCACAGCAGCGCCAGCGTGAGGACCAGCATCAGGCGCCGCGCGAGCGGGGTGGCGTACCACAGACGGGAAAGCAGGGTCATGCGTTGGCGGGTGTCAGAGGCGTTTTTCAGTCTACCACCAGCCTGTCCGGGCGCCGGAAGCCCGTCCGGCAGACCGGACACAGGCTTGGCGCAGGGGTGCTGGCGGCGTGGCGGAAGGTCGCGCCGCAGCGGGTGCAGCCGACCTGGCGAAAGAACACGGGCGGCGGATCAATGCCCGGCTGGCCCGGGTGCAGCGCGCCCTGGTCGCAGGCATCGACGCACAGCTGGCAACCGGTGCAGCGATCCATGCGCAGACGCAGGCCGGCCTCGGCGCCGCCGTCGAGCCAGTCGATGGCGCCCTCGGGGCACAGCCTGGCGCACACCGCGCAACCGGTGCAGCGGGCGGCGTCGAGGCGCACCGCCCACAGCCCGCCCCGCCCGCCGCTGGAGGCCAGCAAGCGGAGCGCTGCCCGGCGGGTGTCGGGGCCGTCGCGGCGGGCGACCGGACGCAGCAGGCCGAAGAGCCGGCGCCGGGCCGGTGCGGCGTCCACGGGCATGGCGGCCGGCAACAGCTCGATCAAAGCTGCGCCCGCCGCCCGCAGCGCGTCGTTCACGGCTTCGAGCCGCTCCACCAGCGACGTGACGCGCCCCCGCGGGCAGGTGGCGCAGGTGCCGCTGGCCACCCCCAGCCGACGCAGCCCCGCCGCGTGCAGGCCAAGCAGGCGCGCTTCGGAGATGGCGTGCAGGCAGGCCACGCGGGTGAGCGCCCCGGCCGCCGGGGCGTGCTCGCAGGCAAGGCCGAGGCTGTCACCCGACGGCACCAGCGCGGGCGGTGCGGCGAGCGCCAGCGCCCCCGGCGGGCAGGCCGGCACGCACAGGCCGCAGCCGTCGCAGCGGGCCGGATCGAAATCGAGCCCGTCCGGCGCCATCGCCCACGCGTGGGCCGGGCAGGCATCGACGCAGGCGCGGCAGCGCGCCACGGCCGCCAGCCGGTGCACGCAGCGGGTGTCGTCGACGCTCAGCATCGTCCAGGCAAAAAAGCCGGACATCCCGTGGGAATGTCCGGCAAGACGCACGAGGACCTTCGCCCTGGCCTCACGTCAATGGGTGGCCCGAAGTTGCAGGTGCAGGTTTTCGATGACATGCAGGGTGAGCGACGCGAGGGCGGCGTAAAAGCGGGTGGAGGCGCGGGCGGCAACCCGTTCGGCAAAATCCGGGAGCCACTGCAGCAGGTGCTCCTCGATGAAACGACAGGCCTCCAGCCCTTCTCCGCGGGACAGCAGGTAGGAGAGGAAGGCCAGCTCGTTGGTCACGTGGTCGTCGGCGGTGCGCCGCCAGTCGGCCGCCACCAGCCCGTGGGCGCGGTAGCGCTCGCGCACCGCAAAGGCCGGGCCCTGCATCATCAGCTTCTCGTCGTCGCGCCAGACCGATTCGCAGGGCGAGGCGCGCAGGGAATGGGTGAGGTAGATGCCGGCGTAGTCGGCGGCGAGGTCGTCGGCCAGCGACGGGCGATCGTGCTCGGGCACGCAGCCGATCACCCGGAGGGCCTCGCCCATCGCCACCCGGGGCGGCGCCTCGGGGCCGGCCAGGCTGAGCCCGTCGGGAAAGCCGGCGGCGTGGAGACGGACGAGGGTATCCACGTCCCGCTCGGCTTCGTGGAGCCAGGCCAGCGCCGCCAGATCCTCGGCGGCGGCGTGCAGGCTGATGCTTTCCCCCAGCGGGGTGCGGAAGACCGCGTCGCCCATCATTCGACCCTCCCCTTGGGGTGCGCAATGAACACGATGGACGGGTTGGTCAGCTCGGGGCTGGTCATGTGCTGCACCTGGCGCACCGGCTGCTCGCCCTTGGCCATGGCCTTGGTGGGATAGGTGCCGGCGCGCAGCTGGTCGATGGGGCCCACGTCGAGCACGCGCATCATGCAGGCCATCACGCAGTAGGGTTTGCGGCCGGCGTCGATCTCATCCACGCACAGGTTGCACTTCTTGACGAGGTTGTCGACCGGGTCGAACTGGGGCGCGCCATAGGGGCAGGCGGCCTCGCAGCGGCGGCAGCCGATGCACAGGGTCGAGTCGATGTCGACGATGCCGTTGTCGGCGCGCTTCCAGATGGCGCCGGTGGGGCAGGTGGGCAGGCAGGCGGGTTCGGCGCAGTGGTTGCACGACATGTTCACCTTGTAGGCGAACACATCGGGAAACTGCCCGCCCTCCACGTACATCACGCGGCGGAAGCGCGGCCCGGGGGCGAGGCCGTTCTTGTCCTTGCAGGCGATCTCGCAGGCGCGGCAGCCGATGCAGTCCATGTTGTTGTGGATGAAGCCGAGCTGCTTCGCCGGCTTGACCGGCTCGTAGGTAGCGGCGTCGCGGCGGGCCTGGGCATCGGGCACCTGGGCCCGGGCTTCGGCGCCCAGCTTGCGGATGGTCTTCTTGTCAGCCATGGTGGTTCTCTCCTGGGGCCGGGCGTCAGTAGTCGCGCCGGAACACGCTGGAGCGTGCGGTGGCGAGCTGGTCCCAGCCGGGGCGGTGGGCGAGTTCGCTCTTCTTCACGTTGACGAGGGCGGTGTTGTAGGCGAAGGCGCCGGCCGGGCTGGGCTCGTCGAGGGTCAGGAAATCCGGGTTGCCGGCCCGATCCACGCCCTGCTCGTCGAGATCCATCCACGCGCCTTCAAACAGCACCACGACGCCGGGCAGGCAGCGTTCGGTGACGTAGGCCGGCACCACGCACGTGCCGCGGCCGTTCCACACCTCGACGGTGTCGCCGGTCTGGATGCCGAGGCGGCGGGCGTCGGCGGCGTTGATCGTCAGCTCCTGATCGTAGGTCTCGCGCAGCCACGGGATGTTGTGGAAGATCGAGTGGGTGCGCCAGCGCGGGTGGGGGCTGATGAGGTGGAAGGGGTAGTCCTTCGTCAGCGGGCTGTTGAGGGATTCGAAGGGCTCGATCCACTTGGGGATGGCGGGGATCGGGTAGCCGTACTGGGTCTTGGTCCAGTCGTCGATGCCGGCCAGATACGGCGAGAAGATCTCGATCTTGCCGGAGCCGGTCTCGAAGGGCACGCCCTTGACGATCTGGTCGCGGAAGGCCACCAGCGGGCGCTTGAAGGTGAACTTGTACACCCCGTGCCGCTTGAACTCTTCCCAGCTCATCGTCACGCCCTGATGGGGACGCACCTTGCCGTTCCACCAGGCGGCCAGGTAGGCCTCGTCCACCGGGTCGGGGTTGTGGAAGTAGTCGCGGGTGGCGCGGGGGTTGTAGCGCTTGCCGAAATCCTTCACCGTCGGGTCGAGGGCCTCGAGGCGGTAGGCCAGCTCGGTGAAGATCTGGAAGTCGGAGCGCGATTCGCCCAGGGGCTGGATCACCTTCGGGCGGTGGATGTAGTAGTGGCCCTTGTACCAGGGCAGCGCCACGTCGTGCCGCTCGAAGTGGGTGGCCACCGGCAGCAGCACGTCGGCCCAGATGCCCGACGGGGTGATGGTCGAATCGAGGCACACCACCAGATCCAGCTTCTCGATGGCCTGGATTTCCTTGTTGATGTTGGTGAGCTGGTTGAACCAGTCCGAACCCTGCCAGAAGATGCCGCGGATGTTGGGGATCTGACCGTCGGTCTCGTCTTCCCGCGGCCACAGGCCGACCTCTTCCCGCCGGACATTGGGGTAGTTCAGCACGCAGTGGGCCCAGCGGTCCGACTTGATCGACCCGAACCACACGTTGGCGTATTCGTCGTAAGGATAGGCCACGGATTCGGAATGCCAGGCCTTGCCGACGCCTTCGGCACAGCCGCCGAGCTTGCCGATGTTGCCGGTCATGGCCTGCACCGCGGCGGCCATCCGGTTGTACTGCTCGCCGTAGGCGGCGCGGCCCGGCGCCCACGACGCCTTGAGCGCCGCCGGCTTGGTGGTGGCGTAGAGGCGCGCGAGCTTGCGGATGTCGCCCGCCGACACGCCGCAGATCGCCTCGGCCCACTCGGCCGTCTTGGGCGTGCCGTCGCGGGTGCCCATGATGTAATCCTTGAAGCTCTCGGCGTCCCGGTAGTCGGCGGGCATGGTGCCCGCGTCCATGCCCAGCACGAAGCGGTCGATGAACTTCTGGTCGTGCAGGTTCTCGCTGAAGATCACGTGGGCCATGCCGGCCAGCATCGCCGCGTCGGTGTTGGGGCGGATGGGAATCCACCAGGCGTCGTAGGCGGCGGCCGAGTCGGTGTATTGCGGGTCCACCAGCACGAACTTGCAGCCGCGCTGCTTGGCCATCCGCATGTAGTAGAAGGTGTTGCCGCCGTGGAAGGTGTAGGCCGGGTTCCAGCCCCACATGATGATGAGCTTGCTGTGGGCGTAGGCGTCGTCCTCGTTGCCGTCCTCGATGGTGCCGAAGGTGATGCGGCTGGAGAAGGTGGTGCCCTGGTAGCTGGGCACGCTCCAGCTGTTGGTGCGACAGCCGAACATCCCCAGAAAGCGCCCGAGCAGGCCTTCGATCTGGTCCGACTTGTGGAGCACGCCGTACGACGCCCCCGCATAGCTCTGGTCGAGGAGCGCGGTGGGGCCGTAGGTCTTCTTCAGCTCGACCATCTTCCGGGCGACGAAATCCAGCGCCTCGTCCCACGACACGCGCTTGAACTTGCCCTCGCCCCGCTTGCCCACACGCATCATCGGGTAGAGCAGGCGCTCGGGCGAATACAGCCGCGAGCGGTAGCTGCGCCCGCGCAGGCAGGCCCGCAGCTGGGGCTCGTCGGTGGTGTCCTTGCCGAAGAAACCGCCCTTCTGGTAGCGGCCGTCGTCGGACGACAGGCGCACGATCACGTCGCCCTTCTTGTGGGCCACCAGCATGTGGCGCGAGCCGCAGTTATGGGCGCACGAGGTGACTACCGTGGTGAGCTGGTCGTCGGTGTAATACGGTTCGTAGGCGAAGGCCGAGGCCTCCTTCGGCGCCACCACCAAGCCGCCCAGCCCGGCAAGGCCGGCGCCCACGCCCATCACCTTGAGGAAGTCCCGTCGCCCGGGTTCAGCCGGCGCGGCAGGCGTGCCGCCATCGAAGTCGATCTTCATTTTTCTTGTCCTTGTGCCGTCGTGCCGATCTGGAAGCGGGCTTCGGATTGGGTCGGGCGACCCTTCGCCCAGTCGGGTGTCTCCTCCGCCATCCCCGGCCAGGCGTGGCGTGGGTAGGGGTAGGTGATGCGATACCAGGCGCGGCCGCCGTGGCAGCCGAAGCACACGTCGCCGTTGCCCTTGCCGGCCGCTTCGATGGCGTCCGGCTTGAGGTAGCTCACCTGATGGCGGGTGGTGCGGATCGCCGCGTGGCAGGTGAGGCAGTCGTTCTGGAACATCTCGCGGGTTTCGCGCCACGGGCCGGGCAGGCCCATCACCGCGGTGTTCATCTGGCCATGGCACTTGAGGCAGGTGGCCTCGGGCACCACGCTCTTGCGCAGGCGAAAGCCGCCGTCGCGCTGGGCGGTGACCGAACTCAGCGGATGTTCGTCACGGGGGTCGTGGCCTTCGTGGCAGGTGGTGCAGCCCAGCGCCATCACCGACCGGGCGAAGTCGCTGGTCAGATGACGCCGGTGGAAGGTGTCCTGGGTGCCGCTGTAGGTGCTGGTGCGCTGGTACCAGGCCTTCACGTCGGCCGCCCGGACGCCGGCGGGCGAGGTCTCGCGCACCGAAGGCTTGAGCACTTCGGCGTGACAGGCGAGGCAGTCGGCATCGGTGGCCTTGCTGATCGCCGGCTTGAAATGCAGGGCGCTGTAGCGGGCGCGCTGGTAATCGGGCGCGGACGGGGATTCGGGATCGGCTGCGGACGCGCCGGACAGCAGCGTGCCCACGACGAGGGACAGCAGGAATGCGGCGTGGACGCGTATTTTTCTTGGAATGACCACCATGACGACCTCTCGGCTCATGCCAGGCCGGCCAGACTGGCCGGTAAAAAGGCGGCCCCTTCCGGGGCCGCAAGGAAAGCCCCTTTACTTGCCTTCCATACCCGACATGCCGGACATCCCGCTCATGCCTTGCTGCTTGGCCTTGTGGGCCTTCTTGGCCTTGTTGCCGGACATGCCCGACATCCCGCTCATGCCCTTCTGACCCTGCATGCCGCTCATGCCGGACATACCCTTCTGGCCCTGCATGCCCGACATGCCAGCCATGCCCTTCTGACCTTCCATACCCGACATGCCACTCATGCCCTTCTGACCTTCCATGCCCGACATGCCGCTCATGCCCTTCTGACCTTCCATGCCAGACATGCCGGCCATACCCTTCTGGCCTTCCATGCCGGACATGC
>JAKLLO010000123.1 GCA_023150095.1 Zoogloea sp. | reverse complement strand
CGGCACTGGTCGCAGCGATAGCTGGATCATCGCCAGGCCGTCGGCGTCGCGGTCGAAAGCATGGCTCTTGTCCGCCGCGCTCGCCTTGCCGTCGAAGGGGCGCAGCAGGCGGTCGGCGCCGGGCTTGAGCAGCACTTCGGCGAAAGGCTGTGCACTGTCGCCAAGCGCCTGTTGCCAGTCGCCAAGCACCGCTTCGAAGACCTGCTTGACGTGGGCCGCCAAGTCCGACGGCGGCATGAACCGGCCTTGCGTCTTGTCGAAGATCCTGATCGTCGAAGAGAGGCCGAGTGCCTGCAGTACGCCCCAGCCATAGGGATCGACCCCGGTGCTGGTGCCGGCCATGAAGGCGTTGAGCTCGCGGGCGTCCACCGGTTGCGTCGGTTGCACCATCACTTCGTAGGCGCGATAAACCGTTGGCAAATCTTTGCCATTACTGGTGGTCGCCAATGCCAGCGCGGCGGTTACTTCTTCGAGAACGGGGTGCAGCAAGGTGCCGAAGTCCAGCGGAAGCACCACCGTAGTGGGCTCACCGTGCTCGGGCTGGGCGTTTAGTTCGAGGCGAAAACCGGTCAAGTCGCCCGGCGACACATAGGCGCCTTCTGGGCCTTCCCAACAAAGGCACAGCAACAAGTAGCGCAAAGCCGCTGCAGTGAAGGATTCCTCACTGGTGAGTGTCCAAAGGCCATCCTTCAACTTGAAGTGGCCGGCGCCGTTTGACTCATCGCCAACGATCGGCGGCTTCTTGAGCGTGACCCCGAGCCGGTCTGAAGGGATCTTGGCGGCGGCCGAGTCCGCTTCAGCGCTGAGCGCTACGCGAACCTGTTTCGGCCGGCCCTTGCTCATCAGTTCGGTCACCACCGCCTCAGGCGGCAGCGGCAGCAGCCGGCGGCGCGCCGGGCGCGTCGCGAAGCGCGGTGTGCTCTCGCTGGCTGTGTACCAGGCTTTGCGCGCCGGCAGCGCCGATCGCCCACCTGCCTTGGGAGCCTGGCCGTCCGATGTCGAACGTTCGACGCGCCAGGTTTCGCTCGGATACTGTGCCTGCCAGCCGAGCCAGTCGGCGTTGTGCGCAGGCGAGAGGCTGGCCTCTTCGGGCGCGAGCAACTCGATCTGCGCCACGCGGCGGGCGCGCTTCCAGGCCTGGGTGTCGCGCGACAGTTCACGGCCCGAGGTGTCCAGCGCCGCGAGGTCGTCGATGTCGAGCTCGTGCAAGTCGTAGCCGGCAATGCTCGCCCGGTGGATGGGCGCGACCGTGTCATCTGCCCAGGCCGGCACGGCGTCGAACTCGAGATGCCTGACGGTGCGGCGCCCGGGGTCGCGAAGGGCGACGATGGCTTCCGTTCTTGCGTCTACCCAGTCAGACAACGTGGCATCTGACGCCGGTGCGCGCTGGTGAAGGAAGCCGGTCTTCACACGTACCTGGCCGTGCACCAGCGGTGGCAGGCGCAGATGCACCGGCCACTCGAAGGCATCGGGGCGCAATGCGGTGCTGAGAATCCTGGGGTCGACCGCGGCCTTGGTCACGCGCTGCAGACGAATCTCGCAAGGCACGGCCACCGGCTGCGAAGCCATCACATAGGCCGGCCTGCCGTCGGCGGGCAGGAACTCGATGCGCGTGCGCAGCCAGAAGCGCGCGGCCGCACGGTTGTTGCCGCCGCTCGTCGTCGACCACAGGGTGTCGAGCAACTTCGCGCCGCGTCCGGGCAGCAGCGGTTGGGTAGGCGGCGAAGCATTGCCGGCGAGCAGCCCCCAACGGTTGAGCCCCTCGAGCGTCTTGGTATCGCCTTCAAGAGCGGCGACGATCATTTTCGTGAAGGTATCGGTGGAGTCGTTCAGGCGCAACGCTCTCAGCTGTTCGTGCCCGACGATGAAGCGGTGCGGCGAGGCGTGAGCCCCGGCACTGCCGAGACCGCCGACCCGATCGGTCGCGCCGCCCGCCGCATAGGCACCTGCGGGAAGCACGGTCTCCTGTTCGACGATCAGCTCGTAGCTGCGGCGCACCTTCGACTCGGCCTCGGTGTCCCAGGCCGGGTCGTCGACCGCGAACCAGACGGAGATGTCGGCCGGTGTCTCGGCTTTGTGCTGGCGGCGCAGCGACTCTTCCTTGTCACCGACGAGCGTCTGCAAAACGCGGATCTCGGCCTTGGCCGCGCGGATCGGCGGCACCGGCCGTTCGACCGTGTGCAGGAAACTCTTCGGCAGCCCGCGCGTGCCGGCGATGTCGACCGGCGTCACGGTGTAGGTCAAGGTCACGTCGTCGTCCAGGCCCAAGCCGATCCACGCTTGCGCCGAGGCCAGCGCATCAGACTCGTTGCTGCTCGGCAGCAGCGCGCGCCGCCATGCCGCCGGCAGGTCGGAGAAGTCGTCGACGTACTGCCACTCGGCGCGGTGCAGTTCAATCTGCTCGCCGTCGAGCTTTCCGATCGTGGACGCCGGCTTGACCTTGACAACCCGCGGTTCGTAGCCTTCGACGGTCCGCTTGATTTCGTAGTGGTGCAGGAAGTGCTCCGGATCGGTGCTGTCGGGAGGTGAGAAGGGCAGTGAGAGATCCCACCCGAGCCCGAGCCCGTTCGGTCCCATCTCGCGTCGCGACTGTGCAAAAACCGGGTCACCCTCGTCGAACCAGTTGCGATGGGAATTGAGAACCTTGACCCTGCCGTGCTTTGTCAAGTCGGCTTGGTCCTGCTTGGTTACTTCCAACGTGTCCGCAAGTTGCTCCAGCTCGTCGACCGGTCCATAGAAGACCAGCCCAATATCGAGCACGTGCGCCTCTTCGATCGATGCGCGCGTGCCACTCTTTGCAAAGGCAACGAACTGATCGAGGAACATCGTCATGACGGTGGACCGCGCCTGGTAGGCGCGGTCGTCGCATGGGAGGTTCGCGGCGTCGGCTGCGTGTTCGCGCTGGGCTTGCTCAAGGTCTGCTGCGCGTTGCACGTCGTTTCGGCGGCCAGGGGCCTCGTTGAACTTGAACGAGCGCGGCCGCTTCGGCTCCTGCCGAGCGGTTGAGCGCCGGACCTGATCGCTGCCGTTCAGCACCCACTTGGTGTCGGTCAGGAAGCACTCGTCGAAGAGTTGTTCGAGGGTGAAGGTGACGCCCGTGGTATCGACGGGAATGAACGACTCCCAATGGGTGTCGATGGCCATCGTGTTGTTGATCTTCACCTTCTTACCCATCCGGTCAATGAGCCAGCAGAGCGGTGCCACTGTCGCGTTTGCACTCAGGCTGTAGCTCTTCTGCGCCGGTGCCGCCGACGAATTGCTCAGCCTGGGCGACGCGTAGAAGCCGCTCAAGGTGTTCCCCGGCCCCCCTTCGCGCGGCACCAGAAGCGCATAGGCATAGCGGGGCGCGTCAGCGGCATCGCTAGGCGCGTCAGCGGCATCGCTAGGCGCGTCAGCGGCATGCAGCACCATCCAGAAGCTCGTGGCTTCGATCGGCCGTCCTAGGCCGTCGTAGCTCTTGCCCGGCTTTAGTTTCACGTTGTCCGGCGGCACAGGCGCCGGCAGCGGCGCTGCGGGGTGAGTGCTGCGCTGTTCCTGCTTGGCCGTGGCATCCACGCGCATGTCGCCGTCCAGGATCGCCGCGGCCGGCGCGGCGTCGGGCTCGTCGGCGGTGATCGACATCGCCATGAAGCGCTGCACGCGCCGCCTGGCATCGTCGAGCAGGCGGTCGTTGAACGCGAATCCGACACCGACGCTGAGCGTGCAGCCGAACACCGGAACCGCGATACGCGCGTTGGCCCGGCCGCCGACGCCTTCGGTGGTGATCGCAAGCTCGATGGCGGCGCTGAACTGCACCGTGTACGAAAAGCCGATGCGCAAGGTGAAACTGGTGAAGCCGAGATCGACCTTCATCCAGGCACGCACGCTGAAGGCTAAAGAGGCGTCGAGCGCGACCAGACCGTAGACCATCGAGCCCTTGAAGCGCCAGCTCAGGTGGGCGATCAGACGCGCGACGAAGCGCGCCTGCAACGACGCTTCGACAGCCACCCCGATCGAGCCGCCGGTGCTGCCGCCAAAGGCGAGCCAGGCGTCGGCCTCGATGTTGTAGCCCCAAAGCAGGCCGTCGTCGGCAGCCCGGAAAATCATGCCGCCGCGCAACGTGACCTTCATGTTCCTGCTGTCGACCAGCCGCACAGCGAGCTGGTCGGGCCAGCCGAGCTCGTAGTGGAAGAGGCCGGGCCGGATGTAGAGCGTGGCCGACCAGTCGACCGACTCGACCGCACGCCTCAGCACCTGGCCCTTCTGCAGACCGGGGAAGCGCTCGCCGATATGGCCTTTGGAGTCGCCGACCATGCGCGCGAGCAGCTCTGAGCGTGGCGCGGAGATGTAGAGGTAGCCGCGAAGCCCGGGGCGCTCGCGGAAGTTGTCTTTGTTGGCGCGGAAGTCGGCGTAGTTCACGCCCAAGTACCCGCGCATCGATGCCAACAGCGTGAAGTCAGATCGCAGCGCAACGATCATGTCGAAGAAGAAGGGGTTCTCCGCCGCCTCTTCGGTCTTCGCGTCGTAGGTCTCCTTGGTGGGGTAGGCCTGCAACGCAGCGCGCATTGCCAATGTGAATCGATCACCTTCCGGGTCGGGGCTCCAGGCAGAGAAGCGCGCCAGGTCGCCCTGGCGCTTGGAGACATCGTCAAGCACGCGGATGAGTTGCGCCCGGCTGCGCGACTCGTCGGCATCGCGGATGCCGGCGAGCGTGTAGCGGAAGCCGAAACCGAAGCCAGCCTCGCGCATGTAGAAGGTCCAGAACCCGGTCGGGATCTTGATCGCGAGCTCGTTCTTCTGAAGGTAGACGAAGAAGGCCTTGCGTCGATCGCCCGGCCTGGACTTGCGCTCGATCTCGAGAAAGCCCAGGCTCACTGGCATGCTGCCCCAGCCCGGGATTTCGACCTCGCCGCTGCCGAGGAAGCCATAGGTGTCGTAGCCGGGCGGTGCAAACTCGCGACCTTCGACCGTGCGAGTTGACGGGTCGACGGCCAGCACCGACCCGCGCACCTTGACGGAACCGGAGAGCTGCAGGTCCACGCCGAGACCCTCGGCGCTGATGCGTGGCAGCGCTTCTCCGGGCAACGGCGGCGCGATCCACAGGCCGTGGAAGTCGATGCGCGGCTGCACCACATCGCCGATCTCGGCGAACTTGATCTGCCCTGAGAGGTTGATCGCCGGTGAACCGCCGAAGCGGGGTGACGAAGGATGGAAGCCGAAGCCGCGCAGCTCGAACGTGAAGAGGTTGAAGAGCGGAAAGCTCTTCTTCGGCGTCAGTGCCTTCTGGAACGAGATGTGGCGGCCGAGCACGCGCGCATCACCTGTGAGCGGCGTGCGTTCGAGGTTGATCTCGATATCGCCCAGGAAGCCGAGCAGACCGCCCTCGAACTCGCCCGGCTTCGGCGTGAAGCGCAGCGAGCCGGTGACGAGGAAGTAGAAGTGATAGCCGCCGCCGTCTTTCTGGATGCCGACGTCGAGGTCGCTGATCGTCAACGTGAAGCGCGTGGAGTGGCAGACGATCGGCTCGCCTTTCTTGTCGATCTCGACCTTGCCCGACTGCAGCACGATGCTCCCCGAGGCATCCTGCGAGAAGGCCAGTGCCAACGTGCAATCGGCTTCGCCGACGAGTGCCGGCGGCAAGGTGCCGCGCCCGGAGATCGCCGCGTCGACCAGCCGCCCGCCGCGGATCTTCAAGTGCCCGGTCTGGAAGCGGAAAGGCACGTCGAGCCCGTTGAGTCTGACCGCCTTGTCGGCCACCTTGGCGGTGATGTCGACACCGCCGCGGCGGACGAAGAACTCGGTGACCTCGAAGACCACCCCCTGGCCGTCGCCCGACAGCCCGTCGAAGCGCAACTCCATCCGCGCGACTTCGGTATCCAGTTCGAAGCCTGACTCGCCGTCGACGAAGCTGAGCTTGAACATCTCAACTTCTTTGTTGTTGTCGAGCGCAGCCTTCTCCGTCTGCTCGATCACCCAAGTGAGACCGAGCGCCCTTTCTTCGATGCGGCGCGACTTGAGTTTGAGTTCTTTGCCCAAGTCAAGCTTGGCGCGCATCGTGTCGAGCGACAGGGTCAAGTCTGCGCTGACCTGTGTGCTGATACCGGCGGCCTTCACGCCAAGCAGCAGGGAGCCCTTGACGCTTCGATTGACGACCTTCTCCGGCGGCACGAACTTCTCGACCCACACCACCTGCCCCAAGCCGTCTTTCAGCTTCTTCAGGAAACCACCATCGCCGCCTTTGGTCGTGCCGGTTTCGCCCATGCCCAACAGCGGCAGCAGGCGTCTTTCCGCGAAGTCCACTTTCACGGTCAGTGAATCGGCAAAGTCGCTCAACCCAAAGCCACCGTCGGCAATTGCCAGCTGCGCGCCCGGGATCGACGTCAGCTTGCCTTCCATGCGCTGCAGGAACACAGGCTTGCCTCGTTGCAAGCCGACTACGACGACAACCAGCCCTTCAGCGGCATCCTTCAAGCCGGCCGTCAACTTAATCAGCCGTTCCACCGGACGCTCGCCGGTCGACTCATCGGCGTCTGGCATGTGGCTGACGGCAGAAGCGCTTTCGAGCCAGAGGTCGGTACCGAGCGTCGCGAACTCGGCATCGGCGGTCGCACCGCGCGAAAGGACGACGTAGGCGCCCGGGTTGTCGACGAAGTCGAGCAACAGGCCTGGACGCCATGCACCCTCGACGCTCAGTGTGAGACCGAGCCCTTCGAACTTCGGCTTGATCGTGGGCGAGTTCTTGCGCGTGATCAACACCTGACGAAGTTCAATCGGATCCAGCCCGAGGCGAACTTCGATCTGCAGCGGCGGGGCCGACACTTCGCCGCTTGGCACCATGTCCTTCAGCGCCGCCAGGATCGCGGCCAGACCCTCGGCCAGCGCATCGAGTGCTTTGCCGAGCAGTGCCGCCGCGGCTTGTGCCGCGTCGACGATGTGCTCGCCAACCCACAACGCCGCGCGCGCTATCGCCGCCGCAAAGCGGCCGAGGATCTCGAGCAGTTTGCGAAGCTGATCCAGGCGGGGCGCGTCGGGTCCTTCGAGACTGGCGAGGAACGAGACCACTGCGCGCGCGCCACGCAGCAACGCGTCGGCGGCAGCGGTGACGAGCTTCAGCGGGTAGGGCTCGATCAACTCGAGCGATTCGATCGCTGTCGCAGACGGCGTCAGCAGCACCTGGCACTTGAACACGATGACCGTCTGCGGGTCGTCGGCGAGGCGCAGCTCGAGGCGCGCAAACGAGACGCGAGCGGCGATGACTTGGGCATTGGTCTCGCTGTCGACCATCAGGTGGGCAGAGAGCTTCAGCTGCTCCACCCGATAGGTCAGCGGTCCAAGCCGACCGGTCTTCTCGTCGATCGTCGTGACGTCGATCGATCCTGTCGGTGGGTCGTGCTCGGCATGCACCTCGGAGCCGAGGCCGGCCACCTTCAGGTTCGTGACCGAGATCGATGAAGCGCCCCGAGTCAGGGTGACATTGAAGCTCGCCAGTTGCTGTGGAATTGGTTGCACCCAATCCAGCGTTGCGTCGCGCGCCAACGCCCAGCGCAACGCGCCTGCTGGGTCGAGCGCCAGCGCGAGCACTGGCGCAGGCGGATCGGCCACGATATCGACGGCAACCTGTGAAGCGAGGTCGCTCAGACGACTGAAGATCCGTGACAGCCCCGGCGTTGCCGGCCACTTCAGCGGTGTACCGAAATCGAGCTTCGGAAACTCGAACTCGGGAAACGAGAAGTTCAGGTCGTCGAGGTCAAGGCGAAGCGTCGGCACCTCCTTGCTGCGGCGGACCACGCAGGCGACCGCAACGCTGACCTTGCGGTCACCAGCGGCGGCGACTTCGAAGCTGCCACGGAGGGCGAATTCGGCGATGCGGTCCTCTATTGCATCGTCAAACAGCCACTGCGACAGCAGCAGCTTGGCTTCGCCGTGTGCTTCGGCTTTCGCGCCGAGAAAGGGGGAGTCCTCGCCACCCCAAGTGACCTGCACCGACTCGTAACCTCGCAGGCTCTCGATCAGTTCGGCCTTTATCCGAACACCATCTGCCTTGACCTTGGCATCGACCAGCTGCTTCGAGAGGAACTTGCCGCCGTGGCCATCGTCAGCGAGCGCCCATTCCGGCAAGACGAGTCGGGAGGGCAACTCGAATGCGATGCGCCGCTGGCCGTCGCACTCCAGCGAGACCCGGCTTCTTACTTTCTTTGGTGGCGGCTCTGGCTTGTCCTGGAGTGGCGGCTCTGGCTTGTCCTGGAACGCTTCCAGAAACAGCGAAACCCCACCGACACCATCGATCAGTTTGATGCGCACGCTCGCCCCCCAATGCAGTGACCGCGCGAACGTCCGGTATGCCACCCGGCCACGAGGCCCTATTTATCGAATCTAGACGTGGATCCGGTGTGCTTCCTTCATCAACTCTGGTGAGGACAGCGAAAGCGATAGCCGATCGCGCGGATCAGGGCACTGGCAGCACCACGGCGCCGCCTTGCGTGGAAGGCGGATCGCCATCGTCGACCGACTCGTCGATGTCGCCTTGCGGCCCGGGCACACCTCCGATCTCGACCGTGACGGTGCCCGGAAAGATCAATGCGTTGTCCTTGATCGCCTTGATCAACTTCGCCATGTCGAAGTCCAGCATTCGAACGCAGCCGTTCGTCGGCTTGAGTGCCTTCGCGTCGACGGCGGCGGAGAAAGCATGTCGCCCCGCATGAATCAGCAGACCGACGCGACCGTTGTTCTTGGCAGTGAGCGCGTCGCCACCGGTGGGCTCCATCACGATCGAGCCGCTTTGACCGAAGCGGGCGACCGGACGTGTGGTGTTGTCGCCGTTGCCCACGATGCGAGCGACATCGTAGGTGCCGGCCGGCGTATCGCCGAACGGCTTGAGCGGACTCGCCGAAGGGTTGCCATGCACGGCCGCGGTGTTCTTCGCGGCACGCCCGAGGACCGGGACCGGTCCAAATAAGGCGAGGCCGGTGGTCGGATCGATGAGCGTCAACGTCCCGGTCTTCGAGCGGTCCGTCGGAAGAGTGACTTTGATGGTCAGGTTCATCGACTTTGGCCTCGCTCGTTTTGTCGGAGCGGCCAACGTATCACCTGAGTCGGAACGGGGACCAGCGGGGATTCCCCCTAAGCCGATAGAAGACAAGGGCCGCCAGCCTGCAGCCGGTGCACCTACTGCTCGAGGAGTGCCAATGCGCCGCTCTATTGGCCGTCGTACGGCCTCCTGACTGTCGAAGATTTAAGTTCGTTGACAGACGCGCGCCAACCAGCGGTTCATCGACGACCTGCTATGCGAACCTCCGCTCGGGCGATGACTGCTGTGTGTTGCTCAGCGGTCGTCGGGGCTTCCGCACCGAAGGACAGGAACCGCTGCACTGCGGCTGCTCGGGTCGGCACCTGCTACGGCCGCTCAGGGTCGAATGCAGCCGCTGGTCAGACCTGATTGGCCGGCCGCTGTCAGCCTATCGCTGCCTTAGCTCCACGCCTGCTGCTCACCGACCCCATCGACTACCTGGGCAAATCGTCGCTGGCACTCGTGCCAGCCGCTTCATGCTTGGTCAACAAGCTTGGACGAAAACCGCTAGCGACCTCCTCCCGAACGCGTTTCACCGAGTCCGGGTATCCCAGCTCGGCCTCAATCTGTCCGACACAGCCCCAGCAGTCGCCTCCGCAGTCTGCGGACATGGGTTCGCTGGGTTGATCGAGCAGCCTCGAGCAGACGCCACATCTCATGCTGGGTCCTCTCTCTTCGTTTCAAAGCACTTGCGCCGGCCACCGGCCATTTCAGTTCGCGCTGGCACCCCTTCTTGCGCGCCACGTCGCAAATCATTGACGGCCGCGAGCACCGCCAGTCGCTCCTTCGGTGTGAGAACGGTGACAAGCGGCGAGGCCTGTCTCAACTGCTGGGCCCGCTGGGTTCTTCCAAGCGCCAGGCGCCACTTTCGGACGGCGAGGATTTCCTGCCACTCTCGCCAGAGTTCAGCCGATCGAGAGCCCGGTTTCGCGTCCAGCCACCTCTGCAGGGTGTACTTTGCCTGCTGCAGCCGTTGGGGTTCACGTCGAATCGCTGCGACCGCGGCTTCATGAAGCACCAAGCTTTGAAGGTCCTGCACCTGGTGACATGACGACTCAACCGAGATCAGTACCTCAACTCGAGGTGGCAGGGCCCGCTTGGATTGGGTCGTCGCTGCAGCCGTAGACCTCGAGCGACGAGCTTCGCTGGCCAAACAGGCTAAATCCGCACTAAGACCGAGTGACGACAGCACACGGACATACGTCCCGACCGATGGCCCTGGATCGCCTGCCTCTACCGCCCTGAGCGTTCCCCTTGAGACTCCTGCGCGAGCCGCCAAGTCGACGCCACTCAAGCCTAGCTCCTGACGGGCACGTTTCAGCCGATCGCCCAGTTGCAGGAGCAGTTGGCGATCGACGACAGAAAGAGCCGACGTGGGCATATTTCCAGTTCCAAGTCCATCAACACAGCCCTCAAGGTTCGCCGTACCAGGCATCACTCAGGGACCCAACATCGAACGACTCGATCTCGTGTTGACGGCCGAACCACTCCCGAACAGCAGAGAGATCCGCATCAGAAGCAGATCCTGGACTTCGCTTGGCAACGTAGGCCTCTTGCAAGCCGCCGCCCATCTGAAGTCCACGAGGCCCGAGCACCTCGTGGATCAGGCGTTCTATGAGGTCGAGTTGTTCATTGCTCGCCAGCGACGGTGAGATCTCGGTGCGGAACAGGAAACCGAGCTCTTGGAACTCGCCAATCTTCAGCTTCTTGCGAATGCGGCGGCTCCGTTGTCTGGCTAATCCTGGGGCGCGCTCAGCCCAGGTCCTAGGCATGGCTCGTGTCCTTGCCTGAAGAGAGATCGGTCACGTCTTCGACGGAAGCAAGCAGCCCATCTGGCGGATATGGCTTTGCCCAACCCTGAAGACCGATTCGGAGCCAGGGGCCGAGCGTTGCTGCGACACAGGCGTGGCAAAGGTCGATCTCAACGAGGTTTCCATCCTTGAGCGGAGAGCCCCAGCCCGCGTTGATCGACACGCTGATGAAATGCTCGAACTCATGCTCATCGTGCTGCGCGGAAGCCGAGCATCGATCGCAGGCGATCGACGACACGAACGGACTGGGGCGAACGTCGAGCGTCCTGCTCATACGCGTCTCTCCGCGGCTCTCCTCGGCGAGGCCAGCCGGTCCATCTCTCGGTTCGCGACATCACGGATCCGGTCCCATTCGTCGGCCTCCGCTTGCTCCAGCCGTTGACGCTCGAGAGAGGCTGCCACACGGGAAAGGCGCTCCTGCTCGTCGGCCTTCATCTGCTTGTTCTGCTGCTCGACGGTTGGGGCCACGAGCAAGAGAGCGATCACGATGATCTGCAGGACCACGATCGTCTCGAGCAGGCTGCCGTTGAAGCTGAGGAAGGAGGGCATTGCGTCTTGCATCAGAGCTTGGCGGGGAATTCCGAAAGACCTGGAACCGAAACAGTCGTCGTACTGGACAATGTTGCTAAGCCATTGATCCATATGCTATTTTCCGGACTCCATGACAAGATTGCACCTGCTTGCCGCCCGTGAGTTCGGGGCGTATTCACCCCGCCCCAACGGGCGCAGAGGAGTCACCTTGAAGCCCATCCTGGAGGAAATGAGACGAGTGGCCTACAGCAGCTTGCGCACCTACTTTGGGCCGCTGACCTGGGCTTGGCGACGCCTGGCCTGGTACTTCGGCCCCGTAAGTGGGCGGCGCCCCGAAGCTGCACCCGCGCCGGTGCGAAGCAAGGATTGATCCGTCAGATGAACAGCGATGTCGAGACCTTCATCTGCGAGCAGCGCAAACTCTTGGACCGGCTCGAGGTTTTCTCGCGGTCACCCGAGTTCGAAGTCCTGGCCGCCACTGGGCGTGAGCTGTTCCAGACTCCGAGCGACGCGCAACTTGCGGGCTGGCTGCTTCAGCCCGTCTATGGAGGACTACTGGGCCTGCGACGCCCTGCAGGCGCACGTCTCAGGGCTGTATCGCGCTGCAGGCCTGGCCGAGTGCTCCAGCCACACAGGGCGACGCACGTTCGCCAATAGACTGCTGGCGAAGGGCCACGATCCCGAGGTGATCCAGCAGCTGCTCGGCCATGCTCACCTGGACCACACCGATGCCTATCTCGATGCCAATGCGGATACGCTGGAGGCGATGTTTGCGAACGCGCTCTGAACGCCATATCATCAACGCTATGAGGATGACAGAAGCCCAGTTCGATTTCATCGCCCGCCTGATTCGCAGCAAAGACCCGGCGCGGCAGGGTGCAAAGCTGGTGCTCATCCATGGGGTTCCGAACGCCGAGGCCGCGCGGTCTGTTCAGGCGACTCCGCAGACGGTGCATCGAGCGGCGGCGCGGATAGCCGAAGAGCACGAGGAAGCGCGCAGGCTCTATAAGTAGTGCTTGCATCATCGGCTAGACGGTTATAGAATTGAACCATCGAATCACAGCAAGGAAGACAGATGCACGCCGGTGAATCGCTGATTGAAGGGCACGCGCTGGGCTCACTGCGGCTGGTGCGCGACGTGGTTGCGAGCTGCATGGACCCCGACGACGTGCGGCCCGGCCTGCTGGTGCAGGAGTATGAAGAGGACAGCAGCGACCGCGCCGCGTGGCGCACCGTATGCCCGCTGACCGACGCGCACTTCATGGTGGACAACGCCCCGGCGCGCTGGGTGCGCGCCAGCCACAAGCTGCGCGACATGATCGAGCGCGACGAGGCCGTGACGTTGGCTGTCGAACTGGCCGCCCTGAAACACTGACCTGGGGAAAGACCTCGCGCTCCTGTGAGTCGCTGACGCAGACGGTTCGCAAGCTGCACGACCAGGCAGGCATCGAGGCCGCCGGTGCCACCGCAGCGCGCCGCACGTTCGGCGTTCGGCTGCGCCGTGCCGGCTACGACCTGCGGCACATCCGCGAAGCCCTGGGCCTGGCCACGCTGTCGGCGGCCAAGGCGCTGTGCGACGGCGACCCAGTGGACCTCGGTCGCATCGTGGCGAAGGTCATCTGAAAGCCGTATCAACGTTGTTGACA
>JAKLLO010000122.1 GCA_023150095.1 Zoogloea sp. | reverse complement strand
AATGCCCATCCTGCAACCACCCCCTCAAACCCGCCCTCTCCCTATCACGGATGATCGTGGCCTCGCTGCTGATCGTGCTCCCCCTGAGGATGGCAGGAACGGTCGTCCCGGCCCTGGGGTTTCTGAACGGATCGCTATCGAAGATCCTGATCCTCGTGCTGGCCGTCTCCGTGGCCTTCCACTTCAAGCCCGCCCCGAAGGAATGATCGTTTCACCACAGGCCATGCTTTCCCCGTCTCCATTCCTGCGGAATGGGCATGCCGGATGTCTGATCGCACCGCCTGGCGGGCTATCACTGGGCGCCACCGCCTGACACGCCACCGCCCCAATCGCTATAGTGGGCATGCACACCCCATCCGCAAGCCATCACCCGGAGGCGACGCAAGGCCATGACCACCTTCAGCACCACCCGCTATTTCGCCGCTTCGCCAGCCACCCTCTTCGAGGCCATCCGTAACCCCGAACGCCTCGTCCGCTGGTGGGGGCCGCTGGGTTTCACCAACCGCTTCCACGCCTTCGACTTCCAGCCCGGCGGCGAATGGCGCTTCGACATGATCGGGCCGGACGGCACCGTCCATCCCAACGAGTCCCGCTTCGAGCACATCGAACCCGAGCGCCGCGTGGTGATCCAGCACACCTGCGCCCCCTTCTTCCGGCTCGCCATCACCCTCGAACCCACCGGCGACGGCACCACGCTCCATTGGGATCAGACCTTCGCCGACACCCGCATCGCCGAAGCCGTCGCCCACATCGAGAAGCCGGCCAATGAGGAGACTCTGGACAGGTTGGGGGTGGAGGTAACAGGGCTCCCGCAGATTACGTAGGTCAGGTTAGCGCAGCGTAACCCGACATGGGGCGAGTGAAGAAAGGCGAGCATGCCATGTGGCAACATCGATACGGCCAGGCCCGCGCTCCACTGATTGGTCATACGCCAGCTCTTTCCGCTATCTGAGGCCGGGGTTTATGTGCTGGACTGGGGCGTGATTCGATGTGTTATTAAAGTATCGGGCGCGAGTGAGATGTCGGCTTACGCTGCGCTAACAGTATCTACGTAAACTGCGCAGGCGCGACCTAGGCCAGCCGAGTTATGCAATAACATTTAGGTATTTAAGATGCCCGTTATATCGACCGATAGCGAAATTCGAGAGAGCGATACTATTCAACGCTACATGGATCTACCTAAGCTACTCGACTTACTGCATTTTAAGGCGCTCTACCTCCGCCGAGCGGACGGCTTCACCGATCGGTTGGAGGGTGCGCTATTCCCGTCGCTTCGCTCATCTATAAACGCCGCGCACTCTGCGCGTGAGATTCCATATGATGCAGACTATTTTTACGAACGTTCGCGTGTCGGAAACTATGTAAGTTGCTGGACGCTCGGAGAGAAGGACAGCATGGCGCACTGGCAACTGTACGCAGGAGCGAAAACAGGTGTCGCGGTGACCAGTACAATAAAGCAACTGGTGAGTACCGCTTTGTCCTGGAATCGCGATTCCGTCATCCATCGAGTCAAATACGTTGACCATCGGAGAGTCAATAAATACGTAATCGGCAACTACACAGATGTGCTTCAGTTCAAGCACGAAGCCTACACATATGAGAAAGAGCTCCGTCTTATTGTTCCGCAGGAGGCGGACCGGCAGTCAAACCCTATGAGTCTCCGATTGAAAGTACCGAACCTAGAGACTCTAGTAAGCGGTGTCGTTGTAGCCCCTGAGGCCGATGAAGAGTTCTATGAAGCCGTTAAGGAGCTATGCAGGCGGTACGACCTCAAGGCACCTGTACGCCGTTCGAAACTCACGGGTGTCCCCGTGTGATGCGATAGTCCGCATCGACTTGACCTGAGTGACCACAAAAGGTCGCTACCCCATGCACCTCCGCTACCTCGCCGTCCTCCTCTGTTCCGCCGTCTTCTCCCTCGGCTCGGCCAAGATGCTCGTCGAGGGGCTGGCGAGTGGGCAGTATCGGGGCGCGAAGTCGGCGCGGATCTTCTTCAGCGCGTCGCCGATCCAGTTCAGCCTGATGACGGCGTTTTTTGTGGTGGTGTGCGTGCTCTTCGGGTATCTGGCGTGGGCCACCTTTCGCGATGGGCCGGTGCAGGTGGAGGCGGATCTGGATGCGGTGGAGGCGCAGCGCAGGGCGCGGCGGGCACGCACCCGGGAAAAGGCGCAGCCATCAACGGGCGGCCTGCTGTTCAAGATCGTTGTGGCTGCCACCGCTATCGGGCTTGGGGTGCCGTTGAAGGTGGGCTTTGCGGCCCTGCTCGGCAAACCATTGGCGGATGCGGTGTTCGGTCTGTGGGTGCTGGTCTTCGTGCTGTGGATCGGGATCAACGGCTGGCGCTGGGCGCAGCGGGGAGATGAGGCTTAGCCGACGGGAGCCATTTGCATGAACAAGGCAGCGCGACGCGTTCTGGTGGTTGATGACATGGCGTCCATACGGAGTGTCGTGATGGCGCTGCTGAAGAGCGAGGGCTACGAGGCCTATGGCGCAGGCAACGGGCAAGCCGCGCTCGATCTGCTCTCGAAGAAGCAGTTTGATCTGGTGCTGAGTGACTGGAACATGCCGGAGATGAACGGCAGCGAGCTTGTCCAGCGCATCCGCGCCACCGACAAGAAGCTGCCCATCATCATGGTGACCGCCGAGAACGACCCCGGGCGGGTGATGGAACTGCGCGACCTGGGGGTGAATGGCTATCTCATCAAGCCCTTCAAGCCGGCGGCGCTGATGGCGGTGCTGGACAAGCTGTTTCCGCCGGGCTCGAAGAGCGCCGCGTAGGCGTGGCAGGCTGAAAGACAAAGGGCGCGCACCCTGCGGTACGCGCCCTTTGCACTTTGTGGCCAGGTTGCGGCCGATCCGGCTTACTTCACCTCGAGCACGCTGTCGTCCCACTTGGCGTGCTTCTCGAGCCCGACCAGATTGGCGACGGTGGCGGCGATGTTGGAGAGGCCGGCGGTTTCCGTCTGCTTGAGGCCCAGCTTGCCGCCGGTCACCTTGTCGAACAGCACCAGCGGCACCGGGTTGAGGGTGTGCGCCGTCTTGGCCTTGAAGCTGCCGTCCTTGTTCTGGGCGGGCTGCTTGGTCTTTTTGTCGAGCTCGAACATCTCGTCGGCGTTGCCGTGGTCGGCGGTGATGAGGGCCACGCCGCCAGCGGCCTCGATGGCGGGCAGCAGGCGCGCGAGGGCCAGATCGACGGCTTCGACGGCCATGGTGGCGGCGCGGAAGTTGCCGGTGTGGCCAACCATGTCGCCGTTGGCGAAGTTGCAGCGCAGCACCTTGTACTGGCCGGACCTGACCGCGGTGATCATCGCGTCGGCGATCTCGGCGGCCTTCATCCACGGACGCTGCTCGAAGGGCACCACGTCGCTCGGGACTTCCTGCCAGGTCTCGCCGTCGAACTTGCCGGAGCGGTTGCCGTTCCAGAAGTAGGTGACGTGGCCGAACTTCTGGGTTTCGGAGCAGGCGAACTGGGCGAGGCCCATCTTGCTGAACCACTCGCCGGAGGTGTCCTTGATGGCCGGCGGGGCAACCAGGAACCGCTTGGGCAGTTGCAGGTCGCCGTCGTATTGCAGCATGCCGGCGTAGGTGACCTTGGGCGCACGCACGCGGTCGAACTTGTCGAAGTCGGCCTCGACGAAAGCGCGGGTGATCTCGATGGCCCGGTCGCCGCGGAAGTTGTAGAAGACGACGGAGTCGCCGTCTTCAATCGTGCCGATGGGCTTGCCACCCTCGGCGATCACGAACTCGGGCAGATCCTGGTCGATGGTGCCGGGGTTGCGCTCGCGCAGGCCGTTCACCGCATCGGTGGCGTTGGCAAACTGCGGGCCTTCGCCCAGCACGTGGGTCTTCCAGCCCTTCTCGACCATCGGCCAGTTGGCGTCGTAGCGGTCCATGGTGATGTACTGGCGGCCGCCGCCGGAGGCGATGCGGGCGTCGAAGCCGTCGGTGCTGATTTCGGCCAGGAAGGCCTCGAAGGGCACCACGTAGTCGAGGGCGCTGGTCTCGGGCACGTCGCGGCCGTCGAGCAGGGCGTGGATGCGCACGGTCTTCACGCCTTCGACCTTGGCCTGGGCGACCATCGCCTTGAGGTGGTCGATGTGGCTGTGCACGTTGCCGTCGGAGAACAGGCCGATGAAGTGGATCACGCCCCGGCCGGCTTTTGCGCCCGCCACGATCTCCTTCCATGCGTCGCCCGCCCAGATGGCGCCGTCGGCGATCGCGTTGGCCACCAGCGCGGCGCCCTGGGCATACACCTGGCCGGCGCCGATAGCGTTGTGGCCGACTTCCGAGTTGCCCATGTCGTCATCCGACGGCATGCCAACCGCGGTGCCGTGGGCACGCAGGGTGATGTGCGGGCATTCGGCGAAAAGCTTGTCGAGGGTCGGCTTGCGGGCGGCGGCGATGGCGCTGCCGGCGTCGTTCTTGGGGATGCCGTAGCCGTCCATCACGATGACGACGACGGGGCCGGCGACGCCGGGGAAGGCGGAGAATTTCTGCAGCATGGCGGTTCCTGGAGATTGAATTCGGGGCCGGTGCGCGAGCACACCCGGACGGCATCCGGCGAGCCCGCTATTTTCCCGCAAATCGCGGGGCGCTTACAGCCTTGTGTGCATGTCGGTGCGATGCCCTGCACGAAGCGGGCGGAACTGGCGGGTGTCGCGGTAGTAATCGGGCGCTGCGTTGTCGGGCGTCACGCCGGGCACGCCAAGCAGCGGCAGCGGGCAGAGATCGGCCTTGCCGAAAGGCTGCCGGGTGAGACGATCCGCCAGCCAGGCGTCGGTCTCGCGCTGGCGTTCGGCGTCGGGCATGTCCAGCCAGCCGGGCTCGACGACGCGGTACAGCGCCTTGGCGCACAGACCGACGAAGGGCGCGCGGAGCTGATCCCAGCTGCCGTGGCCGAAGATGAGGAAACGGGTGGTGTCGACGAGGCGCAGGCGGTGATGCCAGAAGGCGGCCTCCCATTCGTGGCGGGCGAGGAGCGCGGGGATCTGCGGATCGGTCGAGACGACCACGATGCCGCATTCGTCGAACTGGGTGAGCGCGTCGCGCAGGGGGCCGCGGCCAGGCAGGCCGGCGGCCTCGCGCGCCTGCTGCTCGCGCAGATGCAGCCCGTTGCAGGCCGCCTTGCTCGTGGGCCACACGCACCAGGCGAGGGCGTTGAAGAAGTCGTGCCAGTCGTCGGCGCGGGTGGGCACCTGGCCGGTGGCGTGGATGTGCTGCTCGTAGGCGATGTCGCCAGCCGGCGGCAGGGTGAAGCGGATCGGCAGGCCGGAGCCGGCACGGGCGTCGGGGGCGACTTCGGCCAGCGATGCAGTGAGCGCCGCAGCGTCGGGCAGGCGCTCAAACGGAAACCGGGCAAGCAGCCCGGTGATGGATTCGAACAGCGGGAGGCCGGCCAGCGCCGCCGGGCTCATTGGCCGCCAGGCGCGATCGGCGTGGCGGGCTTGTCGGCGGCGACGAACTGCAGGCGGTCGGCCTTGCGGGTGAAGGTGCCGACGAGCCGGCCGGGCGGCTCGGCAGGGGCGTCCTTCCAGACCTGCAGCTCGCAGCGTTCGGTGCCGGCGAGATACCAGTTCTTGCCCTGTTTGAGGGCCCACAGCATGTCGCCGGCCTCGAAGACTTCCATCTTCACGCTGCCTGCCACGCCGGGCTTGATGCTGTAGCGGCGCAGGCAGGTGGGCATCCGGGAGACGACGACGGCCTGGCTGACCTCGTCGTTCCAGAAGAACTGCTGCTCGCGGACGAGGGAAATCGACTGGTCACGACCGTCGATGAGAAAAGCTGCGCCCTCGTATTCGCAGGCCGTGAGGAGCGGCAGGAGGGCAAGGATCAACAGTCGCTTCAAGGTCGGACGCATCGTCAAGTCAGGGGAAAGGTCGGATCAGCTCAGTTTCCAGCCGATGGTCTCGCCACCACGCAGCGGCACCAGCGGATCGCCCGGCAGGTAATCGACCGCGGCGGGCACGCCCCAGCTTTCCTTGACCAGGGTGATCTGGTCGGTATTGCGGGGCAGTCGGTAGAAGTCGGGGCCGTTGAAGCTGGCGAAGGCTTCGAGCTTGTCGAGGGCGCCGGCCTGCTCGAAGGCTTCGGCGTAGAGCTCGATGCCGGCGTGGGCGGTGTAGCAGCCGGCGCAGCCGCAGGCGGCTTCCTTGGTGCTCTTGGCGTGGGGCGCCGAATCGGTGCCCAGGAAGAACTTGGGGCTGCCGGAGGTGGCCACGCGCACCAGCGCCTCGCGGTGGGTTTCACGCTTGAGCACCGGCAGGCAGTAGTAATGCGGACGCACGCCACCGGTGAAGATGGCGTTGCGGTTGTAGAGCAGGTGGTGGGCGGTGATGGTGGCGCCCACGTTCGGCCCGGCTTCGGTCACGAACTGCGCCGCTTCGGATGTCGTGATGTGCTCGAAGACAATGCGCAGGGACGGGTAGCGCGCTGCAACCGGCGCCAGTACGCGATCGATAAAGACGCGCTCGCGATCAAAGATATCAACGTCAGCATGGGTGACCTCGCCATGAACACAGAGAACGATGCCCCGCTCCGCCATCCGTTCGAGCACGGGGTAGATGCGGGCGATGTCGGTGACACCGGCGTCCGAGTTGGTGGTGGCACCGGCCGGGTAGAGCTTGGCGGCGACCACGAAGCCGCTGTCGGCGGCCTTGTCGATCTCCTCGGGCTTGAGGGTGTCGGTGAGGTACAACGTCATCAGCGGGTCGAACTTGAGCCCTGCGGGCACTGCGGCGAGGATGCGCTCGCGGTAGGCGGCGGCCTGGTCGACGGTGGTCACCGGCGGACGCAGGTTGGGCATGATCAGCGCCCGGCCGAAGCGGCGGGCGGTATCCGGCACGACGGTGGCGAGGGCTTCGCCGTCACGCACGTGCAGATGCCAGTCGTCGGGGCGGGTGAGGGTCAGGGTCGACATGAGCTTCCGTCCAAAGAATCAATATTTAACGGTTGGAACATTTTAGCAGCCCGGCGACATCATTCCCCATCGTCGGCGCTCGATTTGACGCGCAGACCGTGGGCGTAGAGGTCGTTCCTGGGGGTGCCGGTGATTTCGGCGGCGAGGCGCGCCGCCGTCTTGAGGGGCAGCTCCGGCATCAGCAGGCCCAGCACCCGCTCGGCTTCGGGCGACAGCCCTTCCGTCGGCGGCGCGGCAGACACCAGCAGCACGAACTCGCCGCGGGAGCGGTTCGGATCTTCCGCCAGCCAGCCCGGCGCATCGGCCAGCGGCATCCGCACGATCTGCTCGAAGAGCTTGGTGATTTCCCGGGCGACCACGATCTGGCGGGTCGGCTCGAGGGTTGCGGCGATGTCGGCGAGGGTTTCGGCGATGCGGTGAGGCGCTTCGTAGAACACCAGCGTGCCGGGCACGCTGCGCAGGGCTTCCAGCGCAGCCTTGCGACCCGCCGACTTGGTAGGCAGGAAACCATGAAAATGGAACTGGCCATCCGCCAGGCCCGAGGCCGAAAGCGCCGCGATCGCCGCGCAGGCGCCGGGCACCGGCACCACCGGGTGGCCGGCCTCCTGCACCCGCGCCACGGCCCGCGCGCCGGGATCGGACACCGCCGGCGTGCCCGCGTCGGTGATCAGCGCGACATGCTTGCCCTCTTCGAGCATCCGGATGACCAGGCTGGCGGCGGCCTGCTCGTTGTGCTCATGGAGCGCGACGAGGCGGGTGGTGATGCCGAAGGCGTCGAGGAGGCGCTGGCTGTGCCGGGTGTCTTCGGCGGCGATGGCGTCCACCGACTTGAGCACCGCCAGCGCACGCAAGCCCATGTCATGCAGATTCCCCAGCGGGGTGGCCACCACATACAATGACGGCGTCTTGGATAGCGGAGATTCCGGCAGTGTGGGATGCATGGCGGGCGCGACGCGCGTCGCAGGAAATATCGGCGGAGGGCGATTGTGGGCGCGACGGCGCGCCGATGCAAGCCGCCCACCTGCGGGACGGTGCGGCCGCCGAGGCGCTGGCGGCCCGGCATCTGGAGCGCCACGGCTTGACCATCATCGCCCGCAACGTGCGTTGCCGCGGCGGCGAGGTGGACCTGATCGCCGACGACGGGCGCAGCCTGGTGTTCGTCGAGGTGCGCCTGCGCAAGAACGGCCGCTTTGGCGGCGCTGCGGCCAGCATCACCGCCAGCAAGCAGCGGCGGGTGATCCTCGCCGCGCAGCACTGGCTGGCCGGTGACGGCCGGCGCCACGCCAACCGGGCCTGCCGCTTCGACGCGATCCTCCTGGATGGCCTCGACGCAGCCCGCATCGAGTGGATTCGCGGGGCTTTCGATGCTTCGTGAAATCTTGTGTACGGCGATCCTTGCGTGCGCCCTCGCCGCCCCGGCCAGCGCCCAGCAGGTGCGCATCCTGGTGCAGAGTTCGCCGCTCGCCGGCTTCCAGTACTACGGCGGCAAGATCCTGTGGGACGAGATGCGGGAGGGCGACCGCCTGGCCCTGATGCGCGAACCCGACAACAAGCACGACCCCTTCGCGGTGCGCGTCGAATGGCGCGGCGCCAAGCTCGGCTACCTGCCCCGCAGCGACAACCGGGAGGTGGCCGAGGAGATGGACCGGGGCACGCCCATCAGCGGGCGCATCGGCCGCCTCACCACCGACCGGAACCCCTGGAAGCGTGTGCGGGTCGACGTCTTTGTCGGTTTGTAAGGGGATTTCTCCCGGCAACTGCGCTTCCGGGTGCGGATGGTAAAATCGACCGGCTTCTCACCCACTGCTCGTTCTGTCCGCGCCGGCTTTCGGCGCGTCTTCCGGATACCCCATGGATCTCGTCGCACGCATCGCCCAGCAATTCACCGACAGCGCCCACACCAAGCTGTCCGCCCTCGAATTCATGGCCGACCCCATCGCCCACGCCATCGAGGAGATGACCCACTGCCTGATGGCCAACGGCAAGATCCTCGCCTGCGGCAACGGCGGCTCGGCCGCCGACGCCCAGCACTTCGCCGCCGAGCTGCTCAACCGCTTCGAGATGGAGCGCCCGCCGCTGGCTGCCTTCGCGCTCACCACCGACTCGTCCACCCTCACCTCGATCGCCAACGACTACGACTTCAGCCAGGTGTTCTCGAAGCAGGTGCGCGCCCTCGGCCAGCCCGGTGACGTGCTGCTGGCGATCTCCACCAGCGGCAACTCCCCCAACGTGATCGAGGCCATCCACGCCGCCCACGAGCGCGAGATGCGCGTGGTCGCCCTCACCGGCAAGGGCGGCGGCGAGATGGGCGCCCTGCTCGGCCCGGACGACATCCACCTGTGCGTGCCCGCCGATCGCACCGCGCGCATCCAGGAAGTCCATCTGCTCACCCTTCATTGCCTGTGCGACGGCATCGACTGCCTCTTTCTCGGAGTAGAAGAATGAAATCCTCCCGCAAGCTTCTCGCCTCGCTCCTCCTCGCGCTCGGCGCGGCCTCGGTCATGCAGGGCTGCATCCCGGTCTTCGTCGGCGGTGCCGGCGTGGCCGTGGCGATGACCGCCGACCGCCGCAGCTCCGGCGCCTACGTGGACGACGAGAGCATCGAATGGAAGGCCGGCAAGTGGATCAACGACAGCCTCGGCGACAAGGTCCACGTCAACGCCACCTCCTTCAACCGCAAGCTGCTCCTCACCGGCGAAGCCTTCAACGAAGCCTCCCGCGAGGAAGCCGGGCGCATCGCCGCGTCGGTCGAGAACGTCCGCGACGTGGTGAATGAGCTGCGCGTGGCGCCCACCAGCACCCTCTCCGCCCGCACCAACGACACCTACATCAGCTCCAAGGTGAAGGCCCGCTTCGTGGACCAGAAGGAATTCCACCTTCCGCACGTGAAGGTCGTCACCGAAGCCGGCACGGTGTACCTGCTGGGCCTGGTGAGCCAGCGCGAGGGCGAAGCCGCCACCGAAGTGGCCCGCAGCACCAACGGCGTCCAGAAGGTGGTGCGCGTGTTCGAATACGTCAGCGAAGAAGAAGCACGCCGACTGGATGGATCCAACCGCAGCGCCGATTCCGGCACCAAATAATCTCAGGGAGAACAACCATGAACCGTCGTGAAGCCCTCTTCGCCACCGGCGCCCTGCTTGCCAGCGCCGGCGCTGCCGTCGCCGCCGACGACCACAGCCACCATCACCACGAAGGCGCCCACCCGTGGCAAAGCGTGCTCGACACCGCCGGCATCTGCATCGAGAAGGGCGAGATCTGCCTGACCCACTGCATCATGCTGCTGGGCGAAGGCGACAAGACCATGGCCGCCTGCGCCACCAGCGTGCGTGAGATGCTCGCCAGCTGCCGCGCGCTGATCACCCTGGCCGGCGCCGAATCGAAGTTCGCGCCCAAGCTTGCCGCCCTGTGCGTCGATGTGTGCAGGGCCTGCGAGGCCGAATGCAAGAAGCACGCTGCCAAGCACAAGCCCTGCCGCGAATGCATGGAGAGTTGCGACGAATGCGCCAAGGCCTGCAAGGCGATGATCGTCTGAGCGACGACATCCCCGCGCCGGATGCCCTGCTCCAGCGCGGGGCGTCGGCTCGAACCGGCCAAAAGCGCCAATCCGGCACATCTCGCCAGCGCTCCGGAGCGCCATGATTTCCACCGGGCCAGACTCAAACCAATAACAACGCTCGACGGAGCCCCCCATGCACTTACCCGCCAGGCCAGGCCAGGCACCGGCCATCCCGACCCCGGGCCTTCCGGACCCGATCGACGGCCTCGACATGGCGATCGGCCTGCGCCGCATGGAAGGCGACCCCGAGCTCTACATTGCCCTGCTGCGCGATTTCGCGATGACCGAGCGCGCCGCAGCCGACGTGATCGCCGAGGCCCTCGCCACGGACGACTGGCCCACCGCGACGCGCCGGGCCCATACCGTCAAGGGGCTGTCCGGCACCTTCGGGGCCTTCCGGCTCCAGCCCATCGCCCAGGATCTCGAAATGGCCCTGCGCGAAGCCCAGCCGCGGGCCGAGGTGGAGGCCCTCCTCGCCCGCTTCCGCAGCGAACTGCAGGCACTGATGAGCGCGCTCGACGCCGGGCTTCCCCCCGAAGTCACCGCCGACGTGCCGGTCGCCGGCCCCGTCGATCGGGATCAGGTGACGGCCGTCTGCGCCGAGCTGCTGCCCCTGCTCGTCGACTGCGACATGGCGGCGATCCGCGTGCTGGAAGCCCACGCCGGGCTGCTCGGCACCGCTTTCGGCAGCGACTTTCCCCCCATCGAGCACGCCCTGCGCAGCTTCGATTTCGAGATCGCCGAGGCCGCGCTGATCGCGGCGTGCCACAAGCACGGCCTTCCCACGCCCGCGGCGTAAGCGCTCAGAACCCGGCCTCGGCTAGAAAACGCTGACGGTCGGCCGGCTTGTCGATGTGGCCCGCCAGTGCCCGGCACAAGGCCTCGACCGAATCGGCGTGGCGCAGCTCGCGCTTCACCAGCACCTTCGCCATCGGGCCGATGTAACGGGCAAAGATCGTCTCGACCCGCGCCAGCGCCTCGCCGGCCATCGCCCCGCCGCCACCCGCCGGCGCTGCCGGACGCTGCGTCTGGGGAACCGTCCCGTGCGGCGTCGAGATCGGCCGCACGACGCTGGCAGGCCGCGAGCCCGACAGCACCTCACCCGACCCCGCACCGGCCAGAAACGCCGCCCGCGGCGCCGGATCGGGAATCAGCTCGGCCAGCAGGCGGTGCAGCTCGGCGCCATTGGCAGCCCGCGGCACCGTACGACGGACCAGCACCTTCGCCATCGGGCCGATGTGCAGCGCAAGGCTGCGTTCGGCGGCCTCGATCACCGCCGGGGTGAGATCGGCGCCGGCCATCGGCCGCGGGATCGATGGATCGAGCGGCACACCGCCCACACCGCCGCCCTCGCCCGCATAGGCAAAGACATCATGTTCGCGCGCCTCGGCATCGCGCCGCACGCCCATGTGCTGGAAGCACGCCGCCGCGTTGCGCTTGAGGTGGTGGATCACCTCGAAATACGCCCTCGACACCAGCACCCGGCCCGGCTCGGCCAGGCGCATCACCCGGCAGGCGGTGGAAATGCCGTCGCCCAGGATGCGCGAGCGACCGCCGGCGTCCGACGCCACCCGCACCGGGCCCAGGTTGATCCCCATCTGAACGCCCAGCCCTTCCCCGGCAGCGGCGTCGCCGATCTGGCTGGCGGCGCGCAGGGCGTCTTCGGGATCGCCCACGTAGCACACCGCGCAGCCTTCCTTGGTGTTCACCGCCAGCCGGGTGGTGGGCGGCAGGGGCGCGACCGCCTGGGTGAGCATGCGCGCCAGCCGGGTGCGGCCTTCGGTGCGCAGGGCGTCGTCGCCGAAAGGCCCGGTGACATCGGCGAACAGCACCGCGGCGATGAAGGTGCGCGCCTCGGCGGCCGACAGCCCGAGCGGAAACGGCGCCTCCAGCTGCGGCTCGGCCGGCCCTTCGCCCCCCGCCGGCGGTGCGAGGCAGGCCCGGCGGAAGGCCGCCACGTCCCGCGGGCGGGCGTTCTCGTCGGGTTTCAGGGCCCAGTCAATGGCGTTGAGCAGGCCGATGCCGAACACCGCCGCGTTGCCGATCCGCGCGGCGGCCGGCATGGTGTCCTCGCGCATGCGGGCGAGGGGTTCCATCGGCAGGTGGCCGGTGACCATCCAGTACATCACCCCGGCCAGGGCGTAGAGATCGGTCCATGGCCCCTGCTTGCCGTGGCGGTGGTATTGCTCGGCCGGCGCAAAGCCGGGGCTCACCACCGCGGTGAGCGACTGGTCCACGTTGTCGGCCTCCACCCGCCGGGCGGAGCCGAAATCCAGCAGCACCGGCGAGCCGTCGTCGCGGATGTAGATGTTGCCGGGCTTGATGTCCCGGTGCAGGAAGCCGGCGCCATGCACCGCCTCGAGGCCATCGAGCAGCGGGCGCACGATGCGCAGCAGGCTCGCCCGGTCGAGCGGCAGCCGGCCCACCAGCCAGCGCTGCAGGGGCTGGCCGGTCTCGTAGGCCATCACCATGTAGGCGGTGTCGTTGGCCAGGAAGTAGCGCAGCACCCGGACGATGCCCGAGTGGTGGAAGCTCGCCAGCGCCCGGGATTCGAGCAGGAAGCGCTGCAGGCCCCACTCGAAGGCGCGCCGGGCCTCGTCGGAGCGCGGCTCGACTC
>JAKLLO010000121.1 GCA_023150095.1 Zoogloea sp. | reverse complement strand
TCCTGGCTCTGGGCTGCGCCGGCGGACACGGCCACCACTTCGGCGGCCTTGCCGGCTTCCTTCAGGCGCACGGCCTCCTCGACGGCGATTTCGTCAAAGGGGTTCATGGCCATCTTCACGTTGGCCAGCTCGACGCCGCTCTGGTCGGCCTTGACGCGGACCTTGACGTTGTAATCGATGACCCGCTTCACGGGGATAAGGATCTTCATGGGGTGTTCTCCTTGTCTGGCTGGGGGTTCAGTCGTGGCCGGGATCGGCGTGGAAGCGGACGAATTCGCCCACGGGCGCGCGCACGGTTTCGAGGGCGTTCTCGGGGGCGGCCGGGTCGGCATGGCCCAGGGCGACGGCGCACACCAGCTGCTCCTGGGCGTCGAAATCGAGCAGCCGACCGACAATGCGGTGGTAGTCGATCCACGCCGCCTGGGCGCAGGTGGCAAGGTCATGGGCGGTGGCAGCAAGGAGCAGGTTCTGGATGAACATGCCGCAGTCGAGCCAGCTGCCCTGGGCGAGGCGCCGGTCGATGGTGACGACCAGCGCCACCGGCGCGCCGAAGAAGGTGAAGTTGCGGCGCATCTGGGCGTGCATCCGTGCCTTGTCGCCCTTGGCGATGCCGAGGGCGCCGTACAGGTCGCTGCCGATGCGGCGCCGGCGCGACAGGTAGGGCTCGAAGAACGCGGTCGGGTAATAGGCGTATTCGGGCACATGGCTGCCGTCGGCCACGTCGAAGGCGGTGCACACTTCATCCACCAGCCGGCCCAGCACCGCGCCGCTCGCCACATGCACGCGCCAGGGCTGGATGTTGTTGCCCGACGGGGCGCGGGCGGCGAGGCGCAGGATGTCCTCGACCACCGCCCGGGGCACCGGCGTCGGCAGGAAGGCGCGGGTGGACTTGCGGGCATGGACCAGGGCGTCGAAGGCGGCGGTGGCATCGGGCCCGCCCCTGCCCGCGTCGGTCGGCAGATTCGGCGTACTCATTGCACCTTCTCCCCGATCATGCGGCGAAACAGGGCGATGGCCTCGCCCACCAGCCCGCGGCGGAAGGCCAGCACGCAGGCGGCGAAGATGAAGCCCATGATGACCGTGACCAGCGAACCCACCTTGTCGGCGAGCTCGTTCTGCAAGGTGACGATCACCGCCGCGCCGGCAACCGGGCCGAACACCGTGCCGACACCGCCGAGCAGCGTCATCAGCACCACCTCGCCGGAGGTGTGCCAGTGGGCGTCGGAGAGGGTCGCAAAGCTGAACACCAGCGTCTTGAGGGCGCCGGCCAGCCCGCTCACCGCCGCCGACAGCACGAAGGCCAGCAGCTTGTAGCGATCCACGTCGTAGCCCAGCGACACCGCCCGTGCCTCGTTCTCGCGGATGGCCTTGAGGATCTGCCCGAAGGGCGAGTGGATGGTGCGGTGGATCAGCCAGAACGCCCCCGCCGCCACGGCCAGCACCAGGTAATACAGGTGGGTGTCGGACGACAGGTCGAAGCCCAGCACGCTCCCGCGCGGCACGCCCTGCAGGCCGTCCTCGCCGCCGGTGAACTCGCTCTTCAGAAGCAGGAAGAACACCAGCTGGGCCAGCGCCAGCGTGCTCATCGCAAAGTAGATGCCCTGCCGGCGGATGGCGAGGCTGCCCATCACCCAGCCCAGCGCAGCGGCGCCCAGGGTGCCGAGGGCCAGCCCGGCCAGGGTGGGCAACGCCCACACCTTGAGCGCGTGGGCGGTGAGGTAGGCCGCCCCGCCGAGGAAGGCCGCGTGTCCGAAGGACAGCAGGCCCGTGTAGCCCAGCAGCAGATTGAAGGCGCAGGCAAACACCGCGAAGCACAGGACCTTCATGATGAGCACCGGATACACCAGCGCCGGCGCGATGAGCAGCAGCGCCAGCAGCGCGAGATAGCCCAGCGGAAAACGTTGTGGATTCATCATGCTTCCTTTCCGAACAGCCCGGCCGGCCGGAACCACAGGACGACGGCCATGATCACGAAAACGACGACGGCGCTGGCCTCGGGGTAGAAGACCTTGGTGAGCCCCTCGACCACGCCCAGCCCCAGCCCGGTGAGCACCGAGCCGAGGATCGAACCCATGCCGCCGATCACCACCACCGCAAAGACCACGATGATCAGGTTGCTGCCCATCAGCGGCCCCACCTGGGCGGTGGGGGCGGCGAGCACCCCCGCCAGCCCGGCCAGCCCCACGCCGAAGCCGTAGGTGAGCATCACCATCAGCGGCACGTTGATGCCGAAGGCCTGGGTGAGGCGCGGGTTCTCGGTGGCGGCGCGCAGGTAGGCGCCGAGGCGGGTCTTCTCGATCACGAACCATGTGAAGAGGCACACCGTGAGCGACACCGCGATGACCCACGCCCGGTAGCGCGGCAGCATCATGAAGCCCAGGTCGAAGGCGCCGCCCAGGGCCTCGGGGATCGCATACGGCTGGCCGGCCACGCCGAAGACCTGGCGGAAGCCGCCCTCGATCATCAGCGCCAGGCCAAAGGTGAGGAGCAGCGCGTAGAGGTAGTCGAAGCGGTACAACCGACGCAGCAGCAGACGTTCGAGCACGATGCCGACCACCGCCACCCCCAGCGGCACCAGCAGCAAGGCCCACCAGTAGCCGAGGCCAAGGTATTCCAGGGCCATCCAGGTGAACATCGCGCCCATCATGTAGCAGGCGCCGTGGGAGAAATTGATGATGTGCAGCATGCCGAAGATGACCGCGAGGCCCAGGCTCAGCATGGCGTAGAAGGAGCCATTGACCAGCCCGAGGGTGAGCTGGCCAAGGAGTGCCGGCAAAGGCACGCCGAAGATTTCGTTCATGGGCGGAGACTCCGAAAAAGATGGCAGGACGCCGGCTGCCACTGCCATCCGGGCGGGTGGTCAGCGCAGACCCGGATGAACACGGCAGCGGGGCCGACGCCCTGCCCGACGGCCAACGGGGGCCGAGTGGAGAATGCAGGCCGAGGCGGGCGCAGGCGGCGAGGGAGGAGAACCGCCTTCATACGCCCAGTGCCTCTTGCAGGAAGGCCCGCTTTTCCTGGAGCTCGTGTTGCGCGATCTCAGCCACTACTTGCCCGTGCTCGACGACGAACAGGCGGTCGGCCAGGGGCGCGGCGAAGCGGAAGTTCTGCTCCACCAGCAGGATCGTGAAACCGCGCGCCTTGAGGGTGGCGATCACCTCGGCCAGTCGCTGGACGATCACCGGGGCGAGCCCTTCGGAAATTTCGTCGAGCAGCAGGAGCCGTGCGCCGGTGCGCAGGATGCGGGCCATCGCCAGCATCTGCTGCTCGCCGCCGGACATCCGGGTGCCCGGGCTGTGGCGGCGTTCGGCGAGGTTGGGGAACATCGCGTACAGCTCGTCGATGCCCATTCCCCCGCTGCCCACCAGGGGTGGCAGCAGCAGGTTTTCCTCGCAGGTCAGGCCGGCGTAGATGCCGCGCTCTTCGGGGCAATAGCCCACGCCGAGCTGGGCGATCCTGTGGGGCGGCAGATCGACGGCCTCGCGGCCGTTGATCATGATCGAGCCGGTGCGCCTGCCGGTGAGGCCCATGATGGCGCGCAGCGTGGTGGTGCGGCCGGAGCCGTTGCGACCGAGGAGCGCCACGCATTCGCCTCGCCGCACGGTGAAGTCCATGCCGTGCAGCACGTGGGATTCGCCATAGAACGCGTGCAGGCTGGAGACGCGCAGGTATTCGGTGGCGTGCACGTCGGGCGCGGCGGCAGCAAAGGGGCTGAACTGGGGCTGGTTCATCTCAGTGTCCTCCTGCCGCCTGGGCGGCCTCGCTGCCCATGTAGGCCTCGATCACCGCCGGGTTGCGCGACACGCTGGCGTAATCGCCCTGGGCCAGCACGGCGCCCCGGGCGAGCACGGTGATGGCATCACAGATGCCGGAGACGACCTTCATGTTGTGCTCCACCATCAGCACCGTGCGCCCGTTGGATACTGCCTTGATGAGCTGCATCACCCGGTCCACGTCCTCGTGGCCCATGCCCTGGGTGGGTTCGTCGAGGAGCAGCATCTCGGGCTCAAGCGCCAGGGTCGTGGCGATCTCCAGCGCCCGCTTGCGGCCATAGGGCAGCTCGACGGCGATCATCCGGGCGAAGCCTTCGAGGCCGACGAGGGCCAGGATCTCCATCGCCCGGTCGTTGAGGCAATCGAGGCTGCGGCCGCTCTTCCAGAAGTGGAAGCTGGTGCCGAGCTTGCGCTGCAGCGGGATGCGCACGTTCTCCAGCACCGAAAGGTGCGGGAACACCGCCGAGATCTGGAACGATCGGACCAGCCCCATCCGGGCGATCTGCTGGGGGCTGCTGCGGGTGATGTCCTCACCCTTGAAGCGGATGCTGCCGCGGCTTGGCGCGAGGAACTTGGTGAGCAGGTTGAAGCAGGTGGTCTTGCCGGCACCATTGGGGCCGATCAGTGCGTGGATGTGGCCTTTGCGGATCTGCAGATCCACGCCATTCACGGCCACGAAGCCGCGGAATTCCTTCACGAGACCCTGGGTCTCGAGAACGATTTCCGCGTCCGGGGCGGCGGGGCTGGGGGTCGGTCCGGTCATTCGGCGGGCTCCGTCGGGGTTGGCGGACTCAGTTGCCGAAGGCGGCGATGCCCGTCTGGGCGCGGCCGAGGATCAGGGCGTGGATGTCGTGGGTGCCCTCGTAGGTGTTCACCACCTCCAGGTTCACCAGATGACGCGCCACGCCGAACTCGTCGGAGATGCCGTTGCCGCCCATCATGTCCCGGGCCAGGCGGGCGATCTCCAGCGACTTGCCGCAGGAGTTGCGCTTCATGATCGAGGTGATCTCCACCGCGGCGATGTGCTCGTCCTTCATCCGCCCCAGCCGCAGGCAGCCCTGCAGGCCCAGGGTGATCTCGGTCTGCATGTCGGCGAGCTTCTTCTGGATGAGCTGGTTGGCGGCCAGCGGGCGGCCGAACTGCTTGCGGTCGAGCACGTACTGCCGGGCCCGGTGCCAGCAGTCTTCCGCCGCGCCCAGCGCGCCCCAGGCGATACCGTAGCGGGCCGAGTTGAGGCAGGTGAACGGGCCCTTCAGGCCACGCACATCAGGGAAAGCGTTTTCCTCGGGGCAGAACACCTCGTCCATCACGATCTCGCCGGTGATCGAGGCGCGCAGGCCGACCTTGCCGTGGATCGCCGGGGCCGACAGGCCTTTCCATCCTTTTTCGAGCACGAAGCCGCGGATCTTGCCCGCGTCGTCCTTGGCCCACACGACGAACACATCGGCCACCGGGCTGTTGGTGATCCACATCTTGCTGCCCGAGATGCTGTAGCCGCCATCCACCTTGCGGGCGCGGGTGATCATGCTGCCGGGGTCGGAGCCGTGGTTGGGTTCGGTGAGGCCGAAGCAGCCGATCCATTCGCCGCTGGCGAGCTTGGGCAGGTACTTCTGCTTGGTGGCTTCGTTGCCGAATTCGTTGATCGGCACCATCACCAGCGAGCTCTGCACGCTCATCATCGAGCGGTAGCCGGAATCCACCCTTTCCACCTCGCGGGCGATCAGCCCGTAGCTCACGTAGTTGAGGCCGGCACCGCCGTATTGCTCGGGGATGGTCGGGCCAAGCAGGCCCAGTTCGCCCATCTCGCGGAAGATGGCGAGATCGGTATGTTCGTTGCGGAAGGCTTCCAGCACGCGGGGGGCGAGGCGCTCCTGGCAGTAGGCGTGGGCGCTGTCGCGGATCATCCGCTCCTCGTCGGTGAGTTGCTGGTCGAGGAGAAGGGGGTCGTCCCATTGAAAGTGGGTCATGGCGTCGTCCTTGTTTTGAATGTTGGGGTCAGGTGGCTGCGCGGATCATGTTTCGGGCGATCACCAGCTGCTGGATCTGGGTGGTGCCCTCGAAGAGGCGGAACAGGCGCACGTCGCGGTAGAAGCGCTCGATGCCGTACTCAGAGAGATAGCCGGCGCCGCCGAAGATCTGCACCGCGCGGTCGGCCACGCGGCCGCACATTTCGGAGGCGAAGAGCTTGGCGCACGAGGCTTCGGTGCCCACGTCGAGGCCGGTGTCGCGGCGCCGGGCGGCGTCGATCACCATGCAGCGGGCGGCGTAGAGCTCGGCCTTGCTGTCGGCCAGCATGGCCTGCACTAGCTGGAACTCGGCAATGGGCTTGCCGAACTGCTTGCGCTCGCAGGCGTAGCGCAGGGCGTCGTCGAGCATGCGTTCGGCCACGCCCACCGAGATGGCGGCGATGGCGATGCGGCCCTTGTCGAGCACCTTCATGGCGGTCTTGAAGCCGACGCCTTCCTTGCCGCCGATGAGGTTGGCGACGGGCACACGGCAGCCCTCGAAGATCACGTCGCAGGTGTGGGCGCCGCGGTGGCCCATCTTCTTGTCGGGCAGGCCGAGGGAAAGACCGGGCGTGCCGCGCTCGACGATGAAGGCGGAGATGCCGTCGGCGCCCTTGTTGGCCGGGTCGGTGCGCGCCATCACGGTGAAGATGCCGGCCTCCGGCGCGTTGGTGATGTAGCGCTTGGTGCCGTTGAGCACGTAGTGGTCACCGTCGCGGATTGCGGTGGTGCGCAGGCTGGCGGCGTCGGAGCCGCTGTCGGGCTCGGTGAGGGCGAAGGAGCCGATGAGCTCACCAGTGGCGAGGCGCGGCAGGTAGCGGGCCTTCTGCTCGGGGGTGCCGTCGATCACGATGCCCTGGCCGCCGATGCCGTTGTTGGTGGCAAACAGCGAGCGGAAGCATGGCGAAGCGTGGCCGATCTCGAAGGTGGCGAGCACCTCCTCCTCCATCGTCAGCCCCATGCCGCCGTGCTCTTCGGGCAGGGACAGGCCAAAGAGGCCAAGCTCCTTCATCCCGGCGACGATCTCGTCGGGGATATGGTCGGTCTCGGAAACGATGGGCTCGGCGGGAACCAGGCGTTCGCGCACGAAGCGCGAGATCGTGTCGAGCAGCAGGTTGAGGGTTTCCTGATCTCTGATCATGGCGGGCTTTCCTCGGTCGGACGGGTGCAACCGGCCCCGCACGGGGCCGGCGGGGGCGCTTTACTTCACGTGCTTGCGGAACTCGGGCTTGCGCTTCTCGCGGAAGGCATTACCGCCTTCGGCCGATTCCGGGGTTTCGTAGTAGAGCTTGAGGGCGTGCATCGCCAGCCCGCCCATGCCGCGGATCATCTCGGTATCCACGTTGAAGGACTTCTTGGCCAGGGCCAGCGCGGTGGGGCTCTTCTCGAGGATCTCGTCGCACCACTTCTTCACCTCGGCGTCCAGCTCGGCCTGGGGCACGACGGCATTGACGAGGCCCATCTCCAGCGCCTGCTGGGCGGTGTAGCGGCGGCACAGGTACCAGATCTCGCGGGCCTTCTTCTCGCCCACCACGCGAGCCAGCAGCGCGGTGCCGAAACCCGGGTCGACCGAGCCGACGCGCGGGCCGGCCTGGCCGAGCTGGGCGTTGTCGGAGGCGATGGCCAGGTCGCAGATGGTGACCAGCACGTTGCCACCGCCGATGGCGTAGCCATTGACGCGGGCGATGACCGGCTTGGAGATGTCGCGGATGGCGCTCTGCACTTCCTCGATGGGCAGGCCGATGGTGCCGCGGCCGCCGTAGCCGCCATCCTGGGTGCCCTGGTCGCCGCCGGTGCAGAAGGCTTTCTCGCCGGCGCCGGTGAGCACCACCACGCCCACGCTGCGGTCGTAGTCCGCGTCCTTCAGGGCGTGGATCATCTCTTCGCAGGTGTTGGCGGTGAAGGCGTTGAACTGCTTGGGCCGGTTGATGGTGACGGTGGCGACGCCATCGACCTTGGTGTAAAGGATTTCGCGGTATTCCATGGGGTGTCCTCCTGAGGGTGTTTGTGGGTAGCGGGGCCGGCTCAGCCGGCCATCGTCAGGCCGCCGGAAACGCTGATGACCTGGCCGGTGATGAACGAGGCTTCCTCGCTCGACAGGAACAGCACGGCGCCGGGCAGGTCGTCGGGCTGGCCGAGGCGGCCGAAGGGGATGGCCTTGGTGAGCGCGCCCTTGAGCTTCTCGCCCTGCTCGCCCTCGCCGGCAAAGTCGCGGAACAGCGCGGTGTCGGTGGGGCCGGGGCAGACCACGTTCACGTTGATCTGCTTACGGGCCAGCTCGCGGGCCATGGTCTTGGAGAAGGACAGCAGGCCGCCCTTGCAGAAGGCGTACACCGCTTCGCCGGACGAACCCACGCGGGCCGCGTCGGAGGCCACATTCACCACCTTGCCGGCGCCCCGCTCGGCCATGCCCTTGAGCACCGCCTGGTGCATGTAGAGCGGGCCGTACAGATTGACCGCGACGATCTTGTCCCACAGGGGCTTGTCGGTCTTGAGGAAGGGCGCGGCGTGATCCCAGCCGGCGTTGTTCACCAGGATGTAGGTGGGGCCGAGCTGGGTTTCGGCGGCGGCTACTGCGGCCTGCACCGACTCCTGGCTGGTCAGGTCCACCTGGAAGGCGGCCGCGCTGCCGCCCTTCTCGCGGATCTCGGCCACCACCGCGTTAGCGGCTTCCAGGTTGATGTCGAAGACCGCGACGATCGCCCCGGCCTCGGCGAAACGCCGGCAGATCGCCGCGCCGATGCCACCGGCGCCGCCGGTCACGATGGTCACTTTTCCTTTGATGCCTCGCATGCTGTTCTCCTTTTATGTAAATGCACGCCGGGCGGCTGCCCGTTGCGTTTTCGTCTTGCTTTGCGCTTCAATGCGGCTTCACCCGCCCTACCGACTGCTGCGATGACCGACCTGACCAACGAGAAGAGCCTTGCCTCCATCGAGATCAACAACCGCCTTTTCTTCCGGCTCTTCCAGGCGGCCAACACGCTGCACACCAAGGGCACCCAGGCCCTCGACGACTTCGGCGTGACCACCCAGCAGTGGTCGGTGCTCGGCGCCCTGTCTCGCCCCCAGGCTGAAGGCGGGATGAGCGTCAATGAGCTGTCGCGCTACCTGCTGGTGAGCCGTCAGAACCTCACCGGCCTGCTCAACCGCCTCGAGCGGGACGGCCTTGTCGAACGCGCCACCAGCGAAGAGGACCGGCGCGAGCGCAAGGTGCGCCTGAGCGAAAAGGGCGTGGCCCTGTGGCAATCCCTGGCCGACCCGATCCACAACTTCTACGACGAAGCCCTCAAGGGCTTTTCCTTCGACGACAGGCTGGCCTTCATCCACTACATCAACCTCCTGCAGCGCAACATGTCGCAGCTGTAGGGCGGTTCAGATCCGGTACTGGGCCACCTTCTGGCGGGCGATGATCATCTTCATGATGTTTGCGGTGCCGTCCCCGATCTGCAGGCCCAGCACGTCCCGATAGCGCTGCCCGAAGTGGTAGTCGCTGCCGTAGCCGCCATGGCCGTGGGTGAGCAGGCATTGGTGGATGATTTCGCAGGCCAGCTTGGGGCCCCACCACTTGCACATGGCCGCCTCGGCGGTGTGGGGCAGGTGCTTGTCCTTCAGCCATAGGGTTTTCAGGCACAGGTTGCGGCAGGCCTCGTACATCGTCTCGGCCTCGGCCAGGGGAAAGCTCACTCCCTGGAAATCGGCGATCGGCTTGCCGAAGGCCTCGCGTTCCTGGGCGTAACGCCACGCCTCGTCCAGGCTCGCCCGGGCCACGCCCATGCACTGCAGGCCGATCAGCGCGCGGCTGTAGTCGAAGCCCTGCATCACCTGAACGAAACCCTGCCCTTCGTCGCCGAGCATCATCTCGGCCGGCACGCGCACCCCGTCGAAGAAGATCGAGCCGCGCCCCACCGGCCGCGTGCCGATGTCGTCGAAGGTGGTACGGGTGATGCCCGGCAGATCCATCGGCACCAGGAAGGCGCTGATGCCCCGCGCGCCGTCCGAATCCAGCCCGGTGCGGGCAAACACCACCGCCACGTCGGCCTGGGTGGCCATCGAGATCGAGGTCTTCTCACCGGAGAGGATGAAATCCTTGCCGTCGCGCACCGCCTTCAGCTTGAGACGCGCCGCGTCCGAGCCGGCCGAAGGCTCGGTAAGGGCGATGGCGATCAGCTTGCGGCCGGTGATCACCTCGTCCATCCACTCCCGGGCGATCTCGGGCTGGGCGTAGTTCGAGACGATCTGGCCGCACAGAGACGTGAGCAGATTGACGTAGGACACGTTGAAGTCCCCGTAGGCGATCTGCTCCAGGAGCAGCCCACTGGTCACACAATCCACTCCCAGGCCGCCGAACTGCTCCGGCAACTCCGGGCCGAGAAAGCCCAGCTCGGCCATCTCGATCACCAGTTCGCGCTCCACGCGCTCGGCCTTCTCACGGGCCCGGTAATCCGGGGCAAGACGATTCCGGGCAAAGCGGCTGGCGGATTCGACGAGTGCTTTCTGCTCGTCGGTCAGGCTGAAATCCATCGTCGGTCCTTTCGGTTGGGAAGTGCGGCGAATTTTAGAAATCGCCGCTTCAATCTGTCAATATATTTACACATTTAAGCGGTTGAATTTTTCTATCGAAAACTGATGTGCGATAGAACATTGTTTAATTAATTGTTTAAAAGCAATTTTTTAAAATTAAATGGTGCGAAGCACAAAACAATCTTTTGCCGTCAAGGTCATTAAACGTAAATATGTTGACTTATATTTCTCGGGCCGATACGTTTCGCTGCGGCGTGGAAGCACGCGCACCGAGGCCTAAACGACACAAGAGGAGCGAGACATGCAGAACAGAAACAAGCGCGCAGGCGTTGCCGCGCGGCCCACCCGACACTGGCTGGGCGCAGCGATTGCGAGCGCCCTGCTGGCCGCCGGGCCCGCCGTGGCCCAGCAGAAGATCAGCGACGACGTGGTGAAGATCGGGGTGCTCACCGACATGTCCGGTGCGTACTCCGACTTCACCGGCGGCGGTGCGGTGATCGCCGCCCAGATGGCGGTGGAGGATTTCGCCCGCAATGGCCAGGTGGCCGGCAGGAAGATCGAGATCGTCAGCGCCGATCACCAGAACAAGGCAGACATCGGTGCCGAGCGCGCCCGGAACTGGTTTGACCGGGACAAGGTGGACACCATCGTCGAACTGGTGACCACCAATGTGGCCTTGGCCGTGATGGATGTCGCCCAGCAGAAGAACCGGCTCGCCCTGGTGTCGGGATCGGCGTCCCTGGCCATCACGAACGAGCGCTGTAACGCCAACACAGTGCATTGGGTGTACGACAGTTACGGACTCGCCTCCGGGACCGCCAAGGCGGTGATGAAGGAGGGCAAGAAAAACTGGTATTTCATCTCAGCAGACTATGCCGCCGGTGCCGCCATGACGAAGGACGCCAGCCAGGTCGTCACTGCGGGTGGCGGCAAGGTGGTGGGGGTGGCCAAGCATCCCTTTCCCAACGCCGATTTCTCATCCTTCCTGCTCAGCGCCCAGGCTTCCAAGGCTGACGTGATCGCGCTCGCCAACGGCGGCCAGGACACCATCACCGCCATCAAGCAGGCGGCCGAATTCGGCATTACGGGGTCACGTCAGAGCCTCGTGCCTATCGTTCTGTTCATCAATGACGTGCATGCGCTGGGCCTCAAGACCGCTCAGGGCCTGACCCTCACCGAAGGCTTCTACTGGAACCGTGACGCCAAGACCCGCGCCTGGTCGCGGCGCTTCTTCGAGCGCGCCAAGAAGATGCCCAGCATGGCTCACGCCGGCGTGTACTCGTCGGTGCTCAACTACCTGAGGGCCGTCGAGAAGACCGGCACCGATGACGCCGCCATGGTGATGACGCAGCTCAAGTCGGCCGACATCGACGATGGCCTGTTCAAGGGCCGCATCCGCGCCGACGGCAAGTTCGCCCACGACATGCTGCTGCTGGAAGTGAAGAAGCCCGGCGAATCCACCGAGCCGTGGGACTACTACCACGTGCGCGGCGTGATCCCGGCTGCCGACGCCGCCCTGCCTCTCGGCGAATCCAAGTGCAAGCTCGTCGCCCCGCGCGCGGCTTCGTGACGAGCCGGAGAGAAACCATGAAATTCGATCCCATCCTGCTCGCCCCGCGAATGGCGCCGATGAAGGCTGCAGGCTTCTGGCGCGACGAGACCATCGAACACCCCCTGCACCGCGCGCTGCAGCTGTGCCCCGACAAGACCGCCGTGGTGAGCTACGCCGCCGGCGAAGACGCCCCGGTGCGCCTGAGCTACCGCGAACTCGACGCCCGCGTGGACCGCATCGCCCGCGGGCTGGTGAGCCTGGGCGTCGGGCGCAGCGACGTGGTCACCTTCCAGCTGCCCAACTGCTGGGAGTTCATCGCCCTGTCGCTGGCCTGCGTGCGCATCGGCGCGGTGGCCAACCCGGTGATGCCGATCTTCCGCCAGCACGAACTCAACTTCATGCTCAACTTTGGCGAGAGCAAGGTCTTCGTGGTGCCCAAGGTGTTTCGCGGTTTCGACTACGAAGCCATGGCCCGCGGAATGCTCGGCGGCCTGCCTCACCTGCGTCAGTTGGTGGTGCTCGGCGGCGAGGGCGAAAGCGGCTTCGAGGCCGCCCTGCTGCGCGATGACACCCCGCTCCTCGACGGCCCCGGCCTCGGCCCCGATGACGTGCTGCTGCTGATGTACACCTCCGGCACCACCGGCGAGCCGAAGGGGGTGATGCACACCTCCAATACCCTTTTCTCCAACCTCCACGCCTACATCGCGGCGATGGAGCTGGGGCACGACGATGTGATCCTCGGCGCCTCGCCGATGGCCCACCTCACCGGCTACGCCTACCTGGCCATGCTGCCGTTGATCCTCAACGCCACCACCGTGCTGCAGGACATCTGGGAAGCCCGCCGGGCGCTGCAGATCGCCTGCGCCGAGGGCGTCACCTTCAGCATGGCCTCGACGCCCTTCGTGGCCGACCTGTGCAACGCCGTCGAGGCCGGCGAGCCCACCACGCCGCGCTTCAACAAGTTCTGCTGCGCCGGCGCGCCGATTCCGCCGGTGCTCATCGAGCGCGCCGCCAGCATCCTGGGCATGCGCCTGTGCTCGGCCTGGGGGATGACCGAGAACGGCGCCGTCACCGTCACCGAGCCTGCTCGGGCGATGGACAAATCCGGCGTCTCCGACGGCCGCCCGCTGCCCGGCATGGAGCTGAAGGTGGTGGACGCCAACGGCAACAGCCTGCCCGCCGGCGAGAGCGGCTCGCTGCTGGTGCGCGGGGCCTCGCTCTTCGGCGGCTACCTCAAGCGTCCGCAGCTCAACGCCACCTCGGCCGACGGCTGGTTCGATACCGGCGACGTGGCCACCATCGACGCCGAGGGCTACATCCGCATCACCGGCCGCACCAAGGACGTGGTGATCCGCGGCGGCGAGAACATCCCGGTGGTCGAGATCGAGAACCTGCTCTACCAGCACCCCGCCATCGCCGT
>JAKLLO010000120.1 GCA_023150095.1 Zoogloea sp. | reverse complement strand
GAACAAGTACGGCGCCAACGAACGCAGCCAGAAGCTGAAGTACCACATCCAGACGTCCGGCCGCTCGCTGCACGCCCAGGAGATGGACTTCAACGACATCCGCACCACGCTGCAGGCGCTGATCGCCATTTACGACAACTGCAACTCGCTGCACACCAACGCCTACGACGAAGCGATCACTACCCCGACCGAGGAATCCGTGCGCCGGGCGATGGCGATCCAGCTGATCATCAACCGCGAATGGGGCCTCGCCAACAACGAGAACCCCAACCAGGGCGCCTTCATCATCGAGGAACTCACCGACCTCGTCGAAGAAGCCGTGCTCAAGGAGTTCGAGGCCATCAGCTCCCGCGGCGGCGTGCTGGGTGCGATGGAAACCGGCTTCCAGCGCGGCAAGATCCAGGAAGAGTCGCTCTACTACGAGCACAAGAAGCACGACGGCTCCTACCCGATCATCGGCGTCAATACCTTCCTCAACCCGAAGGGCATGGCCCAGCAGGAAATCGAGCTGGCCCGCTCCAGTGAAGACGAAAAGCAGAGCCAGCTCCAGCGCCTGGCCGACTTCCAGGCCCGCAACGCCGAGGAAGCGCCCAAGTGGCTCGCCAAGCTCAAGCAGACCGTCATCGAGAACGGCAACGTGTTTGCCGTGCTGGTGGAGGCGGTGCGCTACTGCTCCCTGGGCCAGATCACCACCGCGCTGTACGACGTGGGTGGTCAGTACCGCCGCAGCATGTAAACTCTCTTGGACCCTGTACGCGCTAAGCCCGTGTTGGCAGACGCGTACAGGTGTTATGGACAGTGCTACAAGTAGCGAATCAGGTCTGATTTTTCAATCGGTCAATGGGGTGTAACTGAAACGTCCTATTTCCATTTTTCCTCAAAAATAGCAAGCATGGTGCTTGCTTTGAAATCGCTGCTGGATATTTCGTTTGATCGATCGTCCGCAATGCTTCGCAAGCGGTTGATGAGAATCAAAGACTGCTCAGAGTTCAGTTTTTCGTTGGCTTTTGGGTCGGTGGAAAAGCTTTTCTCTAGGTCGTTAAGCGCAATCTTTATTCGCGCCTTTGTTTTGGGGTCGATATTGTTTTTTCCAATATGTGCCTCCCCGCTTTCTATTGCGCTCAGAATGCGGCGGTAGTTGCTATTGGCTTGCAGGGTTTCTGCGATTTTATCGCCTGCTTTCTTGAAGTCGTTCGTTTTTGTTTCTTCTGCGTTTTCGATCAGCGTTTTCAATTCCGAAAACGTCTGATAGCTGGCGGCTGTCGATTCGGTTTGTTGCTTGTTGACCTGAATGACTGCGTAGGCGTCACCGGGCGTTCTGCCTGGCCATAAGCGCTTGCACTCTTCGTCTTCATACAGCCGGCTTTCCGTCGGGTTGTAGAAAAGTGATCCGATCTCCTGGAAAGGTAGATCCCGCTTCTCGTTGCGTAAGAGGATATAGTCGCCGTAAGCAAGAAATGCCGCAGGTAACTCGCCTCGCAGACCTCCGGCATCCAGGCTTATCGTGTCGTAACGTAAGTTGAGATCGTCTTTGTTTAGGCGCACTAGCGTTGTGCCAATAGTTTCCAATACGTTCAGTACAGGTGAAGCAGGCACTGCGACGGTTCGTCCGATTGCAGCCAATGTGGATATGAGATTTGCGCCGCGTTCGTTCTTCTTGTCGCTATCGATCTCAATGGCGAACAAACTGATGGCGACCGGGTTTCCTTTGTATTGGACAGGGCCGGAGATGATTAATTGCCCGAAGTTAAGGAACTGACCCGGACGAACATCGTCGCTGAAGTAAATGACTCGTCCTGATGTGTGGGCTTGTGGGGAAAAATCCAGGCCACCGCTGCTGTCACCATATTGGAAAGCTTTTGCGACAAGAGCGTATTGTGAGTGGGGTGCGTCGAAGGAGAACAATTGCCGTTCCGGGGTAAAGTTCCCCATCCATACTGATTTCAAGAGTACGACAAAATGGTGGCCAGGTGCCGCCATGGCCTCTTTCGCTTCTGCGGTTTTCGGGCGAAGGAAGCGCGGCAGAATCGATACGCAGTTGCAGTTGAGAACCCTATTATTAATTTTCACTGTTGATGCATCTATGGTTGCGGATTTGCACTCCGCGGGTATTTTGGCCCGTCCGTAGGTCGCAAATCCTACATTAGTGCCTGCGTGGGCTTGAGTAATGCACGCCATCACTGCAGCCAGGATAAGTGTTTGCTTCATTGTCGCCTCCTCGTCGATTTTGTGTTGGGGTGTTGAAACGCCTGAACGCTAATCTTGTAATTGGGTGTGGCTACCGGATGGTAGTTGCGCTTGACTCTGTTTTTTTTAGACTCGTCGGCCTTTTGTGAGAGCGCTTGCTCCGGTGTAAAGCAAAACGAAAGCCAGTGAAGCTAGTAAGACGAATTTCATAACAACGAACATCGAGGTGCCGGCTGAATAGACGAAGATCCAAAATTCAATCGGGAGCAGTGGCACACTTATAGCTTCTTGCAGGTGGGTCTGAATTGCCCAAGCCGAGAGTGTATTCTTTGCGACATCGGCTAGCGGTAGCCCGACTGCAGAGAAGCATGCAAGACGGCCCAAGTGCTTGGAGGGATAGCAGGTTTGGCTGCGCCATTGAAGCATGTAGAACAACAAGAGAATAACGGAGATTGAGTAGAAGAAGATGAATAGTCCGTCTAGTCGTAATAAATGCAGTACCTCCTCGTGCCCGGAGGGAAAAGCTTCGAGGTAACTGCCGAGATCTTGACATGCGCCAAGGATGTAGCAGGGTTGAAAGTCCAGTGCGAGTTGCCTGGCTCTTGCTCCTCCGGAAGCAAATATTGCGCTAGCAATTGCAGTGCAGATAGCCATCGTTAGAAACAGTAATTTTGAAGAGTGTTGGTGGCGGGGTTGTCCAGGTGCGCTATTTAGATAATTTTTTGTTGAGGGGATGCTCTTTTGGGTCTCTTCACATGAATAAATAGTTGGCAGCGTGAGTGGCGGAGGGTCACCCGCTCGCGTGCGTTCCATGACGCTATCGTGGATGACGAACTCGGCTGGAAGCTCGCGGCCAAACATGCCTGTCAGAACCCACATCGGCATCGATGTAATCTCGCTATGCAGGGTGGCCAAGGCGTCACCCTGATATTTACTTGTCAGTGCTTCTGTATCTACAACAAGTGCTTTCCCTAAGGCCTCGTGGGCCATCCAGCCTAAAGTGATATTGGCTAGCCCCGAGTCATCCTTGTAGCCTCCACCGACATCCGAGTGTGATCCACGAAACCAGACCTGTTTGTAGCTGTGATTTTCCAGCTTTTCGACTGGTGAGCTGTAGAGCCTGGGTTTGAATGGCCACCGAAGTTCGTCTAACGCTAGCGCATGGCGGACATGATGGAGGCCCGGTTTAACCGTCGGGTCGCTAGTGATCGACGCGCCGATGAATTGCCAGATGCCTACGGATTCGACCGTATCCCATACCCCAATAAAGTGAATTGGGACGTCACGCGTGTCGCCATAGCGTTGAGCGAAAGAGCTCTTGAAGTCCCTCGCAGCTTCTTCTCTGTTCTTCTTGCTTTTCTTGGTTGAGTTCTTGCTTCGGTAAATGCGTAAGGCAGAAGCAATAAGATTCTCATGTTCTTGGCGTAATAATCCGAACATGAGGACTAGGCCTGAGAGGGCGCGGACGGTAAATGCTCCGCGAGAAAAGCCGAAAAGAAATATTCGGTCGCCTTCGCGGTAGTTGCGTAAAAGGAATGTGTAGGCTTCGGCCACATTGGTCCAAACGCCATCCCCAAATGCGAGACCGCCGACACGTTGGAGGGTGTCGCGAAATCGCAAACCCCCGCTACCATCGCCGGCAAGCGTGCCATCTGCGGTGCCCACTCCAGGGTCGTAATAGGTGAGCTGTCCGTCTGACTTCTCTAGTGCTTCGTATAGTTTGGCGACATTGGTTTTATCTCGCCCCGGGCTCCATACATTACCGGTACCGTCACAGCACACGACGAGATTGCGGCGCTCTGATGAATGCATACCGGACCTCCCTTGGTATATCCGAATGAAATTGTCCTTAAGTATCTATAGCAGACATTTTTCCGGTATGCATGTTGACTTGTTGGCTACCCTCGGCGCACCTCCCCCAGCATCTCATGCACGTCGTGGGTCATCACCGCCAGCCAGGCGGTCAAGCCCAGGTAGAGCATGGCGTATTCGATGCGCTTGGCCGGCGGGGTGTCGTAGTAGCCCGGGGCCGGCGCGGCCTCGCCGCGGAAGGCGCGCCACACGTGGGGCCCGGCCAGCAGGGCGACGAGGATCAGCATCGGGCTGGGCCGCCACAGGAAGATCGCCACCAGCACCGGCGCGCCGATGAGCCAGAACTTGGGCGACACCACGCCGGTCATCCGCCCACCGTCGAGTGGCGGCACAGGGATCAGGTTGAACAGGTTGAGGAAAAAGCCCGAATACGCCAGTGCCAGCAGCAGGTTGCTGCCTTCCGAGCGGGCCACGAAGTAGCACAGCAGCGAGGCCGCGGTGCCAGCCAGCGGGCCGGCCATCGCCACGTAGGCCTCGGTCTCGGCGTTCATGGGCTGCTCCTTCAGCTCGATCCAGGCGCCCAGGAAGGGAATGAAGGTGGGCGCGCCAACGTTGAGGCCGCGCCGGCGGGCGGCCAGGTAGTGGCCCATCTCGTGGCAGAAGATCAGCGCGACGAAGCCGGCGGCGTAGCGCCAGCCCCAGATCAGGGCGTAGGCGCCGATGGACAGCAGCATGGTGCCGGCGGTGGTGAGCAGCTTGCCGAACTTGGCGCCGCCGAGGAGAAGCAGGAGGAGTTTCATGAGATGGGGCGCCCACGAAAAACGGCCCTCGCAGGGCCGTGTATTCGCTATGCCGAATTGGTTTGCCAGTGGATTTTCCTAGACCTGCCCTTTGCAGGCAAGTTCGCGGCCGGCACCGCGATCGCTCAAATCAGGGCGTGGTGTCCTTCTTGCGGCCCAGCACGCGGGTGGCGCCAGCGCCCAGGCCGACCATCGCCAGCAGGCCCACTTTCCAGAACTTGGCGACGAACAGCCCCAGGCTGGCGAACAGCCCGAGCTTCTTGGCCGCCATGCCGCCCACCAGCGCAGCCAGACCGTATTCGGCCATGCGGTCGGTGGCGGCGTTGAAGTCGTCGTAGCGCTTGCCCTCCTTGAAGCTGAGGGCGGCAAGCAGGTCACGGGTGGCGGGCTTTTCCAGCTCGACCCGATCCATGCTGGTGACGAGGTTCATCGAGAAGTAGCCCTCGCGGCCCAGCACCGAGGTGTTGTAGTTGACCCCGTCGCCGCGACCCTGGGCTTCCTTGGCGCGGGCCGCCACCGACCACACGAGCCGGTGGGTGGCCGGATCGTAGCTCGGCACCTCGACCCAGCCCACCACGCTGAACTCGGGCAGGCCGCGGCTGCGGCGCTCGACATTGGCGGCCTCGGTGCCTTCCTTCAGGTTCTTGAGCAGCTCGTCGGCGTTCCAGTCGCGGGCCTCTTCGTCCTTCACATAGCCGGCCGGGGTGAATTCCACCGCCACGAAGCCCGCCAGATCGGGGCTCACCACCAGCCCGTGAAAGCCCTTGCCACCGTACTTGTTGCCTTGCGCTTCCATCAGCGCCAGCGCCTCTTCGCGCGGGATGAAGCCGAAGCCTTCGGGCAACTTGAGCACGCCCTGGTCGCCCAGCTCGATCTCTCGCGGGCCCATCTGCACCGCAGCCTGGGCCGCAGCGGCAGCCGCTTCGATGCGTGCTTCGGCGGCCGTCGGTGCGGCATCGCCGGCAAGGACGGGGGGCAGGCAAGGCAGGCAGAGCGCCAGCGTGACGAGGGAGCGGCGGAGGGCGGAGATCATCATCAATGGGGCCGATCCGGAGGTGAAAAAGTGTGACAGGAACGGATCATGTCGGATGATAACGCCCACCGTGGGTAGGACTTTGTGTGCTAATTGGCATTCAGAGGGCGGATTTTCGGGCGTCTTGGCATTCGTTCCGGGCGATCTATGATGAATCGAGGGGCGGGCATCCAGCCGGCTCCGTCGCCGGACCGCAGGGGACATGAACAGGAAGCGCAGGCGCTCGTTCTTGCGTGGCGCCGTCACGGCCGACTGGCTGCGGCGGGGCATGCGTCTGCCGTTCATCCTGGCCTCGGTGATGTGTTCCCTGGCCTGGGCCGACGGCGGCGAGGCGCCGGTCAAGAAACCCCCGGGCCGCAAGCTTGGCCTGAGCATCCAGGTGCAGGGCGGCGGCTGGGGCCGCGGGCGCAAGGAATCCATCGAGACGGTGCTGAACGCCGTCGCCGACGAGCTGCTGCCGCGCCTGCCGAGCGGGCTCACCTCGCCCATCGTCGTCACCCACACCGACGGCCCGCCGATGGCGCTCTACGGTCGCGGGCCGGGCGGCGAGTTCCGCATCCGCCTGCACGCCCGCGACGAGAACTGGCACCTCTACGCCTACGAGTTTGCCCACGAGCTGTGTCACGTGATGTCCAACCACGACGCCCACCCGGCAGGCAGCCCGCCCCGGCGGGACAACCAGTGGTTCGAGGAAACCCTCTGCGAGACGGCCTCGCTGTTCACCCTGCGCCATCTCGCCCAGCGCTGGGAGGCCGAGCCGCCGGGGCCCGAATGGGTGGGCGAGGCCGACCGGCTGCGGCGCTTCTTCGACCTGCTGGTCTCCGAAGGCCACCGCCGCCTGCCCCCCGATGCGCCGCTGGCCGCCTGGCTGCAGGCCCACGAGGACGAACTGCGCCACAACCCCTATCTGCGCGAGAAGAACGAGGTGCTGGCCAACCTGCTGCTGCCCCTCTTCGAGCGCAACCCCGAAAACTGGCAGGCCCTCGGCTACATGAACCTCGACCCCGAAGACGCCCGCAGCAGCCTGCGCAGCTATCTCTCCCGCTGGTACGCCAACACCCCGCTGGCCCACCGCTCGCTGGTGGCCGGCGTGCTGGCCCTGCTGGCACTGGACGACGTGGTGCCGCCCGAGCGGGGCAGCGGCCCGCTGCGCTCCGCCGCCAAGTGATCGTCCCGGCGCGGCGATTGTCCTTTGTTGAGTAAATCCGTCGACTATGATGAAACAGTGACCGAAGCCGATCCAGGCCAGCCCCTCGGGCGGCATGATCCGGTGGTCACCGCGGGTGGGCATCAACCTGCCTGTCCGCGGTCCGGAGCGGTTTCCGGGGTGATCCGGGGGCCGTTCCACCACTCTTTTTCAGGGAGGAACACTCAACGGAGGACAACATGAAAAAGAGTCTCTTGGCGAAAGTCGGTGCCGGTTTCCTGATGGGAAGCGTCCTGGCCGTCGCGCCCGCCGGCGCAGCCGATCTTTATGACAGCCTGCAGGCCTTTTCTTACGAAATGAGCCAGCATCGGGCGATGGGGAGTGATCCCTACGACAGCATGGAGCCCACCGCAGCAGGTGGCTCGCAAGGCCCGGTCCGGACCGACATGATGAAGGACGACGCGGCTTACCGCAGTGGCGACACCTATCAGGGCTCGTATTACGGCAGCTACTACGGCGGGTCGGCCTGGTCCGATCTGAACCAGCAGCTTGGCCCGATCGGAGGTCGCGACACCAATTGAGCGTCAGCCCGATCGTCGTTTCACCCAACGCCGCCTGACCGCGGCGTTTTCATGGCCGACATCGGGCGCCGCGCCGCTAAAATGACGGGCCAGCCACGCCTGCGCCCGTCCCGTGAAACGACTCGTCTGTGCTGCCCTTTTCGCGTTCGCTCACAGCGCCTCAGCCGAGGACGCGCGCATCGCCGCGGTGTTTGCCGGCCAGCAGGTCGAGGGGACGCTGGTGGTGAGCGCGCTGAGTGACGGCCGCAGCTTCATCCACGACGACGCCCGGGCGGCGCAGCGCTTTGCCTGTGCGTCCACCTTCAAGGTCTTCAACACGCTGATCGCCCTGCAGGAAAAGGCAATCACCGCCGACAGCGTGCTCAAGTGGGACGGCCAGCCGCACGACATCCCCGACTGGAACCGCGACCAGACCCTCGCCAGCGCCTTCCGGGTGTCCTGCGTGTGGTGCTACCAGCAGATGGCCGCGCGGGTCGGCGGCGACGCCTACCGCCGCTACATCCGTGACGCCGGCTACGGCAAGCTCACCGAGCCTTTCGACACCACTGCCTTCTGGCTGGATGGTTCGCTGCAGATCAGCGCGCAGGAGCAAGTAGCTTTCCTCAAAAGGGTGATCCGCCAGCAACTGCCCTTCGATGCCAAAAACTACGCCACCCTCAAGGCCGTGATGCTCGCCGAGCGCACGCCGGCCTACGCCCTCTACGCCAAGACCGGCTGGGCCGCCCGCGCCACGCCGCAGATCGGCTGGTACGTGGGCTACGTGGAAACCCCGGACGACACCTGGGCCTTCGCCACCAACATCACCGTCCGCGATCCGGCCGATCTGGCCCTCCGCCCGGCGCTCACCAAGGCCTCCCTCAAGGCGCTCGGCATCCTCCCCGACGCGCCTTGATCGCCCGGCCAGCCGGCCGGATTACACCGCGTCGTACCCCACTCACAATTCCGTACATTTGAAAAACAGTTGAGCAAACATGGTTTGCCAGACTGTCCTCACGTCACAAAACACACTATCCGCGGCCGTTTCCGGACCGCGGGCACGACGCGAGACAAGACCGGAGGAGGATGGGGATGGCAAACACCGGCGAGAGTTCGGCCGAGATGGGCAGCCTGGATACCTTTCCGCGCCTGCTGATGCACCACGCCCGGCAGCGGCCCAATCGGCCGGCGATGCGCGAAAAGGAATACGGCATCTGGCAAACCTACACCTGGGCCGATGTGGCCGAGCGGGTGCGCGCCATTGCCAGCGGGCTGGCCGAGCTGGGCTTCAAGCGCGGCGACCGCCTGGCGGTGGTCGGCGACAACCGGCCGCGGCTGTACTGGTCGGTGGCAGCCTGCCAGTGCCTGGGCGGCATCCCGGTGATGATGTACCAGGACGCGGTGGCCCAGGAGATGTCCTACGTGATGCAGGATGCGGAGATCCGCTTCGCCTGCGTCGAGGACCAGGAGCAGGTGGACAAGATGCTCGAGATCAAGGAGGGCCTGCCCCTCCTCGAGCATGTCATCTACGACGACCCCCGCGGCCTGCGCCACTACAACCAGACCTTCCTGCACGGCCTGGATGAAGTCCTCGAGATGGGCCGCATCCACGACCGCAACCACCCGGACTTCCTCGGCAACGAGATCGACAAGGGCAGCCCCGACGACGTGTCGGTGATGCTCTACACCTCCGGCACCACCGGCAAGCCCAAGGGCGTCTGCCAGACCCACGGTGCCTTCATCGCCGCGGCCCAGGGCGGTTGCCAGTTCGACACGCTGTCGGACGAGGACGACATCCTCTCCTACCTGCCGATGGCCTGGGTGGGCGATCACCTGTTCTCCTACGCCCAGGCGCTGGTGGCGGGCTTCACCATCAACTGCCCCGAATCGGGCGAGACGGTGATGAACGACCTGCGCGAGATCGGCCCCACTTATTACTTCGCCCCGCCGCGGGTCTTCGAGAACCTGCTGACCCAGGTGATGATCCGCATGGAAGACGCCGGCGGCATCAAGCGCAAGCTCTTCGCCCACTTCATGGACGTGGCCCGCCGCTGCGGCGCGGACATCCTCGATGGCAAGCCGGTGTCGGGCGGCGACCGCCTGCAGTACTGGCTCGGCAACCTGCTGATCTACGGCCCGCTCAAGAACGTGCTCGGCATGAGCCGCATCCGCGTGGCCTACACCGCCGGCGCCGCCATCGGGCCTGACCTGTTCCGCTTCTACCGCTCCATCGGCATCAACCTCAAGCAGCTCTACGGCCAGACCGAGACCTGCGCCTACGTGTGCCTGCAGCCCGATGGCCAGATCAAGCTCGATTCCGTCGGCACTCCGGCGCCCAATGTCGAGGTCAAGCTGGCTGACAACGGCGAGATCCTCGTCCGCGGGCCGATGCTGCTCAAGGCCTACTACAAGCGCCCGGACGCCACCGCCGAATCCATCAACGCCGAGGGCTACTTCATGACCGGCGACGCGGGCTTCTTCGACGAGGACGGCCACCTGAAGATCATCGATCGCGCCAAGGACGTGGGCAAGCTCACCAGCGGCGGCATGTTTGCGCCCAACTACATCGAGAACAAGCTCAAGTTCTTCCAGCACATCAAGGAAGTCGTGTGCTTTGGCAACGGCCGTGATTTCGTCACCGCCTTCGTCAATATCGATCTCGAAGCCGTCGGCAACTGGGCCGAGCGCAAGGGCATGGCCTACTCCGGCTACACCGATCTCGCCAGCCAGCCCCAGGTGTACGAGCTGATCCGCGAGTGCGTCGAGCAGGTCAATGCCGATCTGGCCTCCGACCCCAAGATGTGCGATTCGCAGATCAAGCGCTTCCTCGTGCTCCACAAGGAGCTCGACGCCGACGATGGCGAGCTGACCCGCACCCGCAAGGTCCGCCGCAATTTCGTGGCCGAGAAGTACGCGGTGCTCATCGACGCCCTCTACGCCGGCAAGAAGAGCCAGTTCATCGAAACCCAGGTGACCTACGAGGACGGCCGCACCAACAAGGTGTCTGCCGACCTGCGCATCGAGGACGCCAAGATCTTTCCGCCCGCGCGGAAAGCGGCCTGACGGAGAGCGACCATGGCCAGACAGATTGGCGACGTGATCGTCGACCTCCAGAACATCTCCCTGCGCTTCGGCGGCGTGAAGGCGCTCACCGACATCAGCTTCAACGTGAAGCAGCACGAGATCCGCTCCATCATCGGCCCCAACGGCGCCGGCAAGAGCTCGATGCTCAACGTCATCAACGGCGTGTATCACCCCCAGGAAGGGCAGATCTTCTTCAAGGGCGCGCTGCGCAAGAAGATGGAGCCCCACGAGGCCGCCGAGCAGGGCATCGCCCGCACCTTCCAGAACATCGCGCTGTTCAAGGGCATGACCGTGCTCGACAACATCATGACCGGGCGCAACCTCAAGATGAAGTGCAACTTCCTGCAGCACGCGCTCTACTGGGGCGCCGCGCAGAAGGAAGAGATCGCGCACCGCATCAAGGTGGAAGAGGTGATCGAGTTCCTCGAGATCCAGGGCATCCGCAAGACGCCGGTGGGCCGCCTGCCCTACGGCCTGCAGAAGCGCGTCGAGCTCGCCCGGGCGCTCGCCGCCGAGCCGGACATCCTGCTGCTGGATGAGCCCATGGCCGGCATGAACGTGGAAGAGAAGCAGGACATGTGCCGCTTCATCCTCGACGTGAATGACCACTACGGCACCACCATCGTCCTCATCGAGCACGACATGGGCGTGGTGATGGACATCTCCGACCGCGTCGTGGTGCTCGACTACGGCAAGAAGATCGGCGATGGCGCACCGGACGAAGTGAAGAACAACCCGGAGGTCATCAAGGCCTACCTTGGGACTTCACATTGACCGGAGGGTGTCGGGTTACGCCCTTCGGGCTAACCCGACCTACGTGTAGGGGCGACTTCAGTCGCCCGCGGACTGGATGTGCGGAAGGGCGGCTGAAGTCGCCCCTACAAGGGAGCGGTTGCGTCGCACCGCAGGTCGGGGTGGCGCAGTAACCCGACACCGAACGACAGAAGAAGCGGCAGCGGGCAATCCAGCCTGATCAGCCGCAGAGGAGAGAGGCAGATGCAATTTTTCATCGAAGTGCTGATCGGCGGCCTGCTGTCGGGCGTCATGTACGCCCTGGTGGCCCTCGGTTTCGTGCTGATCTACAAGGCCTCGGGCGTGTTCAACTTTGCCCAGGGGGCGATGGTGTTCTTCGCCGCGCTTACCTTTGTCGGCTTTCAGGAGGTGCTGCCCGGCTGGCTGGGGCTGGAGGCGGACAGCAGCGGGGTGTTCTGGCTGGCCTTCCTGCTGGCCTTCATCGCGATGATCGTGCTCGGCTCGCTCACCGAGCGCATCGTGCTGCGGCCGCTGGTCAATCAGCCGCACATCACGCTCTTCATGGCCACCATCGGCCTCACCTACGTGATCGAGGGCCTGGCCCAGATGACCTGGGGCGCCACCGTGCGCGGGCTGGATCTGGGCATCGTCGATGAGCCCATCGCCTGGCTGATGGACAACTACGAGATCGGCGTCTCCAAGTTCGACCTCTTCGCCGCGGGCGTGGCCGCCTCGCTGGTGGCGCTGCTGGCCCTGCTGTTCCAATACACCAAGGTGGGCCGGGCCCTGCGGGCGGTGGCCGATGACCACCAGGCCGCGCTGTCCATCGGCATTCCTCTGCAGACCATCTGGCGCGTGGTGTGGGCGGTGGCGGGTTTCGTGGCGCTGGTGGCGGGGATGATCTGGGGCGCCCGCAACGGCGTGCAGTTCGCCCTCACCTTCACCGCCCTCAAGGCGCTGCCGGTGCTCATCCTCGGCGGCTTCACCTCGGTGCCCGGCGCCATCGTCGGCGGCCTCATCATCGGCGCCTCCGAAAAGCTGGCCGAAGTGTATGTGGGCCCGTTCGTGGGAGGCGGCATCGAGGGCTGGTTCCCCTACATGCTGGCCCTGGCCTTCCTGCTCGTGCGCCCCGAAGGGCTGTTCGGCGAGAAGCACATCGACCGCGTGTAATAGCGTGTAGGGGCGGCTTCAGCCGCCCACGGACGGGGATCGACGGTATGTCGTTGATTCAACGCGTTGAGGGCGAATGAACTCGTCCCTGCAGGAAGAGACAAGGAGCAACAACAATGCTTTACCGTGAAGCCGGCCAGTTCAAGGCCAGTTATGCAGAAGATGCCCGGATCTTCCCGATCCGCCAGGACCGCATCGGGTTCTGGGTGCTGATGCTGGTGTTCGGCGTGGCCGTGCCGCTGCTCGCCGACCAGTACTGGCTCAAGGCGATCCTGATCCCGGTGCTGATCTTCTCCCTCGCCGCCCTCGGGCTCAACATCCTCACCGGCTACGCGGGGCAGTTGTCCCTCGGCTCGGCGGCCTTCATGGCCGTGGGGGCCTTCGCGGCCTACAACTTCATCCTGCGCATCGACGGCATGCCCTTTCTGGTGGCGCTGGTGCTTGCCGGGGCCACGGCTGCGCTGGTGGGCATCCTGTTCGGGTTGCCAAGCCTGCGCATCAAGGGCTTCTATCTGGCGGTGGCCACCCTCGCGGCCCAGTTCTTCATCGTGTGGGCGCTGGTGAAGTTTCCGTGGTTCTCCAACAACTCGTCGTCGGGCGTCGTCACCGCCCAGGACGTGACCATCCTCGGCTACACCTTCGCCTCGCCGGAGGCCAAATACATCCTCACCTTCCTGATCGTGGTGGTGATGGCGCTGCTGGCCAAGAACATGGTGCGCTCCTCCACCGGCCGGGCCTGGATGGCCGTGCGCGACATGGACGTGGCGGCCCAGGTGATCGGCTTCCGACTGATGCGCACCAAGCTGCTGGCCTTCGCGGTGAGCTCCTTCTACTGCGGCGTGGCCGGCGCGCTCTACGCCTACACC
>JAKLLO010000119.1 GCA_023150095.1 Zoogloea sp. | reverse complement strand
GTGGGTGCCCCAGATCAGCTTGATGACGTTCCAGCCGGCACCGCGGAACTCGGCTTCGAGTTCCTGGATGATCTTGCCGTTGCCGCGAACCGGGCCGTCGAGGCGCTGCAGGTTGCAGTTGATGACGAAGATCAGGTTGTCGAGCTTCTCGCGGCCGGCCATGCCGATGGCGCCGAGGGATTCGACCTCGTCGGTCTCACCGTCGCCCAGGAAGGCCCAGACCTTGCGCTGCTCGGCCTTGGCTGCGTCGATCAGGCCGCGGCTGGCGAGGTACTTCATGAAGCGCGCGGAGTAGATCGCGCACAGGGGGCCGAGGCCCATCGACACGGTGGGGAACTGCCAGAAATCCGGCATCAGCCACGGGTGCGGGTAGGAGGAGATGCCCTTGCCGTCCACTTCCTGGCGGAAGCTGTCCATCTGGTCGTCCGTCAGACGGCCCAGCATGTAGGCGCGGGAGTAAACGCCGGGAACCGAGTGGCCCTGGAAGAAGATCAGGTCGCCGCCGGTTTCGTGGTCGATGCTCTTCCAGAAGTGGGAGAAGCCCACGTCGTAGAGCGCAGCGGCAGAGGCGAAGGAGGCAATGTGGCCGCCGACGTTGGTGTGCTTGTTGGCGCGCACCACCATGGCCATGGCGTTCCAGCGGATGTAGGAATGGAGCTTGATCTCCATGTCCGGATCGCCCGGGTATTTGGGCTGCTGGTCGGCAGGAATGGTGTTGATGTACTGGGTGTTGGCGGAGTAGGGGATGTCGATCCCTTCCTCACGGCCAGCTTCGATCAGCTTTTCGATCAGGAAGTGGGCACGGTCGGTGCCTTCCTGTGCGACGACGCCTTCGAGGGCGTCCAGCCATTCCTTGGTTTCCTGGGCGTCGATGTCAGCCCGGATCTCTTGCGTGTTCGCGGCCATGGTTTTGTCTCCTCATGACTTGCGGGTTGTGGGTTGTTGCCGTGGGTAACGACAACGTTCTTTCACTACAAACCGGAGCAGGGTCGGATCACGACCCGAATTTTTCGCAATATAAAATCAAATACCGCGATGTGCAATAGGGTCGACCACAATTCGCGTGGGGTTCGAAGGGTTTTTTTCGAGGTCTGGTGGTGGCGGTGCTATCCCATCCGGTTCTGCTGCGATGCGGAAAACCAAATGCAAACGCCGGCCGGGCCAGTAGGCTCCGGCCGGCGAGTTTTCGTTCGACGGGGAATGGATGAAAAAACAGCAAAAAAAACGGCCGGGGGCGAGGGAGGGAGGGAGAAAACCCCCGGCCGTTTGCGGAAATGGTTGTTCCGCGGCGGGATCATCTGGACAGCGCGTCCCGCTTACGGTCTTCGTCGTATGCGAAGACCACTTGTCTGTTGCGAATTTCCCCCATGACCAGCGGACGAGTCGAGTCGATCGCCTCGTGGTCGGTCTTGGAGAAAGGTCGATCATATACCATCACGATGCCTTCCACCCGCTCCTTGAGCGATTCGAGGGCGTCCTTGAGGCGGGTGCCGTCGGTGCTGCGGGCCTGGCGGATCGCCGCGGCGAGGAGCAGCATCGAGTCGTAGCCCTGGGCTGCGGCCGGCGCCACCGGCAGGCGGTCGATGCCGTAGGTGCTGCGGTATTTCTCGACGAACTTGCGCCGGTGTGGCGCGTCGCTTTCCTGGATGAAGGTCTGGGGCATCCGCGCGCCTTCGGCGTTGGGGCCGGCGCTGTCGATGAAGTTGGACATCGCCAGCGCCCAGCTCCCCACCATCGGCACCTTCCAGCCCAGGCGCACCATGCCGTTGGCGAGGTGGGCGGTTTCGGGCCCGAGGCCGTAGGTGAGGATGCCCTCCGCGCCGGCAGCTCGGGCGCGGGTGAGCTGCGGGGTCATGTCCACGTCGCGGATGTTGAAGCGCTCGATGGTCACCGGCTTGATGCCGTGGCGTTCCAGCGCCCTCTCCAGGTCCTCGCGGCCGAGCTGGCCGTAGTTGGTGCTGTCGTGAAAGATCGCAAGCCGGCGTAGGCGCTGCCGCACCACGGCCTCTTCCACGATCATCGCCGCCTGCAGCGTATCCGGCGCGGAGACGCGGAAGATGTAGTTGTCCGGGTATTGAGGCGGGAGGAACTGCTTGGTGACGATCGACCCGGTGGCCACCGAGGTGATCATCGGCACATGGGCCTGCTGGTAAAAACGCTGGCTGGCGAGCGCCACGCCGGTATTCACGATGCCCAGGCCGGCGACGATCTTCTCGTGGTTGATAAGCTCCTGGGCGATCTGGGCGCCGCGCTCCGGGCGGGCCTCGTCGTCGCGCTCCAGCAGCTGCACCGGCCGGCCGAGGATGCCGCCCGCGTCGTTGATCTCCTGCGCCGCCAGGCGGATGCCGTCGCGCATCGCCACCCCCATCGGGCTCGACCCGCCGGTGAAAGGTCCGGTCACGCCGATGCGGATCGGCTCCACCGCCGCCACGCCGGCCGCCAGCAAACCCAGCGCGGCACAGGCCGCTGCACGCACGAATCGAAGCAAGGGTGTCTCCGCTGTTGTGTTCTTGTTCTGCTTATATGACCGCCGGCCCGCGCCTTCCTTCGCAGGCCGCGTTCAACGCTACGCCCGCGCCCACGCCCGTCATATGCGGGACAACCCCTAGCTGCGCTGCGGCATCGCACACCAGACCGGGCCTGCACGGCCGCCTTCATCCGTCCCGATTAGGGAAACCCCCGATGCGCCTTTTCCGTCTCCGCGGCGACGATGCGCGGGACATGTCGAACACAAATCCTTCCCCCAAGATGCCGCCGACCCGGGTGCCGGCCAACTGGTACTGGTCTGCCCCCAATTTCGCCGTCCTGATCTTCGCGCTGGCGATGCTGGTGCTCGTGTGGGTGCTCCAGCGCCAGGAGAGCGAGACCGCCCGCGGGGCGATGGCGCGGGATGTGCAATGGGCCGAGCAGACTATGCGGCTGCACATGCAGGGCACCGAGGAATTCCTCGGCCAGCTGGCGCGGGAGCTCGCCGCGGGCACGCTGGACGGCGACGGTTTTCAGGTGCGCGCCAACCAGCACATCGCCAACAACCCCGAGCTGGTGAACATCGTGTGGGTGACCGGCGACCAGCGGGTGAAGTGGACCGCGCCCTTCGACACCACGGACTGGCTGGTGGGCGATGGCCTGTCGCAGGTGCAGGTGGCGGTGCTCGCCCGATCCCGCGAGCTGGGCCGGCCGGTGTACGGCGAGGCCTACGTGAATGGCCGCAACATGGCGGTGCTGGAGGTGTACCTGCCGGTGCAGCAGGGGCGTCAGCCGCTGGGGGCGATCGTCGCGGTGTATTCCATCGAGCGGATGGTGGCGCATCTGGTGCCCAGCTGGTTCGGCGAGAAATACCGGCTGTCCTTCACCAACGCCAAGGGCGAGCTGCTGGCGGCCAATTCCACGCTGCGGGCGCTGGACGAGAGCCTTGAGTTCTCGGTGCCGCTCGATCCGCCCGGCAACGGGCTGGCGCTTGAGGCCACCGCCTATCACGTGGACAGCGAGCTGCCGAAGGGCTTTCCGAATGCGGTGATCGTCGGGCTGTCGTTCTTCGTGCTGTGGAGCCTGTGGGCGCTGCGGGCGCACATGCTGGGCCGGGTGCGGGTGGAGAAGGAGCGCGACCGGCTGTTCAACCTGTCCCTCGACATGCTGGCGGTGCTGGCCCACGACGGGGTGTTCCGGCGCTGCAACCCGGCCTTCGAGCGCATCCTGGGGTACGCGCCCGAGGCGCTGCCGGGCAGTTCGCTCCTCGATTACATCCACCCGGACGACGTGGCCGACTCGGTGGTGCGCCTGCGCAGCCTGGCGGCCGGCACGCCCGAGGCCTTCGAGAACCGCTGCCGCTGCGCCGACGGCAGCTATCGCTGGCTGTCCTGGAGCATCAACTCGGTGCCCGAGGAGAAGCTGATGTACGCCGTCGCCCACGACATCACCGGGCGCAAGGCGGCGGAGGAGGCGCTCCACCACGAATACGCCTTCCGCCAGTCGATGGAGGAATCCCTCATCACCGGCCTGCGGGCCATCGACCTCACCGGCCGCATCACCTATGTGAACCCCGCCTTCTGCCGCATGACCGGCTGGTCGCGGGACGAGCTGGTGGGCACCTGCCCGCCCTTTGTTTACTGGCCGCCGGACGAGATCGAGACCCTGCAGCACAATCTGGAACTCACCCTCAGCGGCAATGCGCCTTCCACCGGCTTCGAGATGCGCGTGCAGCGCAAGAACGGCGAGAGCATGGACGCGCGCTTTTATCTTTCGCCGCTGATCGACGGGGATGGGCGCCAGACCGGCTGGATGGCGTCGATCACCGACATCACCGAGCCCAAGCGGGTGCGCGCCCAGCTGGAAGCCGCTCACGAGCGCTTCGTGGCGATCCTCGACGGGCTCGATGCGGCGGTGTACGTGGCCGACGCCGCCAACGACGAGATCCTCTTCGCCAACCGCGCCTTCAAGAGCATCTACGGCTTCGACGCGGTGGGCCAGCGGGTCGGCATCTACGGCCTGCCCACGCCGCCCGACACCAACTGGTACGACGTGGACCCGCGCCGCCTGTCGCCCCAGCAGGTGCCCCGCGAGCTCTACGACGGCGAATTGCAGAACGGGCTCTCCGGCCGCTGGTATCACATCCGCGAGCGCGCCACCCGCTGGGTGGATGGCCGCGTGGTGCGGATGGCCATCGCCACCGACATCACCGACAAGAAGCGCGTCGAGGAGGAAAACCGCGCCCAGCAGGAGCGCCTGCAGCGCACCTCGCGCCTCATCACCATGGGCGAGATGGCCTCCACGCTGGCCCACGAGCTCAACCAGCCGCTGGCGGCGATCGCCAATTACTCGATGGGCTGCGTCAATCGCCTGCAGTCGGGCGAGTATCGCCAGGAGGACATCCTCACCGCGATGCAGAAGGCCAGCGCCCAGGCCGAACGGGCCGGGCGGATCATCCGCCGGGTGCGCGAGTTCGTGAAGAAGAGCGAACCACGGCGCCATCCGGTGGCCCTGTCGGGCATCGTCGAGGACGCCATCGGCTTTGTCGAGATCGACGCCCGACGCCACGGCGCGCAGGTGGTGAGCCAGATCCCCGTCGATCTGCCGCAAGTGTTTGCCGACACCGTGATGATCGAGCAGGTGGTGCTCAACCTCGTGAAGAACGGCATCGAGGCCATGCGCGAGACGCCCGCAGAGGAGCGCGTGCTTACCGTGTCTGCGCGGATCGTCGAGCACAATCTGGTCGAGGTGTCGGTGGCCGACCGGGGCCACGGGCTCTCCGACGAAGCCCGCGAGAAGCTGTTCTCCCCCTTCTACACCACCAAGGCCGAGGGCATGGGGATGGGCCTCAACATCTGCCGCTCGATCGTCGAATTCCACGACGGACGCCTGTGGGTCGACGCGAACCCCACCGGAGGATGTATCTTCCGTTTCACCCTGCCTTTGGAGACCCCCCTTGAAAGCGCCCGAATCGACGCCTGAACAAATCATCTATCTGGTGGATGACGATGAAGCCCTGCGGGATTCCCTCGTCTGGCTGCTCGAATCCCAGGGCTTCAAGGTGGCCGCCTTCCCGTCGGCCGAGGATTTCCTGCGCCGCTGGCGGCCGGAGTTCAATGGCTGCTTGCTGCTGGACGTGCGCATGCCGGGGATGAGCGGGCTGGAGCTCCACGAGCGCCTGCGCGCCCAGTACTGCACCCTGCCGGTCATCTTCATCACCGGCCACGGCGACGTGCCGATGGCGGTGGCCGCGCTCAAGAAGGGTGCGGTCGATTTCATCGAGAAGCCCTTCAACGACAACGACCTGCTGCACCTGGTGAGCCAGTGCCTGGCCAAGGAACGCGAGAGCCGCGACCGGCGCCGCCAGGACGCCGAAGTCTCCCGCCGGCTCGATCAGCTGACCCAGCGCGAGCGCGAGGTGCTGGATCTCATCATCGTCGGAAAGCTGAACAAGCAGATCGCCGATGTGCTTGGAATCAGTATCAAGACGGTGGAAGTCCACCGCGCCCGCGTGATGGAGAAGATGGGCGCGCAATCGCTGGCAGAGCTCGTCCAGAACGTCATGGCGATCGAAGGTGTTGCGGGTCGAACGTGATACATACTTTCTGCACATTTTAGAAAAAATGTATCTTTAGTTGACCTGTCTCAAGCTCGCCCGCGGCGGTGCTTTCTACACTCTCCGGCTTTATCCTGTCGGAGAGTTGCTTCATGGGAAACGCCCTGACCGCCGCCGCGGCGAACCGCCTGTTCCTGTCCGGTAACGATGCCGTCGCCCACGCTGCGCGGGATGCCGGCGTGCGTGTGGCGGCTGCCTATCCGGGCACGCCGAGCACCGAGATCCTCGAAGTGCTGGCGCGTTTCCCCGGCCTTTACGCCGAGTGGTCGCCCAACGAGAAGGTCGCCCTCGAAGTGGCGCTGGGCGCCTCGATGATGGGCGCGCGGGCGTTCTCGGCGATGAAGCACGTGGGCCTCAACGTGGCCTCCGACGCGCTGATGACCATGACGGTGACCGGCGTCGAAGGCGGCCTGGTGATCGCCGTGGCCGACGACGTGGGCATGTCGTCGTCCCAGAACGAGCAGGATTCGCGCTTCTGGGGCCGCTTCGCTCACGTGCCGGTGCTGGAGCCCGCGGATTCCCAGGAAGCCTACGACATGACCCGCGCGGCCTTCCGGCTGTCCGAGCAGTTCCGCGTGCCGGTGATCCTGCGCCTCACCACCCGCATCTGCCACGTGAAGGGCCGCGTCGAGCTGTCGCCGGCCGAAACCCACGAGCCCACCGGCTTCATCAAGGACCCGCGGCGCTGGGTGATGGTCCCGGGCAACGCCAAGCCGCGTCTGCCTCTGATGTTCGAGCGGGAGGCGGCCCTGCGCACCGAGGCGTCGGCGTCGCCCCTCAATCGCATCGAATCCGGCCCCGACCGGCGCATCGGCTTCGTCACCTCCGGCCCGGCCTACATGCACGTGCGCGAGGCCTTCCCGGATGCGCCGGTGCTCAAGCTTGGGATGAGCTACCCGCTGCCGCTCGATCTCGTCCGCGAGCTGGCCGCCGGGGTTGAAACCTTGCTGGTGGTGGAGGAGACCGAACCGCTCGTCGAAGCGGAGCTCAAGGCCGCCGGCATCGCCTGCGTGGGCAAGGACGTGCTGCCGCGCCTGGGCGAGCTGGCGCCCGAGGTGCTGCGCCGGGGCGTGGCCCGCCTGCGCGGCGAGGCCCCGCCGGAAGTTGACGCGCTGCCGGCCCAGCAGGTCTTCCCGCGCCCGCCCACCATGTGCGTGGCTTGCCCGCATCTGGGCATCTATTACACGCTGTCGCAGCTCAAGAACATCATCATCTCCGGCGATATCGGCTGCTACACCCTGGGCGCCGGCCACCCGTGGAATGCCCTCGACACCTGCATCTCGATGGGTGCCTCGATGGGCATGGCGCTGGGCATGGACAAGGCGCGCGGCGAGGTCGACAAGAACAAGAAGATCGTCGCGGTGATCGGCGACTCCACCTTCATGCACATGGGCATGCAGGGCCTGCTCGACATCACTTACAACGGCGGCAACGTGACGGTGCTGCTCCTCGACAACCGCGCCGTGGGCATGACCGGCGGGCAGGACAACCCGGCCACCGGCCGCGACATCCACGGGGCCGAAGCGCCGCGGGTGGATTTTCCGCGCATGTGCGAGGCGCTCGGGGTGAAGAAGGAGCGCATCCGCGTGGTCGATCCCTACCAGCTGCCGGTGCTCTTCAAGACGCTGCGGGAGGAGACCAAGATCGACGAGCCCTCGGTCATCATCACCGACCGGCCCTGTGTGCTCATCGACGACTACAAGAAGACGCCGCCCTACGCGGTGATCGACGACGCCTGCACCGGCTGCGGCAACTGCCTGGAGGTGGGCTGCCCGGCGATCCACGTGACGCGCCGCGACAAGGCCATCAAGCCGTCGGGCAAGGAGGTCGATCTGGCCTTCGTGCGCATCGAGACCAGCGCCTGCACGGGCTGCGGGTTGTGCGTCCAGCCCTGCGCGCCGAAGGCCATCGTCCACGCCGCGCCGGTGGTGCCGGTGCGTTTCATGAGCCGAAACTGAGGGGGGCAGGGCAATGCAGAAGAACACCAACATCCTCGTGTGCGGCATCGGCGGCCAGGGCGTGATGACGGCCACCGAGATCCTGGCCGAAGCGGCGCTCGCCCTCGGCTTCGACGCCAAGAAGACCGAAGTGGCCGGCATGAGCCAGCGGGGCGGCGTGGTGGTGTCGCACCTGCGCTTTGGCGAGCGGGTGCTGTCGCCCCAGATCGCCCAGGGCGAGGCCGACCTGCTGGTGGGTTTCGAAGCCGCCGAAACGCTGCGCTGGGCCCACATGCTGCGCCCGGGCGCGCCGGTGCTCACCAACACCTCGCGCCTGTCACCGCCGGTGGTGGAGTGCGGCGTGTTCGACTATCCCGACGATCCGGTCGGCCAGCTGCGCGCCCTGGGCGTGCCGCTGCAGGCTTTCGACGCCGCCGAGATCGCGCTGGAGTTCGGCGACATCCGCCTCGGCAACACGGTGATGCTGGGGGCGATGTCGGATCACCTGCCTTTCCCCGCGGAGGTGCTGCGGGATGCGGTGGATGCGCGCTTTGCCCAGCGCAAGCCCGAGAAGCGCGACGTGAACAGGCGCGCCTTCGACGCGGGGCGGGAGCGGGCGGCGGCGCTGGTGGGCTGAGCGGTGCGTTGCGGGGCGGCCGACGCTTCGTGCGGTCTGCCCTGCGCCGCGCCGCCGGGAGCGTGAACCGCGGCTAAGTCGTGGTAGACTCTCGGGTTTTTCCTGAGGGGCGCAGGCATGACGGCTCGCATCATCGATGGCAACGCGCTTTCCGCGAAACTCCGCGGAGAACTCGCCGCGAAGGCGGCTGAACTGACCGCAAAGGGCACCCAGCCCTGTCTGGCGGTGATCCTCGTCGGCGGCGATCCGGCTTCGGCTGTTTACGTGCGCAACAAGGTGGCTGGCTGCGAGAAGGCCGGCATCAAGTCCCTCAAGTTCGAATATCCGCAGGATGCAGCGCCCGCCGATGTGCTGGGCAAGATCGCCGAGCTCAACGCCGACCCGTCGGTGCACGGCATTCTGGTGCAGCTGCCGCTGCCCAAGCAGTTCGACGAGAAGGAAGTGCTGGAAGCGATCGACGTCGAGAAGGACGTGGATGGTTTTCACGCCGAGAACGTCGGCCGCCTGTCGCAAGGCCAGGAAGCCTTCGTGCCGTGCACGCCCAACGGCGTGATGGAGATGCTCAAGAGCATCGAGATGCCCCTGCGCGGCGCCGAAGCCGTGGTGATCGGCCGCTCCAACATCGTCGGCAAGCCGATGGCGATGCTCCTCACCGCCGCTGGCGCCACCGTCACCGTGTGCCACTCGGGCACCCGCGATCTCAACTTCCACACCCGCCGCGCCGACATCCTCGTGGCCGCCATCGGCAAGCCCAAGTTCGTCACCGGCGACATGGTCAAGCCGGGCGCCACCGTGATCGACGTGGGCATCAACCGCCTGCCGGACGGAAAACTGTGCGGCGACGTGGATTTCGAATCCGCCAAGGAAGTCGCTGGCGCCATCACCCCGGTTCCCGGTGGCGTGGGCCCGATGACCATCACGATGCTGCTGGTGAACACCGTGGTGTCGGCCGAACGCAGCCTCGCCAAACTCAAGGGCTGATGCCCGGTCCGCGCCTTCGGGCGCATTCTGAACACAGTCTGGACACGCAATGAACGCCTCTTCCACCTTGACCCAAACCTCCTCGCCGGTGATCGGCATCGTCATGGGCTCCAACTCCGACTGGCCCACGATGCAGGCTGCGGCCAAGGTGCTGAAGGAGTTCGGCGTGCCCTTCGAGGCCCGTGTCGTCTCGGCCCACCGCACCCCGGACCTGATGTTCGAGTACGCGGAAGCAGCCCGCGAGCGCGGCCTTCGCGCGATCATCGCCGGTGCCGGTGGCGCCGCCCACCTGCCGGGCATGATCGCCGCCAAAACCACGTTGCCGGTGCTGGGCGTGCCGGTGCAGTCCAAGGCGCTGTCGGGCAAGGATTCGCTGCTCTCCATCGTCCAGATGCCCAAGGGCATCCCCGTGGCCACCTTCGCCATCGGTGAAGCCGGCGCCGCCAACGCGGGCCTCTTCGCCGTGTCGCTGCTGGCTGCCACCGATGCCGCCCTGGCCGACAAACTCGACGCCTTCCGTGCCGAGCAGACCGCCAGCGTGCTGGCCATGACCCTCGACCCGATCTGATTCCAGGATTGACGCGATGATCCTCCCGCCCGCCACCCTCGGCATGCTCGGCGGCGGCCAGCTTGGCCGCTTCTTCGTCGCCGCGGCCCACGAAATGGGCTACAAGGTCTGGGTGCTCGACCCCGATCCCCACAGCCCGGCCGGGCTGATCGCCGACAGCCACCTGCAGGCCGGTTACGACGACTTCGCCGCCCTCGATGCGATGGCCGACGCCTGCGCCGCGGTGACCACCGAGTTCGAGAACGTGCCGGCGGAAACGCTCGATTACCTCGCCAAGTTCGTCCCGGTGCGCCCCGGCGCGTCGGCTGTGGCGGTGTGCCAGAACCGCATCGCCGAAAAATCCTTCCTGCGCGACAACGGCCTGCCCCACGGTCCGTTCGCGGTGATCCAGTCGGAAGCCGACATCGCCGCCGCGCCGGCCAGCCTCTATCCGGCCATCCTCAAGGTGGCCCGCTTCGGCTACGACGGCAAGGGCCAGGCCCGCGTCACCAATGCCGCCGAGGCCCTGCACGCCTTCCATCAGTTCAAGAACGAAGCCTGCGTGCTCGAGCAGATGCTCACGCTCGACTACGAAGTCTCGGTGGTGCTCGCCCGCGACGAGAACGGCAAGGTCAAGTGCTTCCCGACCGTCGAGAACCAGCACACCCGCGGCATCCTCGATGTCTCCATCGCCCCGGCCCGCGCCAGCGGCTGCCTGCGCGATTCTGCCCAGGAGTACGCCGAGCGCATCGCCGAGCGCCTGGGCTTCATCGGCACCCTGGCGGTCGAGTTCTTCGTGAGCCGCGGCGAGCTGTTCGTCAACGAGATGGCGCCGCGCCCCCACAACAGCGGCCACCACACCATCGACGCCTGCGTCTCCAGCCAGTACGAGCAGCAGGTGCGCGCCCTGTGCGGCCTGCCGCTGGGCGACACCACCCAGCACAGCGCCTCGGTGATGGTTAATCTGCTCGGCGAGCTGTGGTACGAAGGCGGCGAGCCCCACGGCCGCTACCGCGAGCCCGACTGGTCGATTCTCCACGCCGTGCCCGGCCTCAAGCTGCACCTGTACGCCAAGCACCACGCCCGCCACGGCCGCAAGATGGGCCACTTTACGGTGGTCGGTAGCGATGCCGCCGACGTGCTCGCCAAGGCCCTGGCCGCCCGCGCCGCCATCGGCGTGCTGGGCGACTGATTCCGCCAGCGGCATGAACGACATCCAGCAGGCCGTCGCGCTGCTCCGCCTGGGCGACCTCGTCGCCCTGCCCACCGAGACCGTCTATGGCCTCGGTGCGGACGCGATGAACCCCGATGCCTGCGCGAAGATCTTCGCCGCCAAGGGCCGCCCGTCCGATCACCCGCTGATCGTCCACCTGCCTGACGCCGAGCAACTGCCGGTGTGGGCGCGGGCGATCCCCAAGGAAGCCATCGCCTTGGCCCGCGCCTTCTGGCCCGGCCCGCTCACGCTGATCCTCAAAAAGCACGAAGACGTGCCTGATCTCGTCACTGGCGGGCAGGATACCGTCGGCCTGCGCGTGCCGAACCATCCGGTGGCGCTCGAGCTGTTGCGCGCCTTTGGTGGCGGCATCGCGGCGCCCTCGGCCAACCGCTTCGGCCGCATCAGCCCCACCACCGCCGCCCACGTGCGCGAAGAGCTCGGCGACCGCGTGCCGCTGATCCTCGACGGCGGCCCGTGCCAGGTTGGTCTCGAATCCACCATCCTCGATCTGTCTCGCGACGTGCCGGTGATCCTGCGTCCCGGCGCCATCGGCGTGGACGACATCGCCCGCGTCATCGGCCGTCGCCCGCGCCTGCGTGGCGAAGACGAAGCCGGGCAGGGCGGTAGTGTCGCGCCCCGGGTGTCCGGCGCCCTGGCCGCCCACTACGCGCCGCGCACGCCGCTGGAGCTGGTTGCGGGCGCCGATCTGCTGGTGGCCCTCCAGCCGGGCGATGCCGTGCTGGCCCGCATGCCTCGGCCAGACAGCCTGCAGGATGGTGTGCGCTGGGTTGCGGCCGCGATTGATGCCGCCGCCTACGGCCACGATCTCTACGCCGCGCTGCGGGATCTCGACACCGCCGGCTGCCGCCGCATCCTCGTCGAAGCCCCGCCGGCCAGCCCGGAATGGTCCGCCGTCATCGACCGCCTGGGGCGTGCGGCGGTGGGTTCCGGCGAAGACGACGAAACCTGAAAAAAGGGGCTTTTCAGCTGAAAAAACCGCCGCTATAATGCGCGGCTTACGTGGGCCGATAGCTCAGCTGGGAGAGCGCCGCGTTCGCAATGCGGAGGTCGTGAGTTCGATCCTCATTCGGTCCACCACCGGTTTCAAAAATGCCAGCAGGCAATGCCTGTTGGCATTTTTAATCTGCAGCACCCCGTGGAGGGGTTCCCGAGCGGTCAAAGGGATCAGACTGTAAATCTGACGGCACTGCCTTCGAAGGTTCGAATCCTTCCCCCTCCACCACCCCGATATCCGAAAAGGCCCATGCGTAAGCATGGGCCTTTTTACGTTTGGGGTGCCCTCGCCGTCATGTTGCCCAAAAATAGTGAACGACGTATAGTTTTATCCATCGTATCGCTAAGGAAGCCGGCATGACGCACAAAATTCACCGGGGCGACGTTTCGATGCCGGAGGGCGGCGGGGCGAGTCATTCCGATCTGGCGGAGCCCGGCCGCCGCGAGCGCAAGCGCCTGCAGCAGCTCGACCACCTGGTCGACACCGCCTGGGCGCTCTTCGAGGCTGACGGCTTCGATGCTGTGACGATGGAGCGCATCGCCGAGGCCGCCGACGTGGCCAAGGGCACGCTTTACAAGCACTTTCCGGTGAAGGAGGCGCTCCTGCGCCATCGCTTCCACCGGGAGCTGCACGCCGCCTGGCCGGTGATCCAGCCCGATATGGCTGCGGCGTCGCCGGGTCCGGCGCGGCTGGCGTGCTTCTTCCGGCTGCAGGCGCGCTGGTGTGAGAGCCGGCGTGGCTACCTGCTGCCCTACGTGCGCTTCCGGCTGGCCGACCCGCAGCTGGCCACCGACAGGCGCGAGCGCAGCGGAATGGATCGCATCTTCACCGAGCTGATCACCCAGGGGCAGGCCGCCGGCGCCTTGCGCAGCGACATCCCGGCCGCGCTGCTGGCGGGCTATCTGCAATTCACCCATCTGGCGACCTTGCTGCGCTGGCTGACCGAGGACGGCCTGTCACTGGAGGTGGAGCTGGCGCGCATGCTGGAGTTGGCGTGCAATGGCATGGGAGCCCGGTCATGAAGGCGGGGCCGGAGATGTGCCCGCTCGACGCGGCGGCGGCAG
>JAKLLO010000118.1 GCA_023150095.1 Zoogloea sp. | reverse complement strand
GCCTACAAGGACGAGTACGAAGTCGCCCGCCTGCACACCGATCCGGCCTTCCTGGCCCAGCTCGACGCGCAGTTCAAGCACGGCTACACGGTCAAGTACAACCTGGCGCCCCCGCTGCTGGCCGACCGCGATCCGAAGACCGGCCACCTGCAGAAGAAGCAGTACGGCCAGTGGATGTTCAAGGCCTTCCAGCGTCTGGCCGGGCTGAAGAAGCTGCGCGGCGGTGCGCTGGATCTGTTCGGCAAGACCGAGGAGCGCCGCACCGAGCGTGACCTGATCGACGAGTACATCAAGACCCTCGACGAGATCGTCACCAAACTCTCGCCCAGCAACCACGCAGCGGCGGTCGCCCTCGCCAGCGTGCCGGACGAGATCCGCGGCTTCGGCCACGTGAAGGAGAAAAACCTGGCCGTGGCCCGCAAGCTGCAGGCCGAGCGGCTCGACGCCTTCCGTAACGCCCAGGCCGTGCGCATGACCGCCTGACGCGCGCCCCACGCGCCGCCCCCGTGGCGGCCGTGACCGGCAGCAAGACCAGACGCCCCGTGGCTTGATCGGCCACGGGGCGTTTTTTCATGGATCGGCCAGCGTCGATGGGGGCCGTCGCCCCAGGCGCGCGAATCAACAACGCCCCGGCGGCAGGCGTTCAGCCCGCCCCGGCGCCGGCCAGCCGCAGGCCGAAGCCGATGAAGAGCCCACCCACGCTCCCGGTTGCCCCGGCCGACAGGCGCCGACGGCGGCGGAACACGTCCGCCAGCCGGGTGCCGCCGAAGATCAGCGCCGACAGGTAGAGCGCGCTGAAGAACTGGACGATCACGCCGAGGATGAGGAAGGACAGCTCAGGATGGTCGTAGCCCGGAGAGACGAACTGGATGAAGAAGGACACGAAGAACAGGATCGCCTTGGGGTTCATCAGGCTGATGAGCAGCGCCACCCGGAAAGGATGGGAGGCGTCCCGCGGCGGCGTAACGGGCGCGGCCTCGTCGGCCTCGCCCCGCCAGGAGCGCAGCCCCGCCCGCAGCAGCCCGATCCCCAGCCACACCAGATACACCGCGCCGGCGTAGCGCAGCCCCATGAACAGCGCCGGTGTGGCCTGCAGCAGCGAGGCGGCGCCGGTGGCCGACAGGATCATCAGGATCAGGTCGCCCAGAAAAATCCCGCAGGCGCCGCGATAGCCGGCCGCCACGCCCCAGCGGGAGGCGACCGTCATCACGTAGAGCGAATTGGGGCCGGGCAGGAGCACGATGAAGATCGTCCCCAGCACGAAGGTCGTCAGATCGGTGATGCCGTAGAACATGGGCGGGCCCGCAAGGCAAAGGGTGGATTATCGCAGCCTGCGGCCCGGGGCCGGGCGTGCGGCGGGCGCAGAGACGGGCTCAACAGCCGGCCCTCAGCCGCCGGTGACGAGGGCGTCGGGGATCTCGATGCGGTCGCCGCTGCCCAGGGTGATCACCGAGGTGTCGCCGGCACGCTCCACCTCGAGGCCGGCCGGGCCGTCGGATGACACGGCCTTGCCGCCGGCAAAGGCCACGTGGCGCACGGCACCGCCGGGCAGGGTGATCCGCACCGTGCCAGCACCCGCCTCGCGGCGCATCACGCCGGCCTCGCAGGTGCTTGCCGGGCCGCCGGCCGGCATGCAGCGGATCTCCGCGGTTGCGTGGAAGGGCGTGCCCGCCACCTGCGCGTCGCTCGCCGGGGCCTTGCCCGGATGGGCCCCGGCCCGCACCGACAGGGTATAGCGCGCCACCTCGTTGCGGCGGGCCGCATTGCGCATCAGATAGACGCGAACGAGATAGTCACCGCTCACCGGGGCGATGGTCTCGAAACGGTCGCCCGAGGTGCTGCCGATGAACATCGCGCCATCGGTGGCGCCCGGGGCGTCCACATTGAAGTAGCCGCTCGGGTTGCTGCTCCTGAGCCGCATCACCACCGACTGGCCGGCTTCCAGGGGAATCAGGTAGTCGGCGAGCTGGTAGCCCCTGAGCGTGCCCGACAGCGCCTGGGTCGCCCCGGCCGCCACGGCCACCTTGCGGGCGGGCGGCAGATCCGGCTGGGCCGGAGCCGCCATCGCCAGCCCGGCCCAGGCCAGGACGGCCGCGCCCAGCGCCGCGCGACGGGCCCGCTCAGCCCCGCTGCGCCAGGTAGTCGGGCTGGAAGGCCGCCATCCGGTAGGCGTCCCGATAGACACCATCGACAAAGAATTCATGGCGCAGGATCCCCTCTTCCGTGAAACCGAGTTTCTTGTAAACCGACACCGCCCGGGTGTTCTCCACATCCACCACCAGGAACAGCTTGTAGAGATTGAGCACCGTGAAGGCGTAGCCCATCGCCAGGCGGGTGGCCTGGGTGGCGTAGCCGCGGCCCTGATGTTCGGGCGAGATGATGATCTGGAATTCGGCCCGGCGGTGGATGTGGTTGATCTCCACCAGCTCCACCAGCCCCACCCGCACCCCGTCGCGCTCGACGACGAAGCGCCGCTCGCTCTGGTCGTGGATGTGCTTGTCGTAGAGGTCGCACAGCTCGACGAAAGCCTCGTAGGGCTCCTCGAACCAGTAGTGCATCACCGACTCGTTGTTGTCCAGCTCGTGGACGAAGCGCAGGTCTTCCCGCTCCAGGGGTCTCAGCTTGAGTTGATCGTTCATGCCGGCATCACACCGTGTTGTGCAAGGTTGCGGCCCCGCGGGGCCCGGAGTGGTCTGACCCCGCGCCCGGCCGACAGTTCGCCCCGGATGTTCATGCCGGCCGGATGATCCGTCAAGCCGCCCGACCCAAAAGCAAGGAGGGCTGCCGCCTGCGCGACAACCCTCCGGGGGTGATGCGGGCCCGCGCGCCGGCATGGCGTCGGGCGCAGGCCAGGCCGGTCAGCCGGCGCCGACAGCCAGCTTGGGCTTGCGACCTTCGGCCACCCAGGCCAGCACCGTGCCGTACATGTCGGCCAGGGCCGGGCGGGTGGCGCGCTCCTTCTCGGCGCGGTCGGTGTAGAAGGCGAGGGATTTCTCCCGGTTGCCGGACCACTGGTAAGCCACCCACAGGGCGGCCTGGCTCTCGTCCTTGCGGCCGGAGAGGGCCAGCGCTTCGGCCAGCGGCGTCCACGTGGAGCTGCGACGCGGGTCGAGCTGCAGGGCGGCGGTGAGCACCTCGGCGGCTTCCTGGGGCTTGCCGGCCTTGACCAGCGCAAAGCCCAGGTTGCCGGCCAGCTCCACGTCGCGGGGGTTTTCGGCGAGGCCCTTGCGGAACAGCTCGGCGGCGCGGGCTGGGTCTTCAGCCTTCAGGGCTTCCAGGCCTTCGGTATTGAGCTTGCGGGACACCACCCGGTTGCCCGGCGCCGGCTTGCCCAGCTCTTCGATGCGGGCCGCCACGGCGAACACGGTGGCGGTGTCTTCCCGGGTGGCGGCGCCGAGGGTCTGGAGCAGGCACTGGCGAGCCGACGTGCAGTTGGCCGCTGTCACGCCCGGCTGGGCCACCGGCGCGAGGGACACCGGCGGAACCGGCAGCACCGCCGGCTGGGCGGGCGGCGCGGCAACGGGCGCGGGGGCTGCGGCGGGCGCAGCGGCCGGCGCTTCGGCGACCTCGGGCTCCTCGTCGGCGATGATCGGCGCGGGCGCCTGCAGGGATTCGGCTTGCGCGGCGTTGGCGGCCAGCTTCGGCTTGTCGAGGAAGGCGTTGAGCATCTGGTCGGCGCCCCCCAGGCTGGCCTGCACGGCGCTGCCGTCGAAGATCCGGCCGTTGGTGCGCAGCACGCCCTCGGCGTATTCGAAGCTGCCCTTCACGCTGCCGTCCTGGCCCTGGGTGAAGCCCATGCCCAGCGCCGTCTGCAGCTTGCCCTCATCCAGCACCTTGCCCTTCAGCACCACTTCGCCGGAGGCCTTGAGCATGCTCGCCAGGGAGATCGGCGCCGAATGCGACAGGGACTTGCTGGCCTCGATCATCAGCTTGCCGTCGAGGCTGCCCTGGCCCACCGTGCCGGCGAGCCTGGGAATGCCGAAGGAGAAGCCCTGGGTCATCAGGGTGCGCAGGGCCTTGCGGAAGGTTTCGTCCTCGTCCGAGGTCATGTTCTGCAGGCCGCAGGTGTCGCCAAACAGGCGGCTGATGGTCTCGATGCTGCGCTTGTCGAGGTTGCGGATCGCCATCTCGAGGGTCAGGTCCTTCACCGTCTCGCCGCCGAAGGACGCGGCGCGCAGGCTCTCGGTGACCTGGGCGTTGAGGCGCTCGCCGTCTTCGGTCACCAGCGTGGCGTGGCGGAAGCCTTCGGCCGAACCGTGGCTGGTGGCGATGCGCTCGATGGAGAGCGACGACGAGCCGGTGCCGAGATAACGGTTCTTCAGATCCACGTCGAGGGCGATCTTGCCCAGCTCGACGGCTTCGCCGTTGCCGCGGGTGAGCAGCTTGTCGATGCCCCAGCTGACCGCCAGCGCGGTCTTGCCGACGGCGAGGCTGCCGCTGGAAGGCGCCACGGTGAGCTTCTGGCCGCCCTGGTCGAGGGCAAGTTCGGGCAGCGACATGGCCGAGCGGAAATCGCCGCCGTAGCTCACGTCGCCGTTGCCCTGCAGCTTGAGGCTGGGGCCAAAGAGTTCGGCCAGCGCGGCAGCGAGCTCGCCGGTGGGCTTGGCGCTCCAGGTCACGCGCAGGGGCGCGGCGGGCAGCACCAGGTTGGCGAGGGAATACTCCACCTCCAGCGCCGGGCGCTGGCCGCCCTCGCCGCTGGAACACTGATCCACCACCTCCAGCCCGAACGAGCCGGTGGCCGAGAACAGCCCGCTGCTGTGCTGAAGATTGCGGACGCGAACCCCGGTCTCGGACGAGGGTTTGGCGGCGAAGGCGCGGATCTCGCGCTCAGCCACGCTGCCCACATAGACGCTGGCCCCCAGCCAGCCCGCCACAACGATGCCGATACCGCCGGCTGCGATGAGAATTTTCTTGTTGTCCTTGCTCATGTCGTTCTCCCGCCGACGGGCGGCGCAAATGGAAAGATCGCGTACGAAACGCACGAGAGAAGGCGTCAGGACGGCTGACGGGATCAGCGAACGGCCTGGATCGGCAAGACACGAAGGAGAAAGTGCGGACAGCACGGAAAACCGACGCGGGTGCGAACACACCAGCGCTGAGGGAACCCGGCCATCCTTCCTGCGTGCAGGTTAGGATCCGAAGCTTTGCGTCCGGGGTTCTCACCCCGTTTGCCTTTTTCTCGTGACTTGATCTTACAACTTGCGGCGCGCCTGCAGGCTGACTTTTGTCACGACACCCCAACCAGCGTCATGCAATCAAGCTGTCGCGGCCAGCCCATCCAGATGGCGGGCGATCTCGTCGAAGCCCGGCCGTAGCGCCGGCACCGCCCCGAGGCAACGCGCGGCGAGGGCCGCCAGCCCGTCGCACAGCACACCGGGCGCCGTGCGCTCGGCCAGTTCTTCGAGCAGGCAGCCGAAGGCGCGCACCTCCACCTGCTCAAGCCGGCGGGCGCGGGCCGGGTCGGCCGGCGAGACAAAGGACGCCGCGCCGAAATCGCCGAGAAACACCCGCCCTGCCCCGTCGTGCAGGATGTTGTGGGCGTACAGATCGCCATGCACGATGCCCCGCTGATGCAGGTGCGCCGCCACCGACGCCATCGCCCAGGCAATCGCGAGGGCCACCGCCGGGGTGAAGCAGGTGCCGGCGGGATAGACGTCGCGAGTGCAGGTATCCAGGCTGGGCGGCCCGGCGAGGCTGCGGAAGGCCGGGTCGATGAGCGCCATCACCAGCCCCGCGGTGTCGGCCGGGTGGCCCTCCACCTCGCCCAGCACCGGGATCAGCTGCGGGTGGGCGCCCGCCCCCACGCAGGCGGCCCGCTCGCTGGCCGGCAGGCCGTCGCTGGTCACCTCGCCCTTGAAGAGCTTCACCGCCACGGCCCGCGCGCCTTCCGGCGCCGACCACGCAGCCCGGTGGATCACCCCGGACGCGCCTTCGCCGAGGATGCCGTCCGTCGCCAGCGCCGCCCACGGCACCGGCCGGGTGTGGGCCTCGGCCTGCCAGGCGGCGTCGAGCGTTGCGCAGAACGGGTTGCCGGCGTAGGCCAGCCAGGTCAGCCGGGGCAGATCGAGCAGCCAGTCGGGGAAGGCGGCGATGCGGTTGGCGGCGATGCGCAGCAGCTCCAGCGACGTGCACGCCGCCATCTCCGGCGGCAACTCGGTGAGCCGGTTGCCCGCCAGCGCCAGCTTGCGCAGCCCGGTGCACCGGCCGATGCCGGCGGGCAGGGTTTCGATGCGGTTGTCGGTGAGGATCAGCCAGCGCAGGGCGGGCGGCAGGGCGGCGTCCGGCACCGTGTGCAGACGGCACGACTTGAAGCCGATCATCTGCAGCGCGGGGCACGCGCCGAGTACCTCGGGCAGCACCTCGAAGGGGTTGCCCGAGCAGAACAGCACCCGCAGCCTGGTAAGCCTCGGCAGGTCATCCGGTAGCGCGGTGAGCGCGTTGCCCGCCAGATCGAGGATCTCCAGCGTCTCGGCGAGCTCGAAGATTTCCTGCGGAAATTCCTTCAGGCCACAGGCGAGCTTGAGGTGACGGGCGCCGGCGAGCGCGCCGGAACGCAGCTGTTCGAGGGTGTGCATCGGGGCAGAGGATGACGACGTGGTGGGCAAGCGGCGATTCTAGCGGTCGGCCGGTCGCCAGACGCTCGACAATTACCCACATCCGGCGCCAATGGGCGCACCGCTCAGGCGCCCTGGGGAGCCAGCTTGCGCGTCACCCGGGCGCGGCTCTCGCGCTCTTCGTGCTGGGCGCGGGCCAGCATGCTCTCCTCGACGAAGGTCATGTGGCGGCGCACCGCCGCCTGGGCGGCCACCGGATCGCGGCGCTTCACCGCGTCCCAGATCGCCGCGTGCTGGCCGCGCAGCTCCTGCCAGTCGTCTTCCAGCCGGCGCAGGTGGCGCAGGTTGCGGTCGATGTGGTCGTGGGTGACGCGGAACAGGCTGGCCGTGAGGTGGCCGATCATCACGTTGTGGGCGGCCTCGGCGATGGCCTGGTGGAAGGCCAGGTCGGCCCGCACCTGCTCCTCGAAGACCTCGGCCGACGGCCCCTGGGCGAACAGCCCCTCGACCCGCGCGTAGGCCTCGCCGATGCGCTGGATGTCGGCGTCGGTGGCGCGGCGCGCGGCCAGCGCGGCGGCCTCGGATTCGAGCATGCCGCGAAACTCCAGCAGGTCCACCTGGATGTTCGGGTGCTGGCGGAGCATCTCGCCCCACGGGTCGGTGAAGCCGGCGTCGAGCCGGTCGGTCACATAGGTGCCGCCACCCTGGCGGCTGTGGAGCAGCCCCTTGGACACCAGCTTCTGGATCGCCTCGCGCAGCGACGGACGCGACACCCCCAGCTCGGCGGCCAGCTCGCGCTCGGGCTGCAGGCGATCGCCGGGCTTGAGGGCGCCTTCGAGGATGCGCCGTTCGAGTTCGTGGGCGATGGTGTCGGAGAGCCGCTGGACGGCGATTTTCGCCATGGTCATTTCACCCTAAAAATTGGTCTGACCAAAATACTAACTCCAAGTCTTGATGAACCTCAAGCCAGCAGGGCGGAAAACCTAGTCGTTTACCCCTAGATCACCCAAGAATCAGTAGTTTGACTCATGTAGATGATTGACTTCGCCAGGGCGCACGGGTAGATTTTCCTTCATCGGATTAATTGGTCTTACCAATTTACCGACAACACCCAGAATCATCTGGCCAATAGCTGCAGCGACGGAACAGAATTCCGTTTCCAAGCGGCAAGGACTGGAGGAGACCCATGAGTAGCCTGACCCACGGCGCCGGACACTCCGCGCGCACTTATCCCCCGCGCCCGCAGGCGGTGTATTTCTACGCCACCTGTCTGGTGGATCTCTTCGTGCCCGAGGCGGGCATGGACGCCATCACCCTGCTCGAGCGGGAAGGCATCCGGGTGATCTTCCCCGACAACCAGACCTGCTGCGGCCAGCCGGCCTACACCAGCGGCTTTCCGGCCGAGGCGCGCGAAGTGGTCGCCGCCCAGCTCGACCTGTTCCCCGAGGACTACCCCATCGTGGTGCCGTCCGGCTCCTGCGCCGGGATGATCCGCTGGCACTGGGAGAAGGTCATCGGCGACGACGCCGGCCTGGCCGCCCGCGCCGCCGCCATCTCGGCCCGCACCTTCGAGCTGGCCGAGTTTCTGGTGCATGTGCTCGACTTCAAGCGCCCCGACCAGGGTGAGCCGACGACCGTCGCGCTGCACACTTCCTGCTCGGCCCGCCGCGAGATGGGCACCCTGCTGGTGGGCCGCGAGCTGCTGTCGCGCCTCGGCAACGTCAGCCTGGCCATCCACGATCACGAATCCGAATGCTGCGGCTTCGGCGGCAGCTTCTCCCTGAAGCACCCGGACATCTCCACCGCGATGGTCACCGACAAGGTCGCCTCCCTGAAGGCCACCGGCGCCAAGCAGATGGTGACGGCCGACTGCGGCTGCATGCTCAACATCACCAAGCGCGCCGCCCTCGAAGACCAGAACGCCGGCCGCGCCACGCCGTCACTGCCGGGCGAGCACCTCGCCACCTTCCTGCTGCGCCGTACTGGAGGAAAGCAATAATGAGCGCCCGCGACCGCATCCTCGCCAAGCTGCGCGGCGCCCAGCCGGCCACGCCGAACCCGCTGCCCAGCCTCGACGAACACTTCGCACCCCGCGCCCGCGGCGAATCCGTCGCCGAGCGCGCCGCGCGCTTCAAGGCCGGCATCGAGGCCTTCCACGCCGAAGTGCATTTCTCCACCGAAGCCGACTGGCCCGCGCTGCTGGCCCGGCTGTGCGTCGAGAAGTCCGTCGGCACCCTGCTCTACGGCGATGACACCCCCGCCGGCCGCCGCCTGGATGACGCCACCTTCGCCGGCACCCAGCTCCGCCCGTGGGCCGGCACGGTGGAAGACCTCAAGGCCGACCTGTTCCACCGCGTCGGCGCCGGCTTCACCCAAGCCCGCGGCGCGATCGCCGAGACCGGCAGCCTGATCCTGTGGCCGTCCGACGCCGAGCCGCGCACCCTGTCGCTGGTGCCGCCGGTGCACTTCGCGCTGCTCGACGCGCGCACCATCCAGCCCACCTTCTTCGACGCGATCCGTGCCGAGGGCTGGTCGGCGGGCATGCCCACCAACGCGCTGCTGATCTCCGGCCCGTCCAAGACCGCCGACATCCAGCAGACCCTCGCCTACGGCGCCCACGGCCCGAAGGAGCTGATCGTGATCGTCACCCACGCCGAAGGAGCGCCGCAATGAGCACCCCCCAAGCCAGCGCCGCCACCGAAAAGCCGATCGCCTTTATCTCCGCCAAGGCCCTGCGGGAGCGCATGCACGACGCGGTGAACGACGCCCACCTGCGCAGCAGCTTCCGCGGCGCGATGGATTTCCTGATGGCCAAGCGCGCCGCCCAGTTTCCGGATGGCGACGAGCTGGATTCCCTGCGCAGCCTCTCCGAGGGCATCCGCCAGTACAGCCTCACCCGCCTGCCGGATCTGCTGGAGCAGCTCGAAGCCAATCTCACCGCCAACGGCGTGAAGGTGCACTGGGCCGAGACGCCCGAGGAAGCCAACGCCATCATGCTCGGCATCGCCCAGCGCCATCAGGCCAAGCTGATCGTCAAGGGCAAGTCGATGGTGAGCGAGGAGATCGAGTTCAACCACGCCATGGAAGCCGCCGGCGTGGGCGCCCTCGAATCCGACATGGGCGAATACATCGTCCAGCTGGCCGGCGAGAAGCCCTCGCACATCATCATGCCGGCGATCCACCAGACCAAGCAGCAGATCGCCAAGCTGTTTGCCGAGCACATCCCCGGCGTGCAATACACCGACAACGTGGACGCGCTGATCCAGATCGGCCGCCGCGTGCTGCGCGAGAAGTTCGAGATCGCCGACATCGGCCTCTCCGGCGTCAACTTTGCGGTGGCCGAAACCGGCACCCTGTGCCTCGTCGAGAACGAAGGCAACGGCCGGATGTGCACCACGGTGCCCAAGGTGCACATCGCCATCACCGGCATCGAGAAGGTGGTCGAGAAGCTGGAGCACGTCGCCCCGCTGTTCTCCATCCTCACCCGCTCGGCCACCGGCCAGGCGGTGTCCACCTACTTCAACATGATCTCCGGCCCGCGCAAGGCCACCGAGAAGGACGGCCCCGAAGAGGTGCACCTGGTCCTCCTCGACAACGGCCGCTCCCAGGCCTACGCCGACGAACAGCTGCGCAAGACGCTGCAGTGCATCCGCTGCGGCGCCTGCATGAACCATTGCCCGGTCTACACCCGCATCGGCGGCCACGCCTACGGCACCACCTACCCTGGCCCCATCGGCAAGATCATCTCGCCCCACATGATGGGGCTGGAGCAGACCCACCTGCTGCCCACCGCCTCCACCCTGTGCGGCGCCTGCGGCGAAGTCTGCCCGGTGAAGATCCCCATCCCCGAGCTGCTCATCCGCCTGCGCGAGGAAGCCCAGTCCGAACCCCACGCCAACCCGGCGATGGTCGGCCAGGGCGCCGGCTACAGCGGGCTGGTGACGTTTGTGTGGAGGATGTGGGCGCGCGTGTACGGCCGCCCCGGCAGCTACCGGGCCTTCAGCTGGCTGGCGAGCCGTTTCCGGGCCTTCGCCCCCAGAAAGCAGGCCGGCTGGACCGCCGCCCGCACGCCCCTGACACCCGCTCCACGAAGGCTGAGGGACATGGTCCGCGACCGACAATAGCGGCCTGATCCGCCCCGGGGCGACATCCCTCGCCCCGCCACCACCACCGCCTCAACCGAAACCTCATCCCTGACGGGAGGACCCGCCATGTCCGCTCTCATCGACGCCCTGCGCCAACGGCTCCCCGCCCACCGCGTGATTACCGACGAACTGCGCCGCCTTGCCTACGGCACCGACGGCAGCTTCTATCGCCTGATCCCCGAGGTCGTGGCGGTGGTGGAAGACGAAAATGAAGTGCGCGACGTGGTGGAGCTGGCCCGCGCCCACAGCCGCCCGGTCACCTTCCGTGCCGCCGGCACCAGCCTGTGCGGGCAGGCCGTCACCGATGGGGTGCTGGTGCTGCTGGGCGAAGGCCTCGCCACCTGCCAGATCGCCGCGGACGGCGCCACCGTCAAGGTCGGCCCGGCCATCGTCGGCGCCGAGGTCAATCGCCGCCTCGCCCCGCTGGGCCGCAAGATCGGCCCCGACCCCGCGTCGATCAACGCCGCCAAGATCGGCGGGATCGCCGCCAACAACAGCTCCGGCATGTGCTGCGGCACCGCCCAGAACAGCTACCGCACGCTGGCCTCGATCCGCGTGCTGCTGGCCGACGGCACCCTGCTCGACACCGGCGACGCCGCCAGCCGCGCGGCCTTCCACGCCAGCCACGGCTACCTGCTCGACAGCCTCGCCCGGCTCTCTGACGAAGTGCGCGCCAACCACGCCCTCGCCGAGCGCATCCGCACCAAATACAAGATCAAGAACACCACCGGCTACAGCCTCAATGCGCTGGTGGATTACTCCGACCCGATCGACATCCTGTCGCACCTGATGATCGGCTCGGAAGGCACCCTCGGCTTCATCTCCGAAGTCACCTACCAGACCGTGCCCGAATACGCCCACAAGGCCAGCGCGCTGGTGTTCTTCGCCGACATGGAGACCGCCTGCCGCGCGGTGGTCGGCCTCAAGCAGCAGCCGGTGGACGCGGTCGAGCTGCTCGACCGCGCCTCCCTGCGCGCCGTGGCCGACAAGCCCGGCATGCCGCCGCTCCTCAAGACCCTGGCCGACGGCGCCACCGCGCTGCTGATCGAAACCCGCGCGCCGGACGCCGCCGATCTCCAGCGCCGCATCGACGCGGTGCTGGCCGAGCTCGCCCAGTATCCGCTGATCGAGGCCCCCTCCTTCACCACCAACCCGGCCGAGATCGACCGCCTGTGGAACGTGCGCAAAGGCACCTTCCCGGCCGTGGGCGCGGTGCGCAAGCCCGGCACCACCGTCATCATCGAAGACGTGGCCGTGGCGGTGCCGGATCTCGCCGCCGCCTGCCTGGATCTGCAGGCCCTCTTCGCCAAGCACGGCTATACCGAGGCAATCATCTTCGGTCACGCGCTGGAGGGGAACGTCCACTTCGTGTTCACCCAGGATTTCGGCATCGAGTCCGAAGTCGCCCGCTACGCCGCCTTCATGGACGACGTGTGCGCGATGCTGGTCGAGAAGTACGACGGCTCGCTGAAGGCCGAGCACGGCACCGGCCGCAACATGGCGCCCTTCGTCGAGCTGGAATGGGGCACCCAGGCCTATGGCCTGATGAAGGAGATCAAGGCCCTGTTCGACCCGGAAGGCCTGCTCAACCCCGGCGTGATCATCAACGACGATCCCGCGGCCCACCTCAAGCACCTCAAGCCCATGCCCGCCGCCGGCCAGCTCTACGCGCCGGTGGATCGCTGCATCGAGTGCGGCTTCTGCGAGCCCCAGTGCCCGTCCCACGGCCTCACCCTGTCGCCGCGCCAGCGCATCGTCGGCTGGCGTGAGCTGTCGCGCCGCCAGGCCGCCGGCGAGGCCCCGGGCCAGCTGGGCGAGGACTACCTCTACATGGGCCTCGACACCTGCGCCACCTGCGGGCTGTGCTCCACGGCCTGCCCGGTGGGCATCGAGACCGGCGCCCTGACCCGCGCCGTGCGCGGCGAGAACCTCTCCGGCGTGGCCCGCCAGCTCGGCAAGCTCGCCGCGGATCACTTCGGCGCCACCCAGGCCCTGGCCCGCACCGCGCTCAAGGCCGGGCATCTGGCCGAAGCCATCGTCGGGCCCAAGGCCCTCGGGCGGCTCACCGGCGGCAAGTGGAAGGAAGGCATGCCCACGCCGCAGCCTCTCACCTACCGCGCCACCCGCAGCGACGGCGACAAGGTGGTGTACTTCCCCACCTGCGCCGGCCGCATGTTCGGTGCCGACACGCCCGAGCACGCGCTGTCGGCCACCGTCATCCGCGTGCTGGAACGCGCCGGCTACGCGCCGATCATCCCGGAAGGCGTCAATGAGCTGTGCTGCGGCCAGTCCTTCGCCAGCAAGGGCATGTCCGACGACGCCGACCGCAAGTCGGCCCAGCTCGAAGCCGCGCTGCGCAAGGCCAGCGACAACGGCAAGTACCCCATCGTGCTCGATGCCAGCGCCTGCAGCCTGCGCATGAAAACCTTCCTCGCCGAACGCCTGCCGGTGTTCGACCTGGTGGAGTTTGCCCACGACGCGCTGCTGCCGCGCCTGATGCTCGAGAAGAAGTCCGACCCGGTGCTGATCCACCTCAACTGCTCGGCCCGCCGCATGGGGTTCGAGAGCAAGTTGAAGCAGCTCGCCGCCGCCTGCGCCACCCAGGCCGTGATGCCGCCCGAGGTGAAGTGCTGCGGCTTCGGCGGCGACCGGGGCTTCGTGGTGCCGGAGCTCAACGCCCACGCCCTGCGCAAGCTCGAAGTGCCCGCCGGCTGCTGCGGCGGCTATTCAAGCAACCAGACCTGCGAGATCGGCCTCACCAACGCCACCGGCCTGCCCTACCGCTCCATCGTGCATCTGCTCGACGAGTGCAGCGAGGAGGCCGCGCGCCTCGCCACCTGCTGACCCCTGTAGGGGCGACTTCAGTCGCCCGCGGACTCCGATCAACGGCATGCCCTTTGATCACGGCGCGGCGGGCGACTGAAGTCGCCCCCACAAAACGGCAACACCCACAGTTTCAACAAGACCCA
>JAKLLO010000117.1 GCA_023150095.1 Zoogloea sp. | reverse complement strand
CCCTTCCCATCCCGAACAGGACCGTGAAACGAGACCGCGCCAATGATAGTGCACACGCGTGCGTGAAAGTAGGTCATCGTCAGACTCACCATTCAACACCCCCTCAGGCAATACGCCTCAGGGGGTGTTACGCTTTAAAGTCCATGAATTAAAAGAGGGATAGAATCTGCCTAATGCAGAAGGAGACTCGAATGCGTTGGCGGTATTGGTCGTTGCTTGTCTCGCTATCGGTTCTTTTGCACATGGCGCTCTTCTGGCCGGCTCCTGACGACGTTAGTAGATCCGTCTCCCAGGCCCTGTTGGTCCGGCTTCCTCCTTCGCAAGTGCTGGCTGAGCCTCGCCAGCTCTTGCGGGGGGCGAGAGATGCTCAAGAGAACGCTGTCCCGGTTGAAGCTGATGTGCCGAAACCGGCGATCGTTGATCAACCTCCCCGTCAGTCTGTTTCAGGCAAGTCCTTGGAAAGACGGGGTCGGTCGCTGTCGAGTGATATTGCTGTTCAAGCTGACCAGGAGGCGCCGCCAGACATGTTGAAGTCGGGTGGGCGGCCGGACTCGCCTGAGCGGACAGCTTCATCCGTTCTGCTTGAGAATGAGGGTGCAAAGGCGCATTCGCTGTCCCGGTATCGCATCGCGCTCGCTGTAGCCGCTGTCCGCATGCAGGCGCTGGAGGCTGAGACCGCTGGAATGACGGGTACGGCGGTGGTGGACATCCGCTTGGGTGGCGGCGGGCCTCAGGTGCATCTGGCGACATCCAGTGGTGTCGAGACGCTCGATCGCAAGGCGCTTGCGCTGCTGGGCAGGGCTGTCAGGGTGGTGCCGGCTCCGGTTGGTGACACACTGTCCGAGGCGTCCATCCGGCTGCCGGTTGTCTTTTCGACGGATGATTCGTGAGACGGGCGCTCAGGGCTTCCGCTCGCTGGATGTAGGGCTGACAAGACCCGTCATTGGCAGTGTGAGGCTGGTCGTGTGGAGTTCGAATCGATCGCGTCGGCGGTCGTCGAAGAAACACCTGAGTGTGTAATCGATCGAGCGGAATGCGATCTCATCCCAGGGAATCTCGGATTCGGTCATCAGCGTGGCTTCGAGTGACTCCTCACCTGGTTGAAAATCAAGGTGCAGCAGTTCGGCGCGGTAGATGATGTGAATCTGGCTGATGTGGGGGATGTCCACGAAGCTGAACATCGGGCCCAGGGCGACCCGGGCGCCGGCTTCTTCGAGGGTCTCACGAAGCGCGGCTTCGCCGCAGGTCTCGCTGTTCTCCATGAAGCCGGCAGGGAGCGTCCACTTGCCATAGCGAGGTTCGATGGCCCGCTTGCACATCAGGATCCTGTCTTCCCAGGTGGCGATTGCGCCGACAACGACCTTGGGGTTCTGGTAGTGGATTGTCCCGCACTGGTCGCAGACATGGCGGGGAAGATTGTCGCCGGGGGGAACTTTGAGGCTGACAGGGGCGCCACAGTGGGAGCAGAAGTTCATGGCCGAAGAGTGCGCGTGGACAGTTCCGCCATTCTAATTCAAGGTGTCGCCATTGCCGCCTGTGCTGCGGTGCACCTGGCGCACATTCAAGAGTGACTGGGCAGGACCGATAAAACGGAGTAGTGCAGTCCCTGACTGCGGCAAAAATTGGAACTTACATGGTTGTGTCAATCGACGTTACGAAGTTCGAGCAACTGAAAGCTTCGGGAGATCTTCCGTCGCCCAAGGGGGTGGCGCTGGCGATCATCCGCTTGATCCAGCAGGAAGAAAGTTCGATGGGCGATCTCGCCCGGGTCATCAAGACTGACCCGGCCTTTGTCGGACGGCTGATCAAGGCGGCCAACGGTCTGACCGGCTACAACCGTCGGGCGATCGCGTCAGTGCAGGAGGCGCTGATGGTGCTCGGCCTGCCGGCAGTGCGCACGCTGGCGCTGGGTTTTTCCCTGCTGTCGAGTTATCGGGACGGCAACTGCAAGAGCTTCGACTATGGGCGCTACTGGACGAGCTGTCTCGTCTATGCGCTGGCGATGCAGGCCATTACCCAGCGAACCCGCGTTGCTGCCGCCGAGGAGACCTTCTGCCTGGGCCTGCTGGCGCGGATCGGGGAGCTCGCGCTGGCGACGCTCTATCCGCAGGATTACTGCAAGGTGCTGCAGCAGACGCTCGAATATCGCGATTTGCCGCTGGTGGCGCTGGAGCAGCGGGCTTTTGCGCTCAATCACCGGGAGCTCACCTCGGCGATGCTGGCCGACTGGGGATTGCCGCGGATCTTCCACGAGCCGGCGTTCTTTTCGGAGGTGCCGGAGGAGTCGGGTTATGCGGATGGCTCGCGGGAGTTCGTGATCGCCCATTCGCTGCATCTGGCGTCGTTCATCGCCGAGGTCTTCCTGGCGGAGGAGGCCGAGCGGCCCAATCTGATGAGTCGCCTGTTCGAGATTGGCGGGCGGCTGGCCTTCGATCCAGTGGCGATCAATGAGCTGTGCGATGGTGTCGTGCGGGAATGGCAGGCTTGGGGTTCGCTTCTGGAGCTTGAGACCCTGGATATTCCTCCGTTCAGCGAACTGGCGAGCCGGGGCGAAGCGATTGCCGCCACGCTGGCCACCGAGGCGAAGGCGCGTGTCCAGCAGGTGCCCGGGCAGGCGCAAGAGCTGCCGGCCGAACAGCAGTCGATGCCCGGCGGCACTAACCCCCTCACGCTGCCGCTGGGCATGTCCCAGGCCATGCGCGTGCTGATCGTGGATGACGATGCGTCGATGCGGGCGCTGGTCCGCAAGGTGCTCGAGACGGTCGGTCACCAGGTGCTCGAGGCGTCGGATGGGCGCGTCGGCATGGAGATGGCGCTGGAGTTCCAGCCCCAGCTGATGATCGTCGACTGGATCATGCCCGAGATGAGCGGGCTCGAACTCACCCGGGCGCTGCGCCAGACGAAGATCGGTCGCGGCATCTACATGCTGATCATGACCAGCCTCGACGACGACGACCGGCTGATCGAAGCCTTCGAGAACGGCGTCGATGACTTCATGAACAAGCCGATCAACCCCCGGGTGCTGGCTGCCCGGCTGCGCGCCGGCCAGCGGGTGATCCGCCTGCAGCAGGAGCTCGACCGCGACCGGGAGGAGATCCGTCGGTTTGCCGCCGAACTTGCCGTGTCCAACCGGCGCCTGCAGGAAGTGGCGCTGACCGATTCGCTGACCGGCTTTCCGAATCGCCGCTACGCCATCGAACGGATGCAGCAGGAGTGGTCGGTGTCGTCGCGCACCCGCCGCCCGCTGTCCGGGATGGTCATCGATGTGGATCAGTTCAAGACCTACAACGACTCCCACGGCCACGACGTGGGGGATGCGGTGCTGCGGCAGGTGGCGACTTCGATCAAGGGCGCACTGCGGGCTCAGGACATCGTGGCGCGCACGGGCGGTGACGAGTTTCTGGTGATCTGTCCGGACACCGGCCTTGACGCGGCGCTGGCGTGCGCCGAGCGGGTGCGTTTTGCGGTCGAGAGCGCGCCGCTCACGGTTTCGGGTCAGCCCCTCAACATGTCGGTGAGTATCGGCGTGGCAACCCGCGACACGGTGATGACCGATCCGGATGCGCTGGTGAAGCGGGCCGATCAGGCACTCTACCTCGCCAAGAACAAGGGCCGGAACCGCATCATGACTGCACAGTCCCTGCGCCCGGGGCCGCTGATTCCGCCCCGTTAGCGCACACGACGCAGTGGTGAAAACTACTGCGTCAGCCGTTCTGCAGCCAGAAAATGGCCTGCGCAGTGCCCAGTTTGGGCGTATGCGTAGGCCATTTTCTTACTTTCGTTTACGTGTTTGCTCCTACGCAATTTTCCGAAGCCCTCGCATGGCGAGACTTGCCGGTGAACGGCAGAATTTGCCGCAGATAACGAAGGGTCTGTCGAGGAGACAAAAATGAACATGAACACGATGCATGACGAGATCAGGGAACTGAATCTGGCCTACCTGATGCTTGCTCAGCAAATGCTGCGCGACGACCGCGCGGCAGCCATCTACCGCCTGGGGATTGGCGAAGAAGTGGCCGAAGTGCTGGAAGGGCTGAGTTCCGCCCAGGTGCTGCGGATGGCCAATTCGAACATGCTGCTCTGCCAGTTCCGCTTCAACGACACCATGCTGGTCGATCTGCTGTCGTCCCATGGCCGTGAGCGCGGCGCGGCGCATCTGCACGCGGCGATCCTTGCTGCCGGGCGGCCTGTTGCCCATCTGGCCTGATCCGGCCATCGGCTGAGGGAGACCATCGTGCGAAACAAGAGCGTGCTGCAGGAAGCGCAGGACATCCAGAAGGCGGTCGAGCTGATCCGCCTGGGTGCGCGCATGCAGATGCTTGAAGCCGAGACCGCCCTGAGCCGGGAACGTCTGCTCAAGCTCTACAAGGAAGTAAGGGGCGTCTCACCCCCGAAGGGCATGCTGCCGTTTTCGACTGACTGGTTCATGTCGTGGCAGCCGAATATCCATGCCTCGCTGTTCATGGCCCTGTACCGTTTCGTCCAGATCAACGCGCACCTCGAAGGGCTCGACGCCATCATCCAGGCTTACCGCCTGTATAACGAGCACATCGAATCCTTCGAGATGGAACAGGTGCTGTCCCTCACCCGGGCCTGGACGCTGATCCGTTTCTTCGACGCCAAGCTGCTGCAACTGGCCCGTTGCACCTGCTGCGGCGGGCACTTTGTTTCTCACGGCTTCGACCCGACCCACGATTACGTCTGCGGCCTGTGCCATGTGCCGTCCCGCGCCGGCAAGACCCGGCGGGCCCAGGCGAACGAAGTTGCCATGCCCTGACCTCCCTCTCGATTGACGATGAGGTTATGCCGCCGGTTTTGTCAGGCGGCATTTTTTTGCGTGAATTCGGGCGACGACAGGCTTGCGTCAGGTGCTCAAGTTTCTTCAGGCAGGGCCGATATCGCCGGTGAAGATTAACGCATCCGGCGGGCGTCCTTGCGGCCCGCCAACCCAATGAGGTTTCGGCGATGTTTCTGATCATCGGCTACGTCATCATCCTGGCGGCATCCCTGGGCACCTATGCCGTGCACGGCAGTCTGGCGGCCCTGTGGGTGCCCACCGAGTACATCGCGATCGTCGGTCTGACCATCGGTGGCTTCGTCGCGGGCAACGGACCGAAGGCCATCAAGGGCACGATCGCCGCGCTGCCGACGATCTTCAAGGGTTCGCCGTACAACAAGGCCTTTTACACCGATGTGCTATGCATGCTCTACGAGATCCTTGCCAAGGTGCGCAAGGAAGGCCTGATGTCCATCGAGGGTGACATCGAGAACCCTGAAGGCAGCCCGATCCTCTCCAAGTATCCGGCGTTCACGGCCGACCACCACGCGGTGGATTTTCTGTGCGACTACCTGCGGATGATGGTCGGCGGCAACCTCAATGCCTTCGAGATCGAGAACCTGATGGACATCGAGATGGAAACCCACCATCACGAGGCGCACACCCCGGCCCACGTGGTCTCCAAGGTGGGTGACGCAGTGCCGGCCTTCGGTATCGTCGTGGCGGTGATGGGCGTGGTGAACGTGATGGGCTCGGTGGGCCAGCCGCCGGCGGTGCTCGGCAAGATGATCGGCGGCGCGCTGGTGGGGACCTTCCTCGGTATTCTCATTTCCTACGGTTTCGTGGCGCCGGTGGCCGGCCAGCTGGAGCAGAAGGTGGAAGAGGGCGGAAAGATCTACCAGTGCATGAAGGCGGTGCTGCTGGCGAGCATGAACGGCTACGCGCCCCAGGTGGCGGTGGAGTTCGGGCGCAAGGTGCTGTTCTCGACCGATCGGCCGGGCTTTGCCGAGCTCGAAGAAGCGATCAAGAGCAAGAAGTGATGCGCGTCCCGGTGATGCGGCGTGATGCGTCGCGGATTCCTTCGCGTGCCGGATCGATGTCATGAGTGACGATACCCAACAGCCAATCGTCGTCAAGAAGATCAAGAAGGGCGGCGGCGGTGCCCATGGCGGCGCCTGGAAGATCGCCTACGCTGACTTCGTGACCGCGATGATGGCCTTCTTCCTGCTGATGTGGCTGCTCGGCTCGACGGCCCAGGGTGACCTGCAGGGCATCGCCGATTTCTTCAATTCGCCCCTCAAGGTGGCGATGAGCGGCGGCTCGGGGGCGGGTGATGCGACCAGCCCGATCGCCGGTGGCGGCCAGGATCTGACCCGCTCGGTGGGCCAGGTGAAGCGCGGCGACGTGGACGGCCGGCGCTCCATGAACATCGAGGCGGCCAAGGGTGCCACCAAGCCCGTGGGCGACGACGATGCGGAGGCCGTCAAGAAGGCCGAGGAGCGCAAGGAGCGCGCCAAGCTCGAAGACCTGAAGGGCCAGATCGAGGCCATCATCGAAGCGAGCCCGAGCCTGCGCCCGTTCAAGAACCAGCTGCTGCTGGACATCACCACCGAAGGCCTGCGCATCCAGATCGTCGATGAGCAGAACCGGCCGATGTTCGACTCGTCCAGCGCGTCTCTCAAGCCCTATACCCAGGAGCTGTTGCGCTCGATTGGCGCGACGCTCAACAGCGTGGATAACAATGTGAGCCTGTCGGGGCATACCGACTCGACGCGTTACGCCGGCGGTGAGCGAGGGTTCTCCAACTGGGAACTTTCGGCCAACCGCGCCAACGCCTCGCGGCGGGAGCTGGTGGCCGGCGGGCTGGCGGAAGGAAAGATGGTCCGGGTCGTGGGGTTGGCCGACACGCTACCCCTTGATCCCGACAATCCGGGCGGGCCGATCAACCGCCGGATCAGCATCATCGTGCTTAACAAGCAAGCCGAGGCAGCGCTGCGTGGTGGCAACAAGAAACTCGATGTGAGCACTGAAAGCGGTGTCGATGCGGGCGATATCCGCAGCGGCCTTGGTGCCGGGCCGGCGATCCGGCTACCCGGGCGCCCTAAAGAATAAGCGTGCTCGTGACGATATGACCGCGACAGCTTTTGAATCGTACCAACCAAAATGAAACCCTCTCGAACCACCGCGATACTCCTCGGCCTTCTGTGGTCGGGTGTGATAGTGGGCGTCAGCGCCTACTTCCTGGCGGGCGTGACGGCGACCCTGGTGAGTGCCGGCCTACTGGCATTCGGGTGGGGCGTCTTGCTGCTGGTGGTGTCGACCGATCAGGTGAAGGACGACGTCCGCATGCGAAACCAGGGCATTCCGCCGGACGAACTGACCTCGATCGAGGGCGTGCTGAGGGAGTCGACCCAGGCCTTCCGCGGTCAGCACCAGGCGATCAAGAGCGAGGTGGATCGTGTTCAGGAAATGCTCTCCACCGCCATCGGCACGCTGATGGCCAGCTTTCATGGCCTGCTTGCGGCAACGCAGGCCCAGCAGAACGTGGCGGTCGGCCTCGCGCAGGACGACGAGGATGGTGATTCCGGTTCGCGCTTCGATCTGTTCGTGTCCAATACGTCGTCGGTGATGCAGCGCGTGGTCGATAGCGTGATCCTCAACAGCAAGCTGGGCATGGAGCTGGTCGAGATGACCGACCGCATCTCCCAGCGGGCCAATGACGTGGAAGGCATCCTCGGCGAGATCAGCAGCATCTCCAAGCAGACCAACCTGCTGGCCCTCAATGCCGCCATCGAGGCAGCGCGGGCCGGTGAGGCGGGCCGCGGCTTCGCGGTGGTGGCCGACGAAGTGCGCGAGCTCTCCACCCGCACTGCCCAGTTCAGCCAGCAGATCAGCGTCGTCATGAAGTCGATGCGCGAAGGCGTGGAAGGTGCGGAGGACGCGATCGAGCGCCTGGCCTCCACCGACATGAACTTCGCCCTCGAATCGAAGCAGCAGGTGGAGCAGGTGCTTGCGTCGATCGAGCAGATCAACCAGCAGCGAGGCAAGGCCATCGTCCGGCTCGGCCAGCAGGCCGTCGAGATGGACGTGGAGGTCAATCGGGCCGTCACCGCGCTGCAGTTCCAGGATCTGGTGTCCCAGCTCATCGGGCACGTGGATCGGCGGGTGGAAGGGCTCGAAGAGCTGATGGCCGAGTTCGACACCCTCACCGATGGCATCCAGCACGCCATCGCGGTGGGTGATTTCGGTCCGCTGCGCAGTGCCACCACGGCAATCCAGTCGTCGCTGGCGACGCTCGAGCAGCGCGTTGGGGGCAATCCGGTGAGCCAGCAGGATGTCTCGCATGGCGAAATCGACTTGTTTTAGTTTCAGAACCTTAGGAAATGACAATGGCCAAGACCGTACTCACCGTTGATGATTCTGCCTCCATCCGGCAGATGGTGTCCTTCACCCTTAAAAGCGCCGGCTACGAGGTCGTCGAGGCCGTCGATGGCATGGATGGCCTCGACAAGGCCAAGTCCCGTGGCTGCAACCTGGTCCTCACCGACCAGAACATGCCGCGCATGGATGGTCTGTCCCTCATCAAGTCACTGCGGTCGATGCCCCAGTACCGCACGGTGCCGATCCTGATGCTGACCACCGAATCGTCCGACGCCATGAAGTCCCAGGGCCGCGCTGCCGGTGCGACCGGCTGGCTGGTCAAGCCCTTCGACCCGCAGAAGCTCATCGAGGTGGTCAAGAAGGTGATCGGCTAAGCCGAGGCTGACATTCGCGCGTCAGGGAGACAGGCATGGCCATAGACATGAGCCAGTTCTACCAGGTGTTTTTCGAGGAAGCCGCCGAGCACCTGGCGAGTATGGAGGCGTTGCTGCTGGCGATCGATCCGGCCGCGCCCGACGAGGAGGAGGTGAACGCGCTGTTCCGCGCGGCCCACTCGATCAAGGGGTCGAGCGGAACCTTCGGCTTCCAGGACATGATGGAGGTCACCCACATCCTCGAGACCATGCTCGACCGGGTTCGCAAGGGCGAAGCTCCGCTCACCGACGACATGGTGGATGCCTCGCTGGTTGCGGGGGATGTGCTCAAGAACCTGCTTGCCGCCCACAGGGGTGAGGACGAGGCTGACCGGGAGGCGGCAGAGGCCATCTGTCATCGCCTGCAGGGCCTGTGCAACGCCCTGGATGCGCCCTCGGTGCCCGCGATCCCGGTGCCGGAACCCGTTGCGGCCGGCGTGCCGGTGTGTGTCACCGGATTTGACCTGTACTTTTCGCTGCTCGGCGCATCGCCCGAGGCGCGCCTGGACAATCTCATCGAGGAACTGGGCAGCTTCGGGGTGGTGAGCACGGTTGCCATGCCGACCGCCGACAACCCGGAGTGTCACCTGCGGATCACCACCGAGGTCGACGCCGACGTGCTGCGTGGCGTGATCGACTTTGTTGCCGATGGCGAGACGGTGCGCATCGAGCCCTTCGGCCAACTGGCCGATGACGCGAACGAAGCCTACGGATTCTTCCACGACATGCTCCAGCCGCTCGAGGAGGCCTACGGTTTCTTCGATCCGCTGCCGACGTCCGGCGACGCGCCCGCGGCGTTCTCGGCCGATGGTGGCGAAGCCTACGGCTTCTTCACGGATCTGCCGGCCCAGCCCGAGGTTCAGGCTGCGCCCGAGCCCTACGGGCTGTTCACCGATCCGGAACCCGCCGCCGCGGCCCCTGCCGAAACGGCTTATGGTTTCTTCGAGCCCCTTCCCCAGGCGGCGCCGGTTGCCGCCAATGCCGCACCCGAGCCAGCGGTGGTCGTCGACGCTCCTGCGCCAGCCCCGGCCCCCGCGGCCAGAAAGCCCGCCGTGCGATCGGCCGGCGGTGGCGACAGCGGTTCGATCCGCGTCAGCGTCGAGAAGGTGGATCAGATGATCAACCTGGTGGGCGAACTGGTCATCACCCAGGCCATGCTCACCCAGGCCGCCAGCAACGTCGATCCGGTGATCTTCGAGCGCCTGATCAACGGCCTGGCCCAGCTGGAGCGCAATACCCGCGATCTGCAGGAATCCGTGATGTCGATCCGGATGATGCCGATCTCGGTGGTGTTCAGCCGCTTCCCGCGGGTGGTGCGCGATCTGTCCCAGAAGCTCGGCAAGCAGGTCGAGCTGAAGACGATCGGCGAGACCACCGAGATGGACAAGAGCCTCGTCGAGCGCATCACCGATCCGCTCACCCACCTTGTGCGCAACAGCCTCGACCACGGCCTCGAAACCCCCGAAAAGCGTCGCGCCGCCGGCAAGCCGGAAACCGGCACGATCACCCTGTCGGCCTACCACCAGAGCGGCAACATCGTCATCGAAGTGGGTGACGACGGCGCCGGCCTCAACCGCGCCCGCATCCTCGCCAAGGCCAAGGAGCGTGGCATGGCGGTGAGCGACGCGATGAGCGATCAGGACGTCTGGCAGCTCATCATGGAGCCCGGCTTCTCCACCGCCGAGCAGGTCACCGAGGTGTCCGGCCGCGGCGTGGGCATGGACGTGGTGAAAAAGAACATCTCGGCGATGGGCGGGCGGATCGAGCTCGATTCGATGCCTGGCGTCGGCACCCGCATAACGGTGCGCCTGCCGCTCACCCTGGCGATCCTCGACGGCATGAGCGTCGGCGTGGGCCCCGAAACCTACATCATCCCGCTGGGCTACGTGATGGAGTCGATGCAGCCCGAGCGCGGCATGATGAAGAGCGTCTCCGGCGTCGAGCGGCTGATCCAGGTTCGCGGCGAATACCTCCCGGTGATCTGCCTGCACGACGTGTTCCGCATCCAGGGCGCGATCACCGACTGGTCGAAGGGCATCATGGTGGTGCTGGAGGCCGACGGCCAGAGCGCGGCCCTGTTCATCGACCAGCTGGTCGGCCAGCACCAGGTGGTCATCAAGAGCCTGGAGGCCAATTACCGGCGGGTGCCGGGGGTGGCCGGGGCGACCATCATGGGCGATGGTCGCGTGGCGCTGATCCTCGATGTGCCGATGCTCGTCGGCATGGCCCGGCGGGTGCTGCCGGCGGCCGCCTGAGGGGCTCCGCTCGCTGTTCTGAAGGCCGCCTCCGGGCGGCCTTTTTCATGCTGGGCGACTGCTTCGAGACGCCTTCAGAAACATGGGGGGCTGCCGTAAAGGCCTTATCGCCAACGAGGAGCATCCCATGTTGCAGGCAACTCAAACCGCTGCCGCCCTGGAGTCGGAAGGTTCCGGCTTTGCCCAGGAGCTGCTGACCTTCACCCTGGGCGCCGAGGAGTACGCGATCGACATCCTGAAGGTTCAGGAGATCCGCGGCTACGATGCGGTGACCTCGATCGCCAACGCGCCCGCCTTCATCAAGGGGGTCATCAACCTGCGCGGCACCATCGTGCCGATCGTCGATCTGCGCATCAAGTTCGCGGTCGGCGTCGTCGAATACACCCCCTTCACTGTCGTGATCATCCTCAACATCGGCGGCCGCGTGGTCGGGATGGTGGTGGATGCCGTGTCGGACGTCATCGCGCTCCAGCCCGACCAGATCCGCCCGGCGCCGGACTTTGCCTCGTCGGTCGATACCGCCTACATCATGGGCCTGGGGGCCCTGGGCGAACGGATGCTGATCGTTGTCGACATCGAACGCCTGATGCTCTCGAGCGAGATGGCACTGGTTGATGAAGTGGCGCAGTAATCCAGGCGCTGCCCGTCCCAACTCAAGCTGAAAGTGAATGTCATGAGTGGAATCCTTTCGCCCGCCGCTGGTGTGATGAACCGGTTGTCCGTGCAGGGCAAACTGGCCCTGCTGGGCATCATCGGCATGGTGCCGGTGATCGTTCTTGCCTACATGCTCCTCGATCGGGTTCAGGGAGAGATTGCGTTCACGCGCCTGGAGACCCGCACCGTGCCGCTGGTCACGCCGGCCAGGGAGCTGCTCCAGTCCGTCCAGGCCCATCGCGGCGTGTCGCAGGTAGTCATTGGCGGTAACGGCGCCCAGGCTGGGCGGCTCACCGAGCTCGAGAGCCGCATTGAGGCCGCGCTGAAGGCGGGCGACGTGGTGAGCGCCGATGATGTAATCGGCCCTGAGGCCGAAGCCAGCTGGCGTGACCTGCAGAAGGACTGGAGCGACGTGAAGGCGCGGGCCGTCACCGTGTCGGGCCCGGAGAGCTTCCGTCTGCACACCGCCTACATCACCCGGGTGCGTGACTTCATCACCCACGTGGCCGACGTGACCAACGCGACCCTCGACCCCGAGCTCGAGACCTACTACCTGATGGACATGTTCACCACGCGCCTGCCGGCGCTGGCGGAGGATGCGGGCGCGACGCGGGCGATCGGTACCGGCATCGCCACGCGCCAGAAGATCGTGGAAAGCGAACGGGTTGATCTGGGCGTGCTGACGCAGCGGATTACCGACGGCCGCAGCGCGGTGGAAGCGGCCGTGGCGAAGGCCGGCAGCAAGGATGCCGGCCTGAACGCCATGCTGGCCGGCCCCGGCAAGGCGCTGGCTGCCGAGACCCAGGCCTTCGTGGATCTGGTGCGAGGCAGCGTGCTCAGCCCGGCGGAGATCAGCGTTGAACCGGGCCGCGTCTTCGAGGCTGGCACCCGTGCCGTGGACAGCGCCTATGCGGTGTTCGACATCGCCGCCAAGGAGTTCGACCGCCGCCTGGCGGATCGCCTGGCGCGCCTCGAGCAGGTCAGGCTGGTGGTGATCGGCGTGATCGCCGTCTGTCTGCTGGTGGCCGGTTATCTCTTCCTCGGCTTCCGCCGCACGATGCTCACCAGCATCGGCGAGATCCAGTCCGGCCTGAGCCGGATGAGTGCCGGCAAGCTCGACGAGCCGCTGGTGGTGCGTTCGAGCGACGCCTTCGGCGAGATCGCCGGTTTGCTCAACGGGATGCAGGCCAGCCTGCAGGCCAAGATCGCTGCCGACCACGAAGTGGCCGCCGCGAACCTGCGGGTGCGCAATGCGCTCGACAAGGCCTCCACCAACATCATGCTCGCCGACAACGATGGCCAGATCGTCTATTGCAATGCGGCCGTGCTCGGCATGCTGCGGCACGCCGAGTCGGACATCCGCAAGGAGCTGCCGGCCTTTGCCGTTGAAGGCCTGGTGGGGCGCAATTTCGATGTATTCCACAAGAATCCGGCTCACCAGCGCAACATCCTTGGCCGTCTCACCGGCGAGCACCGCGCCCAGGTGAAGATCGGCGGCCGTACCTTCGGCCTTGTCGCCAACCCGGTGCTCAACGCCCAGGGCGCCCGGCTCGGGTCGGTGGTCGAGTGGGTCGACCGGACCAGCGAAGTGCGCGTCGAAGAGGAGATGGCCGAGCTGATGGCTGCGGCGGTCTCTGGCAACTTTGCCCGCCGGCTCTCCCTCGAGGGCAAGACGGGCTTCTTTGCGACGCTCGCCGACGGCATGAACAACCTCATGGGTATCGTGGCGACCAACCTGGACGACATTGCCCGGGTGCTCAACGCCATCGCCCGGGGTGACCTGACCGAGAAGATCACCGCCGACTACGGCGGCACCTTCGGCCAGCTCAAGGACGACACCAACACCACGGTCGAGCGCCTGCGTGAGGTGGTCGGACAGATCAAGGATGCGTCCGAGTCCATCAACACCGCAGCCCAGGAAATCGCCGCCGGCAACTCGGATCTGTCGGCCCGCACCGAAGAGCAGGCCAGCAGCCTCGAAGAGACGGCCAGCTCCATGGAGCAGCTCAACGCCACCGTCAAGCAGAACGCCGAAAACGCCAGGCAGGCCCGCAACCTCGCCAGCTCCAGCAACGAGGTGGCGGAGCAGGGCGGGGCGATGGTGAATCGCGTGGTCGAGACCATGGGATCGATCCAGGAGAGCGCGAAGAAGATCGCTGACATCATCGGCGTGATCGATTCGATCGCTTTCCA